>JAJZVR010000235.1 GCA_021847065.1 Planctomycetota bacterium | reverse complement strand
CTGCCATTCATCGGCGAAACATTCGACCCAGCCGGTTTTACGTTCCGGATCAATCGAGCCAAATAAGGTAAGAAAAAAGCCTTAATAAGTCAAGAGAATTTATGTAAAAAACGCTTGTGCGAATATTGCGGGTGCCGTATCGCCCGGTTTTGAACCGCCGTTAATAACAGAATCTTGATCGCGCGGCGGTGAACGCTCAATTGAGTCATGCGGACAGAAGTTCCGATATGTTTGCGTCCAATCGTCCTGTGACACACATGCTGGCGTTCTTAAAAATTCTGTGCGATACTGAAAGGCTAAATAGTCGGGATTGCCAATGGGCGGAAATGTCCAGTACGCTGGACGAAGAATCTTGGCGTGCCGGGACTTTGATAAATGAATCTGCAAGCATTGTTCATGATATCTTTGCTCACTGTTTCTTGAAATCTGTTTTTTCACCCGAACCAGGTAAAAGGAAATCACTCATGCGTGTCCAACGAGTATCGGTCTTATCTGGTAAGAAGCCCTCGGCATGGCGACGCCTGCAAGCCACGGGCCGGCTCATTCTCCGCACCGTCCATGCGCCAAGCATGGGCCAGATATACCCGGTCTGCCGCATGCGCTCGCAGGCCATCGGATTGCTCACAGCATTGCTGGCACTGGCAGCTATTTTTCCGCACTTTGCCGGTGCTGATCCACGATCGCGCATCAACTTGGATTTTCATTGGCGCTGGCATCGGGCATCCGGTGAGTCCGCCGTTCCGGCGGTCACTTCTTTGTGGCGCAATGTTCGGCTTCCCAATGATTTTATTGTCCGCGGAAAATTTTCTCCCCACGCCAACGCCGGCCACGGCTATCTACCCGTATACCCGGCGTGGTATCAGCGTACCTTTACCGTGCCCGCCTCGGATAAGGGCAAAATGCTCTGGTTATATTTCGAGGGTGTGTACCGTGATGCCCACGTCTATGTCAATGGCCAGCTTGTCGGCAAACATATCGGCGGCTATACCGGCTTTCGCTTCAATATCGCCAAGTTTGTCCATTTTAATAAGCCCAATACGCTGGCCGTTTATGTAAATCCCACATTTTTTGAAGGCTGGTGGTGCGAAGGCGGCGGCATAGACCGCAATGTCTGGCTGATTGTGAAGCACAACCTGCACATCACCCGTTACGGTACTTATGTGATCAGCGATGTACCGGGAAACATTCATTATGGCTCCAGCATGGGTGATCATGCCAATGCCAATTTGACCATACAAACCACCGTGGCCAACAACCGTCCGCACGCGGCGGTATTTTCAATTGTTTCCACCATTTACGATCCCGCTGGTCATGCTGTCGCCTCTGTGCGCACGGCGGAAATGCTTTCCGCCGGGCAGCACGCCACGTTTAATCAGCACGCCACTTTGGCTCATGCGGCGCTCTGGAGCCTGCATCACACCAATTTGTACAAACTCCATACCAGTATTGAATCCGATGGCCAAAATGCCGATGCCAAATTAACCACCTTCGGCATTCGTACCCTGCGTTTTGATCCCGCGAAGGGCTTTTTCCTTGATGGCAAGCGCGTGGAAATCAAGGGAGAATGCAACCATGCGGATTTCCCCGCAGTGGGCATAGGCGCACCAAATAACCTCTGGTGGTGGCGGGTGATGATGCTGAAAAAGGAACTCCACGCCAATGCGTATCGAACCTCGCATAATCCTGTTTCGCCCGCGTTTTATCGCGCCTGCGATCATCTGGGCATGTTGGTCATGGATGAAAATCGCCACCCGACGAATTCCCAGAATCCCAAGGCCAGTATTGGTGATCCATACAACAATATGGCGGCGATTAAATTTCTGATTCTCCGCGACCGCAATCATCCCAGTGTCATTATGTGGTCCATGTGCAATGAGGAATGGAAAATTCAGGCCACTAAATATGGTCAAAAAGTTTTCCGCGCTTTAATGCGTGAAGTGCATAAATATGATCGCACTCGCCCGATCACGTGTGCCATGAATGGCGGCTATCCGCACGGATTTACCCACGTAGAAAATCTACAGGGTATCAACTATCACCCTGGCGACTATGCCTGGATGCACAAACTTCTGCCAAATCTGCCCATTGTTGGTAGTGAAATCGGCAGCACGTGCAGTGATCGCGGCGTGCTGGTCAACAGCAAAAGCAAAGGGCTGGTAAGCCAGTACACCATGCACACCAGTTGGTCGCAATATGCCTGGGACACCTGGAAGCCCATCGCCACGCAGAAATTTGTGGAAGGCGGCTTTAACTGGACCGGTTTTGATTATCGTGGTGAACCGACGCCCTATGCCTGGCCGGATATAAATTCCCATTTTGGCGTATTGGATATCTGCGGCTTCTCCAAGCCGGATGCTTATTATTACAAAGCCTGGTGGGGCAAAAAGCCACTGGTTTACATTTGCCCCCAATGGGATTTGCCTAAATCCATGATCGGTAAAAAAGTGATGGTGCGTTGCTATGGCAATTGCGGTACGGTGGCACTATTCCTTAACGGCAAAAAAATCGGCCAAAAGAAAATGCCGAAATACTGGTACCTGGACTGGCAGGTTCCCTATCAGCCGGGAAAATTGGTCGCGCGGGGTTATAACCACGGAAAACTTGTGGCCACTTGGACGCAACGTACCACCGGCCCGGCGGTAGGATTGCGGCTGGTTAACCAATGGCCCAACATGTGGGCCAATGGCGAAGATATTGCGCCCATCGCCGTATCGGTCATGGATGCCGATGGTCACGTTGTCACCGACGCCATGAACATGGTGCGATTCAGCATTACGGGGCCTGGCAGAATTGTCGGCTCCGGCAATGGCGATCCGGCGTGCCATGAACCCAATCAGGCCCCTTATCACAAGGCCTTCTATGGGCACGCCATGGTGCTGGTACAGGCTGACCGCACGCCGGGCGTGATTCACGTAACCGCCGCCGCCAAAGGCCTGGCCCCGGAAACCATTACGATTAAAACAGTCGGGCCAAAGAGGTAGCAGGCAGGCGTTAGACGCGGGGAAGTGGAAAGTCATCGGATGTTTCCAACTTCCAATGCCTGACTTCTGCTCTGAAAATTGGCCGCGCCTTCGCAACAGCGAAATAATACGGCCTTTTTTCATCCTGCGCGGGTGAGGCTTTGCATCATGGGAGACTAACTTCTCAAAAGAAAAAGGAGCTGCCGTGGCTGACGGCTTGTACATTGGTCTGGACCTCGGTGGCACGAACATCAAGGCCGGCGTGCTGGATTGTGCTGGCAAGTTGATCTCCAAAGTCAGCGTGCCGACAGGCCGTGGGCCGGACGCGGTTATCGCCAACATGATCGCTGCCGCCCGACAATCTGTGCAGTTGGCGGGCATCACGCTTGACGCCATAGCCGCTGTCGGCATCGATTCCCCCGGCCCGCTATCCACTGAAAAAGGTGTCGTCATTCGCAGCGCCAATTTGCCGGGATGGGAAAATGTTCCATTACGAGAGCGTATTTCCCAAGCGTTGGGCAAACCGGCTATTCTCGAAAATGACGCCCGCGCCGCCGCCTACGGCGAATATTTCGCCGGTGCCGGAAAGGGCTTAAATGTTCGCAATATGATGATGATCACGCTGGGTACCGGTGTGGGCGGTGGAATCATTCTGGATGGCCGCCTGGTTCGTGGCCACACGGATATGGCGGGGGAATTGGGACATTCTATTGTGGTACCCGATGGGGCCGTATGCGGCTGCGGGCAAAAGGGGTGTCTGGAAATGTATACCGCCGCCAGCCGCGTAGGGCAGCGGGCTGTGCAGGCTCTGCATGATCCGGAAGTTACCTCCAGTCTGCGTGAAGCCTTGGCGGAAGTCGGCGAACTTAGCGCACGGGATGTCGAAGATCATGCCCGGCGGGGCGATGAGCTGGCTTTGGATATCTGGAATCAGACCTGCCGATATCTGGCCATCGCCTGTATCAGCGCTGTGCATTGGCTGGATCCGCAGGTGATTGTGATCGGCGGTGGCATGGCGGCGGCGGGGGAATTCCTGCTGCAGCCGGTGCGCCGGCACTTTGAAGAAAATTATTGGAAAATGGATCCGCCCGCCATCGCTATCCGCTGTGCCGAACTGGGCAATGATGCCGGTATTACTGGTGCGGCGGCATTAGCGTGTGCTATGATGCACCCGCGTTAAGATGTAAGGAATTCAATATGTCGGAAAATCCCAAGGTGCTGGCCGTTATTTCCGTGCAGGGTAGAGATCAAAAAGGTGTCGTTGCAAAATTCGCCACCTATGTCGCGGCACATGGCATAAATATCGAAGATATGGAACAGCGCGTCGTTCGGGGCATATTTGTCATGGATATGCTGGTTGATCTGCATGATATGGCCATTTCGCTGGATCAACTTATTACGGGTTTATTGGATCTCGGTCGGCAAATCGGTATGGAAGCCCGCATAACGCTGCGCCAAGCCCGCAAGGCCAAGCGCGTGGTGGTGCTGGTAAGTAAAGAACCGCATTGCCTGGAAAAACTCCTGGAACTCAACCGACAGAACGAGCTCAATGGCCACATTATTTCCGTTCTGGCCAATCATCCGGTATTGGAAAATATCGCCCGCGCCGCCGAATTGCCGTTTGCTTTTACCCCTTGCGGACCGGATGAATCGGCGAAAGCGAACCATCGGCGGTGGCTGCTGGAAAAGCTGCGGTCATTGAACCCGGATTTGATTATTCTCGCCCGCTATATGCAAATTCTTTCCCCGGAAATCATCACCGCATTCCGCTCTAAAATCATCAATATTCACCCCTCGCTGCTGCCTTATTTTCCCGGTGCCAATCCATATCGTCAGGCCTTTGAAAGTGGCGTGCGCGTCACGGGGTGTACAGCTCATTTTGTCACCGAAGAACTCGATAAAGGCCCCATTATTCTTCAGGATGTTTTCCATATTAATGTCGGGGTGGATCAAGCCGAGGATGTCCGACAGCGGGGCCTGGAGCTTGAAGCTCAAACCTTGGGCAAAGCCGTCAAATATTTCCTCAATGAAGAACTCGTGGTGGTCGAAGACAAAGTGGTTTTCAAGCCCGGGGTCAGCTCGTTTCACAAAGCCAACGATGCCACGATTTCAAAAAATTAGGCTGCCGCCGCCAGTGCGCTTTCGCGCCGCAAAAATCCGCCGCTACATAAATGCCCGACTGTGGCTGGCGGTTGGAAACGCATTTCCGGAACCTCACCCAGGTACCGGCATTGGCAATGTTTGCTGACGCATTCAAGGTACTGTTTGATCCTGTGATTATTTGGCCCCGGTGGCCGTCTTCGCTTTCGCCGTCGACTGCATCGGTGCTGCGTGGGCCATAATTCCGTAGCGGTGCGGCGGATAGCGCAGTGATTCAATCCAGGTTATGACCTTATTTTCACTGAATCTCAACGGTGCCGGGCCGTTTTTTCCCGGATGCGAATACGCCTGAAGTTCTTTGGGTTTCAGGTATTGCAACAGCAGGGACATACGTGGATTATGCTGGCTGATCAGGGGCATATTTTCATACTTGAAACGTGTGAGTGTCAAAAAATTGGTATAGGTTTTCAACGTATTGTTGCCGCCTTGATCACCATAAATCCGGAAGCCCGGCGCATTTTGCCCGCGGTGACAGCCGATGGTTCCACAGCTTTGCAGCACAATGGGTTGAATATCCGTGCGGAATATTTTCATCACCTGCGGATCACTTTTAATTTGAACTTGATCCCAGTATTTTGTTGTGCCGAGCCGACGGATCAGATAAATCTGCCGGTTTAAATTATTCGGACTGATAAACTGCTCATAATCCCGCCGCGTCAGCGTGCTGTTCTGATATATCGGATTGCGTAAAATAATATTCCGCCAGAATGCCATGAGCGTTTTTCGACGGTTCAGAATTTTTCCCTCAATCGGTGCCGTTTCATGACGCTGTAGCTGCCAGAATCGGATCTTGTAGACATCGTTGATCGTCAAGAGGCTTTGCCCGCCGGAGGTTGGAATGGCCGAAGGTTCGGTGGAAGAACTTACATTTTGCGTCCTAGCGGGGACATTATGCGTGGTGGTTTGTCGCCGCAACGCCGATTCAATAAGATTTTTAAGAAGTTGCGCATTCTGAAAGTTCGGCTTGATCTTCAATGCCTCATTGACCTGTTGCAGTGCCTGGTCATACAGGCGGTTGTTGTATAAATATTGTGCCATCCGCTGATGGCCTGCGGCGTCATCCGGTTTAATGGCCGCCTCGCGCTGCTGAATCTGCCGGGCCATCGCCGGGGTTTCCTGCGCATTGGCCGATGGGGTACTGATGACCATCGCCGCATTTACAATACATAAAGCCGCTGTCAAAACGGGAAATCGGATGGAGTTGTTCATGGCCAGGATTCCTTTCTCCTTGCCCGGGTTTGCCCCCCGGG
>JAJZVR010000013.1:16395-31512 GCA_021847065.1 Planctomycetota bacterium | reverse complement strand
GCACGATTGATCCCGATGAAGTCAAAAAGGCCATTACGCCTAAAACGCGCATCATCGCCATTACGCATGCCAGCAATGTGGTGGGTACTGTTCAACCGGTGGCGGCCATAGGAAAAATTGCGCGCGAACATGGTATCAAATTCCTTTTGGATACCGCCCAAACCATCGGCACAGTTCCCATTAATATCGTGCATGAGCACGTTGATCTGCTGGCCTTTCCGGGCCATAAATCGCTTCTGGGGCCTACCGGCACCGGGGGACTTTATATCCATACAACCGTCAATATGGATGATCTGATCGCCTTTCGCGAGGGCGGCACCGGTGGCGATTCCGCAACGCCCACGCAACCTCGGTTAATGCCATATCTGTTGGAAGGCGGGACGCCCAACACCGTTGGTATCGCCGGCCTTGGAGCGGCGACCGATTTTGTCATCAAGCATGATCCCGCCAAAACGCTGGCCCATGAACGATCCCTCGTGCAACGCTTTATTGATGGCGTGGCGGATATTGCGGCGCTAAGCATTTACGGCCCGAAAGGTTCCAAAGCCGCCGCCAATCGCGTGGGCACGGTAAGCTTCAATGTGGAAGGCTACAGCCCGCAGGAACTTGGCGGTATTCTGGATGAATCATTCTCCATCGCCGTGCGGCCAGGGTTACATTGCTCCCCCTATGCGCACCGCGTCATTGGAACGTTTCCCGACGGTGCCGTACGGGTGAGTCCGGGGCATTTTAACTCCGAAGCGGATGTGGATTTGCTGATTCAGGCGTTACACGAAGTGGCGGCGTAGCATACCGCAATTGATGGTATAATTCGCATCATGAAAGCCCAGCGCGTTGCCACGGATCGACTTGATTGGTCGGCCCAACGCCAGCGCTTTGCTGCAAACACGGAATTTCGCCGGTAGTTCGCTGGGCCATCGCAAAAACGGTTAGGTCATAACATGACAGAAACCAATAACTGCGAAAACTGTGGCGGCCTGATCGGTGCATTGGAAACGCATCACGTTTGGGAACAGCATGTTGTGTGCCAGACGTGCTGGTCCCGCCTTTCAGCAACGCCTGCGGCGGCAACTTCATTGCCACACCAGGATCCATTGGCTAACAAACATATAAAGCGCCACGTCGGGGCCATTATTGCCATTGCGGCATTCGTATTTCTGGCTCTCGCAGGCATTGCCATAGCATTAATTATTGTCTATGGCCATTCCTCATCCATGCTGGCCAAGCAATTATCGCTCGCACCAAAACCAGCCTTAAAAGCCCATCCTGCTGTAGTATTGGTTTTGCCGGTAAAACAACCCGCTGCGCCCCGGCGCGCCGGTGTTGCGGCAAACTTAAAGCCGCCCGTTCCCCACTCCGGCACACCGCCCGCGGCACTGAAGGCTGTAGCCGCCCCACTGACAAGCACACAACCTGCAACATCCACATTCACTTTGCCCCGCCCCTTAAGCCTTACCGCCGCCAATCCGACCGTGGATACCAGCCGCGCCACGAGCCGCAAGGTCGTGACGGCTATTAGCCGCGGCGTGGATTTTCTACTTAGCCGGGAGAAGGGCAAAAACTATTGGAACGGCGGCCTGGACTGGGCAGGTGCTTCTGAGCGCGGAGGAGAAACCGCGTTGGTGCTCGAAGCGCTCATTGATGTTGATCAAAGTTTGCACCCGCCGCAACTATACAGCTTTTCACCGCGCATGAAGCAGGCGTTGAATTATCTGGCAAGCCTGAAAGCCAAAGCAACCTATGCCGCATCGTTTCAGGCTCAGGCTCTGACGCTGCTGCCCAATGTCGGACGCAAGAAATACATGACAGCCTTGCAGCGCGACCGCCGCTATTTATTTCGCGGCATGATCCCCGGCGGGGATTTTTCCTACACATGGCGTCGGCAGCAGGGTTTTACATGGGATAATTCCAATACGCAATACGGCGTGCTGGGCCTTTGGGCCTGCGCCCATGCCGGTTTGAATGTACTGTCAACGCAGTGGCGATTATTGGCCTCACATTGGCGCAATACACAACATATTGACGGCTCATGGGGATACACCAATGACCACATGCACCCGCAAAGTTTTACGCCCGCGGGCGTTGCCAGCCTTTTTATTGCCGATGAATTTATCAATGCCACCGACCTGAATATCCATCCGCACCCCGATAATAATATTGTCCGCGGGCTGCGCTGGATTAATACACATTTTGATCCCGCCACGGTGAATCAGTACGTCATGTATGGCTACGAACGTGTCGGGCTTGCAGGGGGCATGAAATATTTTGCAGGGCATAACTGGTATCGTGATTTTGTCCGCACGCTGCTGAATATGCAGAATCCTTATGGTAGCTGGCCGGCCAATTTCATCACACCGCAGGATGGCAACCGCGTTATTGGTACCGCGTATAGCCTGCTGATTCTGGACCGGGGATTAAATCCGGTATTCATGAATAAATTGCAGTATTCACCGCATTTCTATGGTCAATGGAACGCCCGCCAGCGCGATGCGGCCAACATTACTTCCTATCTTTCCCATGAAATGGAAACGCCGTTGAACTGGCAGGTGGTCACAACCACCTCTCCGGTAAGCCAATGGCTGGATTCGCCGATTTTACTGATAACCGGTCACAAAGATCCACATTTTTCCGCCGCGGTTCTCAATAAGCTCAAACAATATATTGATGCGGGTGGAATGGTATTGTGCTCATGCGACGCCAATTCCAAACGCTTTCGCCGCGCGATGATAAAGGCCGGACAGGCATGCGTTTCCGATACATTCACATTTCACCCTGTCGCGGCTACCAGCCCCCTGATGACCATGCAGCCCTGGTTCCATATCAAAGCGCCCCTGCTGGCGCTTTCCAATGGTGTGCGATATTTATGGATTGTCAGCCCTTCCGATATGGCTGGCGTCTGGCAAAGCCGCCTGCACAATCATAAACAGTATTGGGAATTGCCGCTTAATTTTTATCTCTATGCCACTGGAAAAGGGTATCTCGCCAATCGGCTCGAGAGCCTGACGGTTCCGCCGCCCAATGAGGCACCGGTGCGAAAACTGACCATCGGTTTATTGACATTTCAGGGCAATTGGAATCCGGAACCCGGTGCATGGCCCCGGCTTGTTGCCATGTTGGCCGCGTATGATCGGACCGATGCTACGCTGCAAAGCGTTGCGATTTCAAAACTGAATATGACATCGGCCAATAAAGTTCCGCTTATTCACCTCACGGGTGTGGGTGCAATCAGCTTTTCCAGCGCAGACATCACAGCATTACGGGCTTATCTCAACGCCGGCGGAATGTTGTTTGCCGACAGTGCCGGCGGCAAAACCGCCTTTACAGCTTCTTGCTCCCTGCTGATTCAATCGCTTTATCCCGGCAGCACATTGCGCGCTGTGCCAGCCAAAAGCACACTGTTTACTGGAATGATGCCCGGAGGCATCAATGCCACGAAGGTTAAGTATCGCACGTTTGGCACAAATATTGGCCACCCCCGCACATCACCGCAATTATTTGGCATTCGCCGCAATCACCGCTGGGTGGTGGTCTTTTCCTCGAAGGACATAACCTCCGGACTGCTGGGCACCAATACCTGGGCTATTCGCGGCTATGCACCAGAGTCCGCACAAGCACTGGCGTGCAATGTTGTCATGTATGTCGTGGCACATCGCCCCAATGCGCCGCCCGATATATCCAAGTGATGACATTCACTATTCACATGTGCGGGCCGCCCATGTTCGCTGGCCATTTTCATTTTTGCGTGTCATACTGCCGCAGTACCAATAAAGGAAACGCCCGATGATTAACACGCCGCACAACTGCCCACCATTACCACCCTTGCCTGCCAACTTCAACGTTGCAGAGGAATTTCCCATTACCCGCAACTGGACATTTTTTAACCATGCGGGCGTCGCTCCCATTTCGGCCCGCGCGGCCAGGGCAATTGAACGCTTCGCACAGGAAGCCCGCGATGATTCATATCTGTCCGGGCGCTGGTATCATAAAATTGAATTGGTACGCAAACTCGCCGCGGAATTTATTCATGCGCATCCGGAGGAAATATCATTCGTTAAAAATACCAGTGAGGGAATTGCGTTTGTCGCCAATGGACTGGATTGGAAGCCCGGCGATGAAATTATTTCCACGGCGGTGGAATATCCATCAAATGTATATCCATGGATGGACGTTGCCCAGCGGCACAGCGCCAAACACATCATGTTACCGGAAGCCGATGGGCGCATTGATCGTCAAAGCCTCTTCGACGCCATAACGCCCCGCACCCGCATGATTGCTTTATCGCATGTTGAATATGCCAGTGGCTTTCGCCACGATATTGCCGCCATTGGCCAATTCTGCCGCAGCCACGACATTTTGCTGTGCATTGACGGCATACAAGCCTGCGGCGTATTGCCGGTGGATGTGCAGGCGATGAATATTGATTTTCTTTCTGCGGATGGCCACAAGTGGCTCCTGGGGCCTGAAGGGGCGGGGATTTTTTATTGCCGCAAAGAGTTGCTGCTGTCCCTGCGACCTGAAATCGGCTGGATGAATGTGATTAATGCCAGCGATTATGGCCATTATGATTTCACGCTGCGCGCCGATGCCCGCAGATTTGAGTGCGGTTCGCATAACATTCCCGGCGTGCTGGCACTTGGTGCGTCCATGCAACTGCTGTTGGATATGGGCATAGAAACGGTCACTCAGCGCGTGATGGCCTTAACGGCGCACCTTTGCGCGTGCCTGGAGCAAAAAGATTATGCTATTATTTCCAGCCGCCGCCCCAATGAAACCAGCGGCATCGTGAGTTTCAAAAGTCGCCGATACAATCATTCCGAGATTATCAGCAATCTGGAGAAACAGAAAATAATTCTTGTTGAACGCGAAGGCCGCCTGCGGGCGTCGCCGCATTTCTATCAGAGCATTGATGATATCAACCGCTTGGTGGCCGCCCTGCCGAGTTAGGACACTGCACAATCCAATTTACACGCTGGTCAATTCATAAGATACTATCACATGGATATGGATTGCTGAATAAAGGAACTTCTTTCATGATCACTGCGGACTTAAGCCAGATTCAGGGCCGGCGCTATCCGGCCCGGCGTAGAACCCAGAATATTGTCGGCGGCGCATCGCCCATTTCCGCCAGCACTTTTGCCATGGAATTTGTCACACTGGATCCCGACGGCGGACAGATGCCATGGCATAATCAGCAGCAGGAAGAAGTCTATTTTGTATTGGAAGACGAAGCGGAAATGTGCCCGGGAAGCGAGAAGCAAATCCTTTACAGTGGTCAGGCAGCCTATATTCCCAGCGGCGTGTTTCATCAGATTACCAATATTGGCCCTCCGCCGATGAAGATGCTGTATTGCCACGGCCCCGCCGGTGATGTGGGCCACTGGCGGCAGGAATGGGAAGGCACTTTGCCACGCGCCGGCGTTGAAGCTCCCCCGCTGCCTGCGGGTGCTCGACCGCAATGTACAGATAAACCAGTGTGACGGGCGGCCTGACTTCTTCAAAGGATCACGATGCGTTTACTCGTCGCCACAACCAATGTGGGAAAGGCCCGGGAAATTCATGCGGAATTGCTGACCGCCGGTGTAACCGGACTTGAACTGCTCACCTTGCGTGATTTTTCCGGCATTCCGGATGTCGTGGAGGACCAGCCTACTTTCGGCGGCAACGCGATGAAAAAAGCTCGGCATTACGCGGCGCACTGTAATGTACTGAGCCTGGCGGATGATTCCGGATTGTGCGTCGATGCGCTTAACGGCGCACCGGGAATTCACTCTGCCCGCTATGCCGGTGAACCGTGCGATGACGCCGCGAATAATCGCAAACTTCTGGACGCGTTGAAAGCGGTTCCTGCCGAAAAACGTACAGCGCATTTTGTCTGTGCGCTGGCGTTGGCACTTCCGGATCAGCCGCTCGTGGTGCTGTCGGATTATGTGGCCGGCGGGATCGCATATCAGCCACGCGGCGAAAATGGTTTCGGCTATGATCCCCTGTTTGTTCTGCCGGAACGCGGAGTTACAACGGCAGAGTTATCCATGGAAGAAAAGTCCCGCGTCAGCCACCGCGGAAAAGCGGTTAGACGCCTGGCCCAGTGGCTGCTGGAAAATCCGATCAACGATTCGTGACCATTGCCGCAGGAGCAAATCCTGGCCAAACGGATGATTCGCCCGATTAATTTTAAAAAACCAGATACGGCCTTACTGATGTAAAGGCATGCCATTAAATGACTTATAACAAAATGCCGGTGCGATAAAAGGGGCAAAACAAGAATTTTTCTCGACTTTTTATCGGAGGCGATGTATATAGATACTTCACCCTTCTGGGGGAGTTCAACATCAGAAGGGCTTGGTCTTCGAGACATCGCAATATCACACTTCTCGAAGCCCCAATTGTGCCGTTGCAGAAAACTAAATAGCTGTTCGACTGACCGCAGGGATAGGGTTCTGTTTTCGCGCTGCGCGAAAACATGGAGCAGGGGATTTGTGAACAGGTGATCAGGAGAGCACGGATGCCCAACGCGCCCCGTAATTGTTTGGTGGACCATTACCCCAGGCATGTCGGCGGCGGGATGGAACAAATTGGAGTGGATCAGAGTGACGCAAGAGGAGCCGCAGAGATTGGGCACAATGGCAACGGGTAGAAACGTAAATGGCATTCGCCTTTACAACAACGTGGAAGGATATGGTCAGATCAGCGTAAACGACACATGGATGAAGTGTCTGGCGATGCACCCCTATCTGTATGCCGGGTTTGATTACAATTTCAAATATCTTGGTAATACCACGCCATCGACCAGCAACACAGGCGAATATCTGGAAGTCGGCCTGCACCCCAGCTACAGATTGCCGGGAATACCATTTCTAAAATTTTTTTCGGAATCCCGGTTTTGACATCGCGTGGCTATCACGTCGGCCCGTTCAGGGACACGTTCAACGGCGGCGCGTTTATCGCCCAAGTTGGCCCGGTACCGGAACTTGCGGTTCTTGCATTGCTTGTGTTTAGGGGCCGCCAGCCGGCGTCGTAAACGGATTCGGCCCGCTGAAAATAAAAGATAACTTGATCAGCAGCCAAAACACTACGCAGTAAAACAACTGCCGCGTTCAAGCAGCATCAATACGTTCATGCCGCTTGATCTTGTGCGGATAACAATGCCATGAATTTTCACGCTCCGCAGCGCCTGCCGTAGATTTCATTTCTCCAAGCGTTTTATAAACAGCTTCAATTGTTTCCGGCAATGTGCTGGTACCGGCGGTAAGCCCCACCACGTCTACGCCATCGAACCAGCGCGGATTAAGTTCCTCTGAGCTTTGTATATGATGCACCACCGCTCCGCGCTCTCGGCACCGCTGGGCCAATTGGCGGGTATTGTTGGAATGAATTCCGCCCACCACTACCACTGTTTTTACTTGATCCAATAAATCTTCCACCGCCGCCTGCCGGTCTTTGGTGGGCTGACATATCGTATCAATATATTTTATCTCGGCGTGCGGATTCATTTGTGCCACCGCCGCCCGAACTTGCTTGGCCAGCGCGGCGGGCGTCGTGGTTTGGCATATGATGCCCAGGCGATCAGATTCGTATGTCTTCACCGCCTTTGCATCCGGCAGCACCTCAAAACGATATAAATCCTCGGTAATTCCCTGAACTTCCACATGATCGGGTTGACCAATTACCAGCAGATAATACCCCTGATCCCGCAGGCGAACGGCGGACGCATGGGCTTTTTTTACCAACGGACAGGTGGTGTCCACAAGCGTTTTGCCCGCCAAAAGCAATTCCGCCTTTCTCCGTTGACTGATTCCATGCGCGGTAATCAGCACGGCGGCGGTATCAGGAATTGCCTTGCGCCTTTCACGTTCGCCGGACTGTTTAAATCCACGCTGCTGCATGCGGTTTTGCACCAATGGATTATGCACCAGTTCGCCGTAAACTGTTACCTGCACCGGATGCTCGATGATCTCGGTGATTTTTAATGCGTCGCGTACACCAAAACATACGCCCATGGCTGAAGCTCGAATGACCCGCATCATAACCTCGCTTTCACTTTGCATTGCAAAGTATAGGGTGCAAAAAATTTTATGCCGTCGGATGAGTCTTAAGTCTGCCAGACTGAAAACCCGCCGCACCGGCCTTATTGGCGTCGGCAATTACCTGTTCCAATTGCTCAAGATATTCCAGAAAACGCTTCTGGCCATCGGTCGTTAGTCGCACCAGCGTCTGCGATCTGTTATTGCGCCAACGTTTCCATACTTCAACGACTGCCGCATCCTGCAAAATCGAAATATGGCGACTCAAATTACCGTCCGTTAATGCGCACACTTCCTTTAGTTCATTAAAAAGCAGCCCATCCGCATGACCCGCCAGGGAAGATACAATGCTTAGGCGAGCTTTTTCATGTATCACGCGATCCAGCCCGTCGTAAGCATAGCGTCCAGGTTGTTTATGCGTTGTCACTGTTTGATCCGCCATGTCCTCGCTCCAGAGTCCAATATAAAATCCCCGCCGTAATAAACTGTCCTGCCGCAAACACCGCTCCCATGATCCATGGATTCAGCGTGTGATGACCATTGGATAACGCCAGCGAAATAATCCCCGCCGCAAGATAATACGCGCCACTCCAGAATGTCGCATGGGGTAGAATACGACTCATCGCAAACGCTCCCATCGAAAAAAGCAGCATCCAGAACGCCGGCAGCAGATGAAATATGCCAGGAACCATCGTGTAAACAACGCCGGTTAACAATCCGCCGGCTATCAGGCTGGGCATGAAACTTTCCACCGCCATAAGTGTCAATCGCGTCTGCATTTCCGAATTCATCCGGCGGCACCGCCAGAGCATCTCCACGCCAATGAGCATTAAACTCACCGCCGCCGCCCCCACCCAAATCAGCAAATACGCACCGGGCTGTGCCTCCGGATGCACCACCCACCGCTGCTGCACGGCCGCCGCCACCACCGCGATAATTCCGGTAACAACCGCACTGAAACTGCGATATCCCCTAAACACCTGACTCAACGCCATCTGCGAACGGATTTCTGAAATTTGCATTAACGCGTCACGCAGTTCCATGTACAACTCTTTTGTCGAAAACTCAACGGACACCCGAAATCAGTACATCAACACATCACATGTGCATGTACCCTATCGGCATGACCTGATGATTACTTTACACTATAAAGTTACTCAATTCAAGTCTGAAGAAAGCAATCACCACCAGGCAGATCGGTTCAACGTCCGCAATACCACGATCACAGAATATTATTTTTCCGGATGTAAACCATATAGGGCTGCAAATTATGCCCCGGACATTCGGTAGCGACCAGTTCGCGGTGGGTGTAGCAATGATAAATGGGAATGTTATAAAGTCGCCGCAGCAGAGAACCAAAACGCAGAATCGCCTGGCGCTGCTGCACGGTTGGTTCCTGAAGCATAAAATTACCAATTGATGCCACACCGATATTATGGGCATTCCAGATATACCGCCCATGAACCGGCTGCGTGGGCGAATTGCGATATTGGACATATTCCATCAGCCAGTGCGGCGGCGCAAAGCCGTCCCGCACATGTTCCCCACGATATTTCAAATCACGTAGCTGCCAAACACGGCCCAAACGGTCAATGCCAAAATGATAAGCGATGTCTTCAAAGCCAACGCGACGTTCGTATTCGCGTATGAGTTCCCAATATCGCGCTGTCTGCTCCAATGAATTAAAATAAATCGGGTGTGGATCACCGGTGTGATGAAAAGTAATCAGATGCACGCCCGCCATCGGCTGAATCGTTCGCATATTGGGGCCGGCGGTTGTCCATGCACTGCGGGGAATAATGCCGAACGCCCCCACCGGAACAATTTTTTGCGCTGGCACGGGCGGATGATAAACCACCCGCGGTTTAAAATTTGCTGGTGGAGCATAGCCGGTATCCATCTGACCAAGATTAACGCCAGCATCCGGTGGTAAGACGCCATTGGGCAGATAACTGATGCTGCTGGTGGATGCTGGCGGCGTCGCTGCGCAACCGGCCAAAGTGGCAGCGGCCGCAGTGCCGAGCAGTCCGGCAAGCAATCGTCGCCGCGATAAATCTGGGGATGAAAATTCGGGAAATAAAACTTCTGGCATGTTATTCCGTTCCATGGGCAGTGCTCCGTTCAACTGCCGGAAGTTCCACTTCCAGCCAAATTACTTATGCGCTTTTGCGACTTTTTTACTTCACTCTACCTAGGCCAACCAGCTTTTATACGCCAGCATCACCGGGCCGGTTCTACAGATTCTACAGAAAAAACCAAAAATATAAAAATTTTTCAGCTACAGCGTGCAGCCGCCACAATCGGTGACGCTAAAACAACAATAACGCCGCAACTCTGTCGTTATCGGCAATCCGATTATAGGGCATGAGGAAAAGTTCCGAAAAAGTAACTATCGGCATGTCGACTCCTGTCATTACGCCACTTATGCTTCCATCGGAGCGGTTTCCAAAACCGGTACCGTCGCGGTTGCCGGATTGGCTTGGCCATTGGAATTTGCGTCTTGCTTGCCCCCTTTCCTGCCACTGAATATCTGCTCTATTTTATCGAGATAAACATAGAACACCGGTGTGACATACAACGTCAGGAGCTGCGAAAACAATAGCCCCCCCACCACCGCCAAGCCCAATGGACGACGTGTTCCGGAACCAGCTCCGGACCCCAGCACAATGGGCATGGTTCCCAGCAGTGCCGCCATGGTGGTCATCATGATCGGACGAAAGCGAATGCTGCATGCCTGAAAAATGGCTTCCATCGCATCAAGCCCCTTGGCGCGGCGGGCATCAATGGCAAAATCCACCATCATAATGCCGTTCTTTTTAACCAATCCAATAAGCATTATTACGCCAACAAAGGCATACAGGTCCAGAATATCACCAAAAAGCATCAGCGTGAGCAACGCGCCCAAACCCGCAAACGGCAACGCCGTGAGGATGGTAATCGGATGAATAAAACTTTCATAAAGCACGCCGAGAACAATATATATCACCACCACCGCTACCAGCAGCAGCACGCCCATATTGATAACCGCCGCCTGAAATATCTGCGCAGCGCCCTGAAAATTGGTGATGATGTCCGCGGGCAGTACCTGCTTGGCCGCCGCCTGAATTTCCGCCACCGCTTTGCTTAGCGAAAATCCCGGAGCCACATTAAATGATATGGTCACCGACGGAAGCTGCCCGATCTGATTAATCGACAGCGGCCCGAGGCTCTGGGTCAGATGGGCCACCGCACTTAATGGAACCAGCCCGCCATTGCTGGACGCCACGTAGAGCAAATGTAAATCCCGCGGTGAATTCTGATATTTGGGCTGAAGTTCCAGAATCACTTCATATTGAGCCTGCGTATCATAAATGGTGGAAATCTGCTCTGAACCATACGCATAGCCTAACGCCTGTTCAACCGCAGCGGCACTGACGCCCAATGCCTGAGCCTTACTGCGATCCACGACCACGTTGATCTGATTGCTGGCAATCTGTAAATCGCTGTTGACCCCCAGCAATCCCGGCAGTGTGCGTAATTTATCTTCAAGCAAGGGCGCATATTTAAACAAATCCACCGTACTGGGGCTTTGCAGTGAAAATTGATATTCCGACTTGGTGAAATTGCCACTGACATTAATCGGGGGCGGATTAAAGAAAAATACACGCAGGCCCACAATCCGGGCCAGCTTCGGCCCGATTTCCGCAATCACCTGATCCGTTGTCAGTTTGCGCTCATTACGCGGCTTGAGGTGCAAAAACATGTGACCATTATTTATCCCGGCGATCGGTCCGGCCCCCACAACATTCATCACCAGATGCACATTCGGATCAGCCGCCACTATTTCTGCCGCCGCCAATTGATGCTGTTCCATGGACTTAAACGAAATGCTTTGTGCCCCTTGGGTACTGACCAGCACGCGCCCGCTATTACCCGCCGGGATAAAGCCTTCCGGAATGTGAATCAGCAGATAAATAGTCAGAACCAGCGTGGCAAGTGACAACAACAGCACAATCAGTCGCGCTTTGAGTACCAGCCGGAGCGTTTTTTGATAAAACCACAGCGACCCGGAAAAGATCCGTTCCGTAAACCGATAGAGAAAATTATGTTTTTCCCGAGGCGGTTTCAAAAAGCGACTGCATAAAACGGGCGTAAGCGTGAGGGAAATAAAGCCCGATATTAAAATCGCGGCCGCAATGGTCAAGGCAAATTCATTGAGCAGCCGACCAATAATGCCGGAAAGAAACAAAATCGGTATAAACACCGCAACCAGTGAAATAGTCATGGAAATAATCGTAAAGCCGATTTCCCTCGAAGCGTTCAGCGTAGCCTGCATCGGGGCTTCACCCAATTCAATATGCCGGTATGAATTTTCCAGCATCACCACCGCATCATCCACAATAAAGCCCACGGCCAATGTCAGGGCAAGAAGCGAAAAATAATCAATTGTAAAGTGCAGCTCATACATCACCGCAAATGTACCGATGATGGCCAGCGGCATGGCGATGCTGGGAATCAGCGTGGCGCGTAATGTGCGGAGAAACGCGAAGATCACCAGCACAACCAATACCATCGCCGCCAGCAACGTCAGCTTAACATCATTAACGCCGGAACGTATCTGCTGCGAAGCATCAAAAAGTATCCGTGCATGGACCGCTGGCGGAATGCTGGCCTGCAACTTGGGCAACAAAGCGCGAATTTCATCGACCACTTTTATGGTATTGGCACCTGGCTGCTTCTGAATGGCCAGCACAATGGCCCGACTTGATACCCCATCCATGATTTCCCATGCCGCCACACGGTCATTAACCACACTGTTAATCGCGTTGCCAACTTCATCCAGACGTATCGGAGCGCCGTTGCGATACGCGATAATTAAATGGCGATATTGGGCCGCATCGGTAAGCTGACCATTGGAATAAATCTGATATGACGCATGATTGCCCCACAGAGATCCTGTAGGCATGTTCACATTGGCCTGGGCAATGCTTTGCGCCAGAGCATCAATGCCGATGTTTCGCGCGGCAAGTTTTTTTGGATTCACCTGAATTCGCACGGCATACGTCTGGGCACCGAAAATATTGACCTGCGCCACACCGCTTAATTCGGAAATTGAATTCCCCAGCAGGTTCTCCGCATAATTATCCACCTGATACAACGGCAACGTGCTGGAACTTAACCCGATATACAACACCGGTTGCGCCGCCGGATTTACCTTACGGTACGTCGGCGGACTGGGCATATTGTGCGGCAATGCGACTTGCGCGGCGGTGATGGCCGCCTGAACGTCTTGGGCGGCGGAATTAATATTACGGCTCAAATCAAACTGCAATGTGATGCTCGTGGACCCCTGCGAGCTTGTCGAGGTCATGGACTTCAAGCCTTCAATGGCTGTGAACTGATCCTCCAACGGCGTGGCCACCGCGGACGCCATAGTATAAGGATTCGCTCCCGGCAAAGATGCCCCAACGGAAATAGTCGGGTAATCCACCTCCGGCAAATCGCTTACCGGAAGCTGTAAATAAGCCATAATGCCAAAGATCACCACGGCCACAGTCAGCAGAACTGTCGCAATGGGGCGGCGAATGAAAAGTTCCGAAATATTCATGACCCGTTATTCCATATCTTAATTGGTGGTCAGCATATATCGCCCGACCCGCAAGCCCCGAATTATCAGTTCTTCGCCGCCACCGATGTTGCCGCCGGTGCAACCAATCCGTGTCGCACCACTTCGATATGGCTCCCCGGCTCCAGCCGCACCTGCCCATCCGTCACGACCACATCACCTTTTTTAAGCCCCTTGGAAATTACCGTATTGCCATGCCAGGTAATTCCTGCCGTTACCGGTACCATCTTGACGGCGTTTCCAGCAACTACTTCATAAACATAATGGCCATCTTGCCCCACCTGAACCGCATTGGTCGGTACGATCACCGCATTCTTTAATTCTCCAACCTTCAACGTGGCATTAACCAGTTCACCCGGCCAAAGTGCTTCATTGGCATTGTCAAAAACGCCCATGAGCGTCACCGTGCCCGTGGTCGCATTAACCTGATTATCAATAAAGCTCAAATGCCCGGCGACTGTGGCACCACTCTGGCTGGATATTGTGGCCACCATCGGCAGTTTTGGATCATCTTTCCAGGCTGATTTCACTTCCACCAGATACCGCTGCGGCAACGCGATGGCAACATAAATGGGCCGCAGTTCATTGATTACTATTAAATTGGTACTCGTAGCACTGACGTTGGTTCCCGGGAAAGCCAGCAGATTGCCCGCACGCCCGTCCATCGGCGCGGAAATTGTGCAATAGTTTAAATTCACCTCCGCGGTTTGAACGGCGGCTTTGTCCGCATCCACCTGCGCTGCCGCGGCCTGATAGGTGTATTTGGCCAGCAAATATTCAGTTGGTGATGCGGCATTCATTTTTACCAGCCTGGCTTCCTGCTGCTCTGATACGAGATCATTTTCCGCCGTCGCCTGATCTTTGGCCAAAGTCGCCCGCGCCTGCAACAGCGCCGCCTGATACAGCCGCGGATCGATGCGAAAAAGCATCTGCCCCTTTTTAACTTCCTCTCCCGGCTTGATATCCACTGCTGTAATCTGGCCATCAACTTGCGCTTGCACCGTCACCGTGCGGTACGCCTGTACCGTGGCAATATTGGAAATTTCCACCGGCACGGTTGCCACGCCCGCCGAAGTGATACGCACCGGCACTGGCGCACTAAATGCCTTGACTTTGGCGGCCTGTCCCGCTGCAGGCCGCGAACAGCCAGAAATCCCCATCAGGCCCAACGCCACCACACCAGCGGCAAAAAGCAAATACAATCTCGAAGGCAAATTCAGGAACTCCAAATAGCGCATAATCCAAAAGTGCAACGCAGATCAACTCCTGTCGTTGCAAAAAGTCCATTATATCAGCCTTTCTCACAGCGGTCTTTCCCGGAATCCCCGGGTGACGCCATATGTTCCGGAAAACCCCGCTGGACGTCGTATCGCGCAGTTTTCATCTTCCTTTCATGTACGGATGTTAATGTTCATACATACGGACTGATTCGTTCAGGCTGTGGGCATCTTTTTCTGGGAGCGCGATAATGAATCGCAAAATATTTCTCAT
>JAJZVR010000013.1:0-16295 GCA_021847065.1 Planctomycetota bacterium | reverse complement strand
TCGTATCGCGCAGTTTTCATCTTCCTTTCATGTACGGATGTTAATGTTCATACATACGGACTGATTCGTTCAGGCTGTGGGCATCTTTTTCTGGGAGCGCGATAATGAATCGCAAAATATTTCTCATCATCGGGGTTGTTGGGTTAGGCTTGATCGTAAACGGCTTCGTGCCGACACGGGCTGATGCGCCGGTTCGTAATGAAAGCAACGCACGCACGGTACACATGTCGGCAGCCGTGGCCGAAACGCTCACGCAGGGAACTGCCGGCGGGCAGGTTGGCGAAATTGCCATGCATGCCGCCGCTCACGAAGCACCTTATAAAATCGACATGGCCGTCAATACACCAATACTCCGCGGAAGTAAAATTAACACCAGTTCCTCGCTGCTGAAACAACACCATACGAACACGGCTATGACAGTGGCCCAGTTCTCCGCACGCGTGGAGGCCACAATCCAACATGGAATCGACAGCGGCGGCACGTCGGGTATCGGCGAGACTTTCTTGATTGAAATAAATACCGTGGTCAGATGGATGAGCCTGATTGCTTTGTCTATTTTCATATTTGTTGTGTATAAGGCATGTTGCGGCCCCGCGACCAAGCACGCGAACATGTAGACGGACGCCGCTGCGGACAGCCCGGCTCCACAAATACATGGTTTATAAACAATCCGGCACCACACTATTACCTCGAACCGCCGACCAGTTCCGTTCTGTGCTGCCCGATAATGCTTCCAGCCTTTCATCTTCCTTTCATCTTCCTTTCATGTTGCGCCGCTATTTTGGCCAACGTATCATGAAAGGAAATCGACATGATAGACGCGGTACTTTTTGACTTGGCCAACACGCTGCTGAATTTTGATGAACTCCGCCCTTATCGGCTTTTTGGCGAAGCCTCGGACGATTCGTATCGGTATCTAAAAGCATTGGGCTTGCCGTTACCGGATTTCAACGTCTACGCGCGGACCTATTTCTGGGCGTTTGGGCGACGTTTGGTCTGGTCGCGCCTTCGCCGCCGAGATGAGGACTGTATTAACGTCATGGCAATGGTACTGAGGAGGCTGAACATTCAATTGCCGAGAGAGGAATATCGCGCCCTTGCCTGGATGTGGTATGAGGCGGCGGCCCGGCGAGCTCATGTAGACCGAGGCACGCATGAGGTGCTCGGACACCTCAGGCGGCAAGGCATAAAAATGGCGATTGTTTCCAACACGCTGGTACCGGCCAGTTGCCTGGATCGGCATCTGGAAACGGAAGGATTACTGGAATACTTTCCTACGCGTATCTATTCCTCGGCGGTGCGCTTTAAGAAACCGCATCCAGCGATATTTCGCTTGGCGCTCGACGAATTAAAGGTACAACCGCAGAAAGCTATTTTTGTAGGCGACTCAGTCAGGACCGATATTCGCGGCGCTCATCGCGCGGGAATGGCCGCGATCTGGAAAAGCGGCGGCAGACAGATCAGGGCGGGCATCTACGGAGGCGGAGCTGAACGAGTCATCAAACATATAGAGGATTTGCGCCGAATTTTGCCAAAATTCGGCGTGCGAGAATGGGCCAACGCCTGATAGACGGGCTGCTTGTCTCGAATGCGCGGGGAAATTGCCGCAGCAAATTAACTGCTAACCATGGATCATAAAAAGCATCCTCCTCCCATCGCGGGGCCGGTCCGTGGCGCTATGGACCGCGCCCCCGCTCGTTATACTGTTGAATGGATTCGGCAATAAAATTATGGACTGATCCGACCTGACATCCAAACGCTAACGGTGTCACGATGCCGTTGCGCAGATATGCCAGTGCCTGTTTGTCCCATTCGGACACGAGCGGAACATATCGGTCGCATTTTTCCTACGATGGGATTTTCAGCGTTTGGCCCACAGCTATGGTGCGTGCGTTATGAATATGATTGAGCACCATAATGCGATGAACGTTGGCGTCGGTGCCGGCTCCCATGGTCTTTTGGGCAATACCCCAGAGCGTATCGCCGCTTTTAACACGGTAGGTACGAACGGAAGAACGGTTTGCCGCCACTCCATAACGTGCCGATGTATTGGCGCTGTAAGAATTCCCGGTGCTTTGCGCCGCCATGGTCATCAGTTGCACACGTGATCTTTCAGTTCCCTGACTGGCGGCGGGAATATTGAGTGTTTCACCCACACGGATCATGGCCTTGGCACTGCCAAGCTCGGCCCTATTGGCGTTGAGAATTCGTCGCACCGCCACCGGACCAGCGTCGTGATAAAAATGCCACGCAATTTTCCCCAGCGTATCACCAGCTCGCACCGTATATGTCGTGGCCTGCGATGAAACTGCGGCGTTTGCGGCATCGGCGGTAACGACTTCGCGGGGTTCCTGGGCAACAACCACCGGCACAACCCCGGGAGTAACGGTTGCGGAGGTTTGTACCACGGCGGTGCTGGGTGTATTGGACTTATTGGCGGAACCGTAAGGCAATTGCGTGACCTGATTGTATTGCGTGGAAACGGCCACGGCAGAAGGCACAGCGGCTGGTGGCAATGGCGCAGCAGCCATCGGCTGCGGCTGAGGGATTGCCACATTTTGGGGAATCGGTACTTGTGCAATACCCACCGGATTGCTGATTTGGTTGCGCAGGGTGCTACCCAGCCCGGCTATCGACAAATCTCCGATTTTGTCGTGCGGAGCACTTAGGTAGCTTGATAGCATCGCCCCAATAAGCACAATCAGCGTTACGCCGGTTACCAGCCCGATTTTCGTTTCTCTGTTCATAATGCCATAGCTCCCCGTAATACGGTTAACAGCGGAAGATTTCTCATTGCCGCGTCACCACCTTGGTTTTTAATCCATCCGCATACGAGCGACCCGCAATTTTGCGCTTCGGCTCCGCGGATTGGACGCCATTTCAAATTCCGTCGGCACAACGGGCTTGGACGTTAATACGTCAACCTTCCCATCGGTGGCCCATTGCTTGAATCTCTGCTTGACCAACCGGTCCTCACCTGAATGAAAACTGATGATCCCGATTCGTCCGCCGACTTTGAGCCGTCCCGGTGCCACTTTTAATAACTGCCCAAGATTCTCCAACTCATGATTCACTTCCATGCGTAAAGCCTGAAACGTGCGGGTGGCCGGATCAATCTGACCAAAGCGCGCTGGCGGTACCGACGCGCGGACAATGCCGGCCAATTCACTGGTTGTGGTGATCTTCTTAAGTTTCCGAGCCTGGGCAATGCTTCGCGCAATTCGCCGGGAAAGACGTTCTTCGGCGTTATTAAATATCAGATCCGCAAGATCCTTTTCCGGCAGGTCATTGACAATATCAGCCGCCGTCCGATCCAACTGCGGGTCCAACCGCATATCCAGCGGACCGTCATGCGTGAAACTCAGCCCATATTGACCCGACAGCATCTGGTTGGTGGAAACGCCTAAATCCGCGAGTATTACATCGACGGCGGGAATTTCAGCGGCATCCAGCACATCCGGCAACTGCGCAAAATTGGCCTGAAAAAAACGACAGGTTGGTCCGATGTTATCGAGACGCTGTTTTGCGAACGCGAGATTAACTGGATCAACATCCAGGCACAACAGCGTCCCATTGGTGCCAATTTTTCCGGCCAAAGCCAAAGCGTGGCCGCCTCGTCCAGTTGTACAATCAAGGACAACATCACTTAATTGAGCAGACAGCAATTCCATCGCTTCATTGAGCAGGACGGGTTCGTGACCATGTTGTGCCGTATCCATTTGCCGCAACGGCTCACGCCGAAGACCTGAATCCGATAACTCATAAGTCGGGGCGTGGAACGACCGCGGCCCGACCGAAAAATCAAAAAAAAGACAGAGACACGACTGGCCGGTACGTGTCCCTGCCATGCCTTCCATGGCCCGAGCATGTTCATCCTTGAAGACCAGCGGCGCCAATGCCTCAGTCCTTTGAGTTGGTGGCGTGCGGAAACTGAACATCCTGTTCAGCAACCTGGCCATTGTTTCGGGGCGGCGGTACCGGCACTTCTTCCATGAAGTGCCGGTACCGCAATTCGCCCAGTGTCGGCTTCCTTTTTTTGTCGCGTCCATGCGACAGCAGAAGCCATTGATACACACGCATCCCTGCGTGGGGAGCTTGGTCTCAACGGCCATCCTTGACCGCGAGAAGCGCTCCAGAGAGTATTCTTTACGCCGCCCGGACTCTTCCGGCTCCATCAAAACGGCGATGATATTCTTCCGCGTTCCAAACCTGTATGCGAGAGCCTACTCCCGCAAGTACCACATCTCGCTGCAGGATATTGATCGCAAAGCGGCTTGGCTTCTTGTCCGCACGATCCAGAAAATCATCCGGCATCACAACCCGTCCCTGTTCGTCAATTTCCAGAATTTTGACGCCTGCGAACAAGCCTAACTGACGATCCTGTTCCTCAACTGCCATTTCCAGGCTATCCTCTTTCTTTTCCTTCTCCGCCAAGGATAGAAAAACCGGTTCCGGAATTAGTTCAACAAAGCGCCGTTTTCCACCGTTTGGCTCACGAATTTCAACTGGCCGAGCATAGAATCGCTTTTTTCCGGACGGTGATTCGGGCACTTCCTGCCGATGCGCCGAAGGAATCGCCAGGCGATTCTTGGCGTCGATAACGTGCTCGTATGAACCAACCAGATACATCCAAGCTTCCAACCTTCAAGCACACAGAAAACCTGCTGTTCTCTTCATCGGTTTAAAGCATACAAAAACTTGTGGGAAAGTCAATACTTTTTGCTCCACATTAGGGGCAATTTTGGGATTTAACTTTTCACCACCTTACAACAACATCAATCCATAGACAACTATTTCCACATACCACTATTAGTAGACTACGGGGAAGTTTTTGCAGGAAAATATTATTTATATTTTTTTCTCCACTTTTCCCCACTTGGTCCCTTTCGCAGACCCAGCCTAATCACTGGTCGCCATTACACATTTGCCCAGCGGACTCACGGCGAGAAATATCAATTTTTAAGGGCTTTATACTCAATGGCCGCAATCGATGGGGTTTTACAGATGGGGTTGATTAGCCGCCCGGGCGGACAGACGTTACAATTCCCCACCTATGGCAACATTGACTTATCGTACTGCGGGTGAATCACACGGTCCGGCTCTGGTGAGCATTATTGAGGGGCTGCCGGCCGGATTGGATTTGGATATCGAATTTATCAATGGCGAATTACGCCGAAGACAGGGCGGCTATGGCCGCGGTGGTCGGCAACGCATTGAAACCGATGCGGTTAATTTCCGCACCGGTTTCAGGCGGGGGAAAACCATAGGCTCTCCGTTGGTGGTGGAAATACCGAACAAAGACAGCCGATTGGATGATACGCCGGCCTTAATAAAACCTCGGCCCGGTCATGCGGATTTGGCTGGGGCCACCAAGTGGCTGACCACCGATTGCCGTGAAACCCTGGAACGCTCCAGTGCCCGGGAAACCGCCAATCGCGTGGCTGTGGGTGCTATTGCGCGGTGTCTTCTGCGCCAGTTCGGCATTGAAGTTATTGGCTTTGTGGTACAGATTGGCGCTGCCAAAGCCACCGTCGCCGCTGACGCACCTGTGACTGAACTGCGCCAACAGATTGCCGCCAGCGAGGTGTATTGCCCGGATTTGATTGCAGCGCAGGCCATGATTGAACAAATCAAGGCGGCAAAAATTCAAGGTGATACCCTCGGCGGAATTGTTGAAACGCGCGTTATCGGATGCCCCATAGGTTTGGGCAGTTGCGCCCAATGGGATTGGAAGCTCGACAGCCGCATTGCCGCAGAAGTCATGGGCATTCAAGCCATTAAAGGCGTGGAGATCGGCATGGGATTTAGAACCGCTGAACTTCCAGGCTCTGAAGTGCACGATCCGATTGAATATGACCCCACCTTGCGTGATACGCCCAACCTCGGGTTCAACCGCCCCACCAACAACGCCGGTGGCTTGGAAGGCGGCATGACCAACGGACAACCTGTGGTTGTGCGGGCGGCGATGAAGCCCATCAGCACGCTGCTGAAAAAGGCCATGCCCAGTGTGGATCTAACGAATAAACAGGCGGGTAAAGCGGATTACGAGCGTAGTGACGTCTGCGCGGTTCCCGCGGCGGCGGTAGTGGTGGAAAATGTTATCGCTTTTGAGATTGCCCGCTCCATGGTTGAAAAATTTGGCGGCGACTCCATGCGTGAAATGCACACCAATTATGAGCAATTTTTAGCCGCCGCACGACAACTGGGAATCTGAAAGCGGGCGAAGGGATTTGAACCCTCGACATTCACGTTGGCAACGTGACGCTCTACCACTGAGCTACGCCCGCGTAACGAGCTAGGAATTATAACAAAATCGCCCCGCCTGTAAATACCTGCCAATACGCCTCCAACATCGGGGCAGGGCAATTTTTCCGGGCGGGGACTAATTGTTGTGTAACACGGCGATTTTCCAGTATTGCGGCCACTGATGGCTCTGTTCCATAGCCTTCTATGCCATAACCGCCTCGGCGTTGTCCGCATCCCATCGCATACCCGATCTTACTGTCTGTCTACTATCGCCATGCGAAGCACCGGATTATGCTGGAACATCCGTTTCAACTTCAATCAATTACCGACCATGGCCTGCCGACATTTGGCATAATGTTTTGATTTCTTCAGCCAAGGTATTGAAGTTGTTGGAAATGCAATTCAATTCCGCGTAAAAGCACACTGCCGCCGCCATTTAGAGGATTAATTCCTCTTGTATATCATCAACCAGCACGCAGGGAGGCATTAAATCGCTCGGACAGCAACGCTAGAATCGATGCAACCTGCTGATCGACCTGTTGCGATCGCAGCGTGGATTCGGGATCACGGAATACCAGTGTCAGGGTAACGCTTTTTTTGCCCGACCCGATTTGCGCGTTCCGGAAGGTTCCTACAAATTCAACATCTTCCAGAAATTCCAGCTCACTGCCCTGAATGGCCGCGGAAATATCCGCCCAGCGCACAGAATTGGCTACCACTATTGATAAATCTCGTTCAATAGATGGAAAGCGCGGCAATACTGACGCCCGGCGAACCGGGTTGAAAATGGCGATTAATTTTCCCAAATCCAATTCCGCCGCCGCTACACCATGACGCAGATCATAAAATTTCATCACGTCGGGCGCAATCAAACCCACAGAACCAATATCTGTTGGAGTGTCATTAACAAACATCACGCAGCGGCCGCCGATACCTGGCGAAAAAACCGGGGCATCCGCGGGCTTGATAATCAGGCGGGCGGCAGGATTTACGCGTTGCAAAAGTTCCCGTACCGCACCAAGCACCAGCGATAATTCATCGGCAATCAGCGCGACATGGCGTTGTTCCGTTGGGGCCTCAGACGCTGATATTTCCTGCCAAAATACACTGCAATATTCAAAGAGCATGGCACTGGCCGTACCATTATTCTGGTTTAAGGCCCGTGCCCGTAACAGCCCGGCCAATATAGACGGGCGCAGGGCATTTTCCGCCTTGCGCACCAGTTCGCTTACCTGTACCGCAGCGGCACCATGGGGTAAAAATTGCCGGGCTTCGGCTTGATCGACAAAACTGTGCGTAATGGCTTGAGAAAATCCGCAGGCGCACAGCGTGTTGCGGATGGCACCAATGGCCGCGGCCCGTGTATCTGTTGGCGGAACACGATGAGAAATAATACTTTGCACCGGCACGTTGCCGTAGCCCCAAAGTCGCGCTACTTCCTCAATTAAATCAATTTCTCGGGAAATATCAGTCCGGAAACTCGGCACGCAACAGGCAATAACACCATCTTTGACTTCCGGCGATAATTCAAGGCGGCGGAGAATATCCAGCACATCATCCAGCGGCACCTGCACGCCGAGAATTGTCTCAATGCGCGCCGGCCGCAACGTAACCGGGATGGAATTGACATTAACGCTTCCCGCCGCAACGCAGCCGGGCGCTACTTCCCCGCCAGCCACCTCCAGAATCAATGCCGCCGCCCGGCGTGAAGCATATTCCGCCATGGCCGGATCAATGCCGCGTTCAAAACGGAACGAAGAATCACTGAACAGTGTTAGCGCCCGGGCGGTAGCTCGGATGGATAATGGATTGAATCGGGCCGATTCGAGAACAATATCCACAGTAGATTGCGTAACTTCGCTGGATTGCCCCCCCATCACGCCCGCGATGGCCAACGGGCCGACGGCATCTCCGATGGTCAACATCGAATCGTTGAGTTTATAAGCGCGGCCATCAATGGCTGTAATGGTTTCGCCATCGGCGGCGGTATCCACCAAAATACGCTGGTCATTAATTTTCAGGGCGTTAAACGCGTGCAGCGGCTGGCCCGTTTCCATTAGAACAAAATTGGTAACATCGACAACATTGTTGACACTGCGCAGGCCGATGGATTCTATAGCATCGCGCAACCATTGCGGGGACGGGCCAACTTTCACATTGCGGATCAAGCGGGCGGAATAATAGGAACACATTTCCGGCACAAGAATTTTCACGACAATCGAATTGGCCGCTGGCTCACCGGATTCGACCAGCGATACTTCCGGCATGGTGAATGTGAGTTTGAACAATGCGGCCAATTCCCGAGCCACGCCAATATGGCTCAAGCAATCCGTGCGGTTGCTGGTAACTTCCACATCCAGCACGTCGGTGCCGTGGGAGTGATAAACATTCTCAACCACCAGTCCGGCATGAATCAGCGCTTCTTGAGCAGCGGCGGCAGAGGGAACGGAATCGAGATATCGGGAAATCCAGTTCAGGGCAATTTTCATGAGCCATCCCAAGTGTGTTTATGAGGATTGACGGGAAATGACCGGATAATTTTCGCGTTCACCCAAACCGGTAACCGGGTAATCCTTGCGCAAAGGATTGGACTGAAAACTGTCCCATGTCAGAATACGTCGCAAATCCGGATGACCGGTAAACTTGATGCCAAACATATCAAATGCTTCCCGCTCCAGCCACTCCGCACCGGCGTAAAGCGGAACCAGCGAAGGAATAACTGATTCGTTTTCATCGACAAACAGTCGCACAATCAACCGGGGTGTACATTTTTCCACACTGTTAAACACGTAGACCAAGCCGAAGCGAGGCTTATCCCAACTCGGGTAGTTGAGGTAATCCACACAGGTGATATCGGCGAGCATGTCATACCGCAGAGCCGGATCATCCCGCAAAAACGTAATCACATCAATAAACGCTTCACGTGGGACGGAAATTTGCGTTTGTCCGCGAAAACTTGCGCCTTTCAGGCCAAGATTGGGGAATTTTTCTTTCAGCCGGATAGCTGCCGGATGATCGATTGCCATAATATTCAACTCCGTGAATTCCTACGAACACCTATAAAGAATGGAGTATAGCGGCGGCAGGGCTGATTATCCATCGACTCATCCCATCTGATGCGATTCAAAGCCGGTAGGCTTAGCAATGTGATCCACCACAAATATTTGCCCCGGATGCCGATCCACAAATTCAATAGTCTGCGGTAAATGCTTTTCAAAAATCAGAATGTCATAGACCAGATTAAACTGCCGCAATTTCTCAATACCACGGTTAAAATCCTCGCGCAGCATATACGTGTCATCGGGCTCATCATGGAGAACATGGCGAACGGCCTTGATCTTCACATACCCACTCCAGCGTTCAAGCTCCGCTTCGATATCGGTTGCGGTCAGTGGCAGCCAGCCGACAACACCATCGATTCCAACGGCGGTAATTTGGGCCTCAAGATCAGCCGGAAGAAAATGTTGCCGCAGTACCTTCATGTCGGTATTAATCCACCCATGTTCTTCCGGATTATAGTGCCAGAAGTGGTGATGAGCATCGATTTTCAAAGCGGTTGGTAATTTAAGATGCGTGCGTGGCAGCCGATCCGAGAAAAGGCGTCAGCGGGGCAATATCCGGATGCGGGCGGGCACCTTGTTCAATAAGATGTTCAACTGCGATTTTTGCCAGCGTGCGCGAAATGCGGTCCCACTGCGTTTTCGGATTATTCAAAAATATATGGTAATGCTGCAACGACGCATAAAGCGTGCGATCACGCAGAATTCCCCACGGCAACGCGGATCCGGCGTCATGCAGCAATTTTGCCACATCATAATCCGCATGGGGGTTTCCCGGTACCGATGCCAGAAGCTTTTGAATTTGCGCCGGCACGCTTTTGGGCCAGCGGCGGATAATCTGCCGACGTACCAGCGGCTCATTTTGAATAACCAACGCATAAAGATATATCGGCGTTGCGGCGGAAACATCGCCCTTGATAAGCAGATGATACTGCTGATCAAGATAGTCCATCATTGCAACGCTTTGACTCGTCAGCGCACGGGTATTGCTGATTTGCCCCATGAGCACCGCATTGCGCCGCACCGGCAGCGTTTCTTCAATGACCAGCAGACGAACAGTCCGCGCGGCGGCGGCCACCTGAGCGCAGCGCAGAAGTTTGATGGTCAGTTGCACATCGGCCCGTTCAGCCAGCGCGGCAAAGTGTTCCCGATCCTGCGGCGGTGTTGCCCCCAGATACGCCAGAAGCTGGCTCATGGTCCATATTGGGCCTATTTCGACGATATTATCAGGGGAAACCAGCGTCATATACTGTGCCAGCGCCCGCTGGGCCACCGGAGAGCCCACACGGGACCGGTAAGTTAATGCGAAGGCTTTAATATCCAGCAGCCGCCCCAGCCCGTGGTGGCGGGTTTGTTTTGCTTTATCCAGCAGCGAATTGGCCAGCGCGATCTTATCAGTAACCCGATGGCGCATGGCGGAGAGAATTTGCGGGGCGTATTTTTTTTCGTAGCGCCGCCAGTCATTGGCGGAATACAGCGGCGGAAAGCGCCCGGGGGCAATCGACGGCACGCTTTGGTTCAGCGTTAAATCTGGCCACAGATCTGAAACAGAAATCGCCGGAGGTAACAGCGGATTGTCCGCCAGCGAATCGCCGGTTCCAGTGGTCGGCATGGCAGCCGCGAAAATGGTTCCAGCCCAACAGATACAGGCCAATATCACGAAAACTCTTACGCATTGACAAGATCTCATAAAGCCCTGATTTTCGCACCAGCCGGACAATCCACTGTTATTATGCGATTGCCGCCACGGATAGCAAGCGGCGGAGGGAACAGTATCATCAATATGGGTCAGTAGGCGTCAGCAGATTCAGTAATCATCAGTATTGATCAGTAGATTCAGTATTGGGTGGTCGGTGATGGGTGCGTGAGGCCTTTGCGCGGGGTGGCATTATTTGCGGAAACGCGGGCGGCATAAATGTTGCCGCTGCGGCCCGGCGCATCCGACGCCGCGGCCTATCATGGGCGGAGCTCACGGTAAGGTGCCAAACGGCTACGAAGACTGTTGGTGGGCGTGGCAATTTTTCCGGGAAGCGTGCCGCCGTGGCATTCCTTACAGCCGCCGGCTTTGCCGGTGGTGGAATATCGCCAAATCCACCGCATCGGCCCCGACGTGGTGGATTTCAAGGGCGAAACGGCCCGCGAGGAACGTAAAAAACTGCTGCTGCACCGCCTCTTTGACAGCGTGCTCTACGCGCTGTTCTTCTTGCCTAAGGCCGCACCGCAAAAAGCGGATCGCAACGACTCTACGCCCTAAGCCGCTCCGCTGCATCGGAAAATACTGTCAACAAAAGTTCGGAATCGTCGATCATTCGGTAGATGGGCTTTCTACCTGACAGGGTCTCGCTCTCGGCCAAGATAATAGGAACTCCGTCTCCCCGCTTCTCCATAAAATACCCCCGCTTAATGCCATCCCGCACTCCAGCAATTGGAGTCTCCGCCAGCAGGCTGGTAATGAGCTCATTGCGCGTGACCTGCCTGAAGGCCATGCTCTCCACCGTAACGGTATTGGGCAACGCCCCCGGCGAATAAATCTCCAATCGATCATCAAAAATAAAAAAACGTATCTTCGATCCGGCAATTGAATAATCACGGTGCGCCACCGCATTGACAATCGCTTCAAAAATAGCCCGCTCGCTGAACTGCGGTTTATCCACACGATGCGGTGCCTTTTGCGCTCCCACCGCCTGATTGCGCTTCAAAAACGCCATCGCCTGCGTAATTTGTGAATCCAGGGGCCCAATGATGTCTTGTGCGTCAATCTGATAATTGGAATCCTGCTTAGTGCCGCGATAGCGCACAGCTTGAATGAAGGCGCTGGGGAGAAAACGCTCCGGATGCTCACAACAGAATAAAATTCCCGCCACCGACGCACAAATGGCACCCCCCTCCTCCTTGGCCAGGAGGTTTCGCTTCAACAGAATTGTCTCGGACGGCTCGTTGGATCGCGTCGTATACTTTTCCCAAAGGGTTCGCAAAAAATCGGCCATGCCCGTTCCCGGAACCGGTTGTTCCTCGAATCGGATCAACCGAGCCTGACTCCGTTGCTGAAATAAGCGGGCAAGGTACTCGGGCGGCATCTTGCGTTTTGAACTCCCTTGCCGGTGGAAATAACCGCCGGGGCTCTCGTGAACAAACAAGCTCCGTGGAATGTCTATCTTCAAGACCGCCCGCAAAACCCCACCGCTGTCGGGTATCTGTAATCGGAAGGATCGAAAGATGACCGGCGGCCTAATGCTTTCATTGCATATCTCATATACATAACGTTCCACCGCCTCTAGCTTGTCAATCTCAATGCCGTCGATGTCCCGCGTCTTATCGTCAACGCCCAGTACCAGTACGCCCTCATGCGTATTGGCAATAGCCGCCATATCGTCCGCCAAATCATCACGTTTGGGTTCAGCTACACGATCCCCCTTTAACCGTACCACTTTTAGCTCCAGGGAAGTGTCCTCGCCCAGTTGTATTTTTTCAAGCAACTCCTCCGGACCGTCAAACATGGTGCGGCTCCTGTGCGATACGACGATAGCGTTCCTCAAACGCTTTGCGTCCACCTTCTAAAATACCACAGATTGTGTCCCTCACCTTTTCCTCCTGAAGGCACCCATCTGCCTCAATTTGCGTCTGGCCGCCCCGCGCACAAAGTGCTACCACCAGCTCCGCATCCCCGTTCACTACAATATTGGCATTGTGCGTTACTACGATGACCTGTCGGTGTCGTTTAGCCGCTCGTAATTGCGTTACCACCAGATCGTAAATTAGGTGGTTGTCCAAATCATCCTCCGGCTGATCAAGAATCAGAGGCTCGTTGCCGTAAGAAAGCAGGAAGGCCAATATCGCGGCGGTTTTCTGTCCGGGCGACCCATCTTGGATGGGCCGAAAATTTTGAAGATCTCCCCGCACGCTGTATTCGACTTCCAGAGAATCCTCAGGAAACCACAAATCCAGGCGGTCGAGGGCTTCAGGCTTCAGGCCAGCCAGATGTGTGGCAAAGCGTCTGTCCGCAATCGGCCAAGATGTTGCCTTACCCGACGCAAGGCTGCGAATGTTTTCCTTCATAGCCACCACTGCGGCCTCTGTTTTCGATTCCTCGGTGCCATTTGAATATATTCCATTGACCAGCCGCTCAATGTCCTTCTCGAATAGTGTGCCCTCTCGCTGTATCAGCCTTCGGAACTCCTCCTCCACAGTTTCCTTGGATTGGTATGGGACTACCTTAATGCGCACATACTGATTATCGAGCAGGACTCCCCTCAGAAATTTGCTTCTCTTTTCGGTTAGCGATCTACGAGTTTTCAGCAACAGTTGGAAACTCTCCTCCCACTGCTTTTTCAATTCCGCAACCTGCTTCCGCCGGTCGTCCATCTCTTTGAGCCTTTGCTCAATGGTTTGCCGACGCTGCACCAGCGTGCCGTAGGACGAAATATCCCCCGCCTGCGCATTGGCCAACTGCTGTTGCAGCGTTTCATACGCAGCCGCCGCTTTCCCCGCCGCCGACGCCCAGATCGATTTTTCTACCGACTCCTTCCACTGTCCGCGCAAACTATCGGCTCGCGCCGCCAATTCCTCTACCGCCTTGATGATCCCGTCAAGCTCACTGCGTACCTTCGCAACCTGATCCTGGAGTTGTTTGTCGCCGACATCACTGGGATCAAACGCGGATAGCTCAAGGGCCCCCGGTGCAGCCTCCGCCGCAGCATGACGCAACCGTTCTCCCATATCGCCCCAACTCTGCTCCCATGTCTCTATCGCCTGTTTTTGCCGTCGCCGCTTCTGCAAATCCTTGAGTATTTCTTTCTGCCCCGACTCCTCGAATATAGCTAGCTTGCGTTTCACATCATCGAGTTCGCCACGAAGCGCAGGTTCTTCCGATAGCCCTGCCTCTATTTCTCTGGCCTTCGCTCGCAGGGAAAGGTAACGAGTCTCTTGCTCGGTGCATTCCAGGTGCCAAGCTCGAAAATCCACCTCCGGGGCCTCATCAATTACCTGCATCAACGCGCGCGGAGTTTTAGCCATTTGAAATATCTGCTTCTGGCTGAATATACGAACTGGGAACCGCTGTCGAATATCCCCCTCCACTCGCTTCCAATGATCGTTGATCTTTTCTTGTATAGGGTCCAATGCGCCATCCGGGCCCCACTGAATGCGAAAAAAGACGTTATCTTTGCGATAAATGACCTTAATGGCCGCGTCCTTCGTCAATAAACCGCCGTCCCCGTGTTCCACATTAACTTTGCGGTACTTTTCAAATTCGGCTTTTAATCCCTTATGGAGTTCCTCATCTCTCCGCAACGCCATCCGAAGAAATTCAACCAATGTCGATTTACCGGTTCCCCGACCACCGATCACCGCGTTAAGCCATGGATTAAACCTCAGGTTAAACGGATGCCCGCGACCCATGTACAGCGCGTTGCTGGCCTCAATAGAATCAATCATAATCGCAGCGTGCTGGTTTGGATCATTCTCCTTTTGTTCCGAGCGCAACACGGAAAGCGGTGAACCATCCAACAATGCTAGCCGCAGCCCTTCAATGGTTGGCTCGCCCATTTTCACCCATGTAAAATGGCTGCCCGGATGCTGCGAGCCCGCGCCTCCTGACGGGTGATGCGCGTCCGATCCAAGAACCTCCGTCCAATGCAATTTTTTGGAAATATAAGCCTGTGGCTTCGGGACAGTCGAGTCCACCAATTCCATCGCAAAGAGATCACCGCAATCCAGTACCTGCTCCAATGTGGTGCCGTCCAGCTCCTTGAACATCCCTCGTGATTTATCAACATGCGCTGGTATCGCAATGCCACCATGGGATACAACCGCCTTAACCACCTCCACCATCGACTTGGTTGTGACGGAATCACTGCTGCCCTTTGTACCGCCGAACCCTACCGCTCCCAGGAGGCTGTCAACATTCGCAGTCGTTTTATCGGGATCAAAAATCGCCAGCAGATGAACGCCGCCATTAACCGATATTTCAATACCCGGAAACAGGTGCAACGGCCTGAACCCGGATGCCTTTGCACTCTCCAATTCGCCTAGCGCGGTTTTGAGTTGGTCAATCCATGCACCGCTGTTGTGATCCGTAACTGCAACGCAATCAATGCCCGCCCGCATATAATCCAGCAACCATTCCTTGGGCGTGCGCCCGCCGAATTGCTGCTGCTGCGATCCATTGCCGTAGTCGTTAGACGCCGGTGTGTGTGCGTGAAAGTCAAACTTCCACCACCGCGAGCCGTTCCATGCCCCAGTCATGTATTATCTCCTTCTTGCGTCATGGCCTAATCCTACCATATTTAAACCGTTCATGCCCTGCATAGCACTCCCCGGGGAGGTATCGGCTGAAGCAACTCCCATGATCTCGCTTCCCCCGTTATGATAACCCCCTATGATCAACACCAACGGCTACTACCGCCAATGCGTAATCCCGCTGACCGTCAATCCCCACGGAACCCGCCAGCCCGACGCCGAAGCATTATTAAACCACCTCGAAACCCTCGAACCGCCGCAGCCAGCCAGCGCGGAAACGCCCAAAACCGACCCCGCCATGCGCACCAAAATCGCCGCAGAAATTCTCCCCCCCATGCTCCGCCGCGAACTCCAACACCGCGGCACCCTCCCCGAAAACAGCTCGCTAGCGTTGAAGTTGCTCGCTTGGGTGGAGATAACGCCAAATGCTTAAAAAGATCACGAGATTGCAAACACCAGCCTGTAAAAAATCGTCGCAAGACAATTTCCGTTATTTCTGGGATGATAACACAAGTGCGTGATGTAAGGACCGGTAAAGGGAATAAAGATGATACGTTTGGTTGAAGCGCTGAACTTCCGATGTTTGCGCTATGTGCGCCAACCCTTGAATCCTTTTCACATATTGGTAGTACTACAGCGCGACTTTATCCAGACTCGCAGCGGCGTAGGAACCTGAGCGTGATGCCGATGCGGTGAAGTTTTCGGATGGTTCGCTTGCGGTGACTGCGGCGTGAGCGTGCATTGCGGGTCTGG
>JAJZVR010000234.1 GCA_021847065.1 Planctomycetota bacterium | reverse complement strand
GAATCGCGCGGAGAAGCCCTTTATTGCCCCTGGGGGGGCGTGCATCCTCTGCGTCTAAAGTCCGGTCGCACGGAATCAACACCATACAGCGCGTTCCGTTATGCCACGGTACAATTCCAGGGCCACGGGCCTATTAAGCTCAATCGCCTGCGTCTGGATTTCACGTATTACCCCGTTAAATACCGCGGGGCGTTTACATGTTCCGATCCACTGTTAACAAAAATCTGGTATACGGGGGCGTATACGGCCCACTTGTGCATGCAGAATCAAATCTTGGATGGCCCCAAGCGCGATCGCGTGCTGTGGATGGGCGATTTGCAAATTACCGGCCAGACCATCAACAATGTCTTTCTGGATCACTTTTTGATGGAATTAAGTATGACCCAGGTGCGTCTGGAATCACAGGGTAGAAGGTATGCGGAAGCTTTGCCCATCAGCTATATCAATAAGGTACCCGGCTATTCCAGCGCCTGGATTTGCGGCCTGGCTGATTTTTATAAGCACGCCGGTGCCTTGAAATATATCAAGTCGCAGCATGAACTTTTGTTGTCCATGTTACGTTACATGAAATTGGGATTTAACAAAAAGAACATCTTTGTCAATAAACTCAAAGCACACTGGAATTTTGTGGATTGGGCACCCGAACTTGTTGGCTTGCCGGACACTCCGCAGGCTGATATGGCCACAGATCTGTATACATGTTGGGGTGTGCGCCGGGCCGTTTTTTTGCTTAAGGCCATCGGTGATTCGGTCAATGCGGCCAAATATGCCCGTTGGGATCAACAACTTATTTCCGCCGCCCGTAAATATCTGGCAAATCCCAAGACCCATACATTCAGTCATATCCGTCAAGTCAATGCCATGGCCATTGACTCACATGTTGCCACTGCGCAGGAGCAAAGGGCCATTTACGCCCGAATCCTGGGACCGGATTGCCCGTCATGGAAGCAGGTAGCCACGCCTTATTACAATAATTTTGTGATTTTTGCACTAAGTCATCTCGGACATTACCGGCAGGCGCTGAACTTTATTCGGTACTACTGGGGCGGCATGATTCATGAAGGTGCCACCACTTTCTGGGAAAAATACGATCCTTCCTGGCCCACGGATCATTTTCTCCGTCATCTGGAGAACAACGGGAAGCCTGAACCCAATCTGGTGTGGAATTATTTTAACAGTCGTTGCCACGGATGGTCGACTGGAGTAACCAATTGGCTGACCGATTATACGCTGGGCGTGCAGCCATTAAGCGAAGGATTCTCTCGTGTTTCAATTGCTCCGCACCTGGACGGTCTTACCTGGGTCAGCGGCCGGGTACCCACTCCACATGGAGCCATTGTGGTAAAAATAAGAAAGAAAGCGGGCCATGAAATACTGATCGTCACGTTGCCGAAAGCGGTGCAGGCAACCATGGCAGTTCCGGGCACCAGCGTGACCGTAAATGGGAAGGCCATCGACATGCAGCATCTACCAGGAAATCGTTGCAGCTTTGTTCTGCATAAGTCCGGGGCTTACATTATTGTTTCCAGCGGAAAATAATGGGACCGACTCGGCCAATGCCCAACCGGAATCGGATCATAGCAGTACCTTTTATATCATGCCAATATGGGAAAGTGGGCTTGATCGCAAGAGCACTACGAACGACCAGTATCGGGAACAAATTGCGAAAATGAAAAAAGAATTCGGCGAAGGAAACACTTATAATAAAATCGGATTTGCCTCAATTTATACAGCGGGAAATTTACCGCTGCTGTTACGGCATCTCAAAATATTTCGAGAGCAAAATATTCATCGCGGTGTGATTTGTGCCATGCAGACCCATGACAATAGTCTGATCAATCCCGATAGCGATCTGCGGAATTACCAGTGGCGGCTTAATGGAAAAACGTGGCGAGGAATGCCCGGTCCGGTGCAGAGGAGAGACACTCTGGTTGTGACGCCATCCCGTTATGCCTCGGCAATACGGGAGGAAATGCACCGCAAGGCCAAGCGCTGGGCGGGAGAGATTAAAACCTCTATGCAGGCGTATTCCGGGGTTATTGCCGTCATTAATTTTGCCATAGAGGAAGAATTGGCCATCGGCGGCGTGGCCAGCAATGAATATCTCGGTGACTACAGTCCTTTTGCCGTTGCCGAATTCCGGGACTGGCTGCGACATCGCGGACTTTATGCACCGCGTGCCAGATATGCCGGACAGGGCGCACCGGAGTTAATTACGGGGCCATTTGTTTCAGTTGATGGCCACCGGGTCAGCCCGTTTTATGATGATCCAACGCCCGATGATTCCAATGGCACCGGCCAGGCATTTAATGCAACATTCGGCACGAATTTTAAATCGTGGAATTTGGCCTATTGGGATCTGGAAAAATATCCTGATCCGATTACCGACCCACAATTTAATCCATCGCCTAAAAGCGGGAACGGATCCACTGTGGGGGGCTTTGATGCACAGCGTGTCCGAAATCATTCCCGATGGTGGAGAGCATGGAATTGGACTTATCAGGGCAACAACAATACGTTTCCGCCGGGCAATCCGTTGCATCCGGCGTATGGCTTTCGTGAATGTGAAGTGGCTCATTTTGTTCAGGATGTTGCCAGTTTGCTCATTGCGGAAGGCTTACCAAAGCAGTTGCTTTACGCCCATCAGATTCCCGGGGAACTACTGGGAGATGCACCGGGTGGTGCTCGGAGGGCGTTGTCTTCCGCTTCAACGATATGGTCGGGCTATTTACCGCAGAATGGGCATGTGGGCATCACCCGTTTTGGCGGCCTGAATCCCGCTATGATCACCCAATACAGCCACAACTTGGGAATTTTTGAATGGCATCCGGCCCCTCATGAGGCTTCCGACAGCCCGGCACTTTATCATGCCGCGTTAAGTGATATGCGGAAATTTGTGGCCCATGGATGCCATGTATTATTTCCCGGATGGTGGCATTTCGATAGAGTGGACAAAACGTTCCCATTGAACGACAGCAACTTGGCCAAAGCTATTCACACGTTTCTCGCCGAGCAACCCAACGCTCCGCATTGGAGTACGGGGTAATAAAAGGCATTGTCGGGAGTTAAACATGGAAACCTCCGAACGCAAAAATTACGGTGCGTGGTTGGATATTATGGTGTGCTAATCTGAAAGGCAGCGTTAAATCATGGAAAGCCAATTTACAATACCGCCGACCCGATCCTCGAAGACCATGGCTTCGCGCCGGGATGTTCTGAAAATTGCCGGGTTCGCGGTTGCTGCGGGAGCAACGCGATCTAAAGCGATTGATTTTACACAGGATACTTCGCCACCTACGGGCCTTACCTGCGAATATCTGGTTGATCCCCTTGGTGTGGATACGATGCACCCGCGATTAAGCTGGATGCTCGGATCGGCCCAACGCGGTGCGCGTCAAACGGGTTATCATATATTGGTAGCGCGGGAAGCGGCGTTGCTGCAGCCCGGCAAGGCGGATGTATGGGATTCCGGTCGTCGTGCGTCGGATCAACGCGTTTTAGTTCCTTATGCTGGCTCTACCTTAACGGCGGGGGGGCGCTATTTCTGGACGGTGCGGACATGGGATGCTCAAGGCAACATCAGCGCTTGGGCACTCGCATCCGTTTGGGAAATGGGAATGCTCAAAGCCGCGGATTGGCAACCGGCCCAATGGATAGAATTGGCGGAAGATACCAGAACATCTCCGTTGGTGTTACGCCCGGTGCAAACCAGTTCCATGAAAACACCGACGATGGAAAAAACCTTCCCCTCCCCTTTGTTTCGCAAAACCCTCTCCATCGGTAAGGCGGTGTCCCGCGCACGGATGTATATCTGCGGTCTGGGGTATTACGAACTGTTTATTAATGGCAGGCGGATTGGCGATCACCAGTTGGATCCCGGCATGACCACCTATGATGCCCGCGCATTTTATGCCACTCATGATGTCACCGCCGCGCTACGGCAAGGCAGTAATGCGATAGGGGTGATGCTGGGTAACGGATTTTATGGCCAGAATCTTGCCTTTATGGCAGCATGGCTGGCGTGGGGGCCACCGGTACTGCTGGCTAAATGTATCATCGAATATAACGATGGATCCGTTGACACCATTGCCACCGATGCCAGTTGGAAGGTCACGACCGGGCCGGTTCTTTTTGACAACGTCTATGCCGGTGAAACCTATGATGCCAGACTGGAAATTCCCGGCTGGGCGGAACCGGGTCTAGACGATAAGCAGTGGCACGCAGCGCGCGTGTCCAAGTCTCCGGCTGTGAAACTGCAAAGCCAGATGATCCAGCCAATTCAGGACACCCGCATTATCAAGCCGATGCGTATTCTTGCGTCGTCCGGTGGCAAATGGATTATCGATATGGGGCAAAATTTTGCCGGCTGCGTGCGTCTGACAGTGGCTGAGCCTGCCGGGACAAAAATCACATTGCGTATGGCGGAGATACTGGCTCCCGGCGGCTTGGAGATTGACCCCGCCACGACGGGCGTTTTCGCCACTGGCGTGGTGCAAACGGAAATATATGTGTGCAAAGGCGGAGGCGAGCAATGGCGGCCACGTTTTACGTATCATGGATTCCGATATGTTGAGGTCAGCGGATTAAAACAAAAGCCGACGTTGGGTTTTATGGAAGGTATACAATTGCGAACCGGTGCGGAAAAGCGGGGCGATTTTGTTTGCTCCGATGCGCAGTTGAATCGTATTTATCAAACCTCGCTCTGGACGCTGGAAAGCAACATGCACAGCATTACCGAGGATTGCCCGCAACGCGAAAAGTGTTCATGGCTGGGGGATATGGAAATTTCCGCCCAAGCCGCAATTTTTAATCTTAATATGGCTCCACTGTTGAATAAATTGGCTGGCGATATGGACACCACATTGGGGCGGGGTGGCAGGACGCCATGGAACACACCGGCGTCTCCCGGTCTTCCCTGCAACATTGCCACCGGACGCAGATTATGCGGTCAGGCCAACCCCGATTGGGGTGCTGCTTTGGTGGCGATCCCATGGTTTATCTATTTGTGCTACGGTGATTCATCCACACTTATCCGGCAATATCCGCATATGAAGCGCTGGGTACATTTCGTGGCATCCGCGGCGGTCAGTAAGAACGGCATTGTGCAATATGGTTATGGCGACTGGTGTCCGCCCGGTGTGGGAGGTGCCAATCCGAAGTGCCCGGTGCCGCTGACCTCCACAGCTTTACAATATTCCAGTCTTAATATCATGGCCAAGACCGCCGCATTATTGGGACGCGTTTCCGATGAAAAATGGTTTAAGCGCCAGGCGGCCATAGTTAAAGCCGCCTTTCATCGGACGTTTTATGATCCTCATTCCGGCGGATATGGTTCACAAACCGCCAATGCGGTGGTCTTGCGATTTGGTCTGGCTCCGGAAGATAAGGAAAAATCTGTGGCCGCCGCTCTGGCCCATGAAATCCGCGCGCAACACGATCATGCCGATACCGGGGTGCTGGGTTCCCGCCCGTTGTATACGGTTCTCAATGAGCACGGTTACGATGCGTTAACTTATCGCATGATGAAGAAGTTGGATTATCCCAGCTATGGATTTATGCTTTCCCGCGGCGATACAACCTGGCCAGAGAGCCAGTACGACACGCCAGTTGATCAGACGCCGAATAAGTGTTCCTGCAACCACGCCATGCAGAGTGGCTTTGCCGCGTGGTTTCATGAAAGTATCGCAGGAATCCGTCCTTTTCAAACAGACCCGGGATTTAAGCGTTTTCTGCTGCGTCCGCACAACATCCGCCAACTGACATCGGTGCGGGCACATTATCAAAGTATGTATGGCGTTATTCACAGCCAATGGCGAAGAGATGGCGTAAAGTTTGCGTGGGATGTCACAATTCCAACCAATACCAGCGCAGAAGTCGCCATTCCCGCGCGTCGTCGTGCCGATGTCAAAGAAGATGGAAAGCCTGTTGCGCCGCGGAACCCGCACGTTGAATTCGTGCGAATGGACGGCTCATACGCAATATTTTCTGTTATGGCGGGAAAATATCACTTTACGTCAGTGCTGGAAAATATGTGATGCGGCTATGGTCAATGGATGCTTGGTAAAAAAATCCCGGTTTGATTGTTGGATGCCGCAATAGCCGCTATCTTACCGGCTGGCGGTTTAATAGAACGCGTGCTTCACGCATTGTCTTTTTTTGGCTGGAGAAAAAAATGAATGGAGTTTCCGCTCTACGTTTCTTGAAAACGAGTTCAGCGACTTGTCAACGCGTCGCAACGGGCCTGGTGGCACTCGTGGTATTGGCGGTGGGGGGATGTGCGATGCAAGGCCGCAGTCTGGCGCAACTGAATGCTACGGCGGCGCCAGCGCATCTGCAAACACAATTGCGAGCCAATCCGCTGGCGATTAATTCGATTCATCCGCGATTGAACTGGGTGTTACCCTGGAAAGGTCGGGGGCAATTCCAAAGTGCGTATGATATTCTCGTGG
>JAJZVR010000012.1 GCA_021847065.1 Planctomycetota bacterium | reverse complement strand
AGGACATGAACTGCATGAGTGGGGAAAAATCAGTTTGATTACCGGCCGGATCGATCCCGTCAGCGGATTGGTGAGCGTGTACGTGACGCCGAGCAAGCCGGGTGGTCTGGTCATCGGCCAATACGCGTCGGGCAGACTTCATATCGCGTCAAGCACCGGACTGCTTGTGCCGCATTCCGCAGTGTTGCCGATCGACGGTCAGGAAGACCTGTACACCGTCAAGGACTCCCACGCCGTTTTGCACCACGTGAAAATAGGACTTTCCAATGACCGGGAGGTTGAGGTTTCCGCGCCGGGCCTCCGCGCAGGCGAACCAGTGGTGATCGTGGGGAACGCGGAATTGACCGACGGCATGGCCGTAAAGCAGAGGAACCAACCATGAAGTTTAATGAATGGATTCATAAGCACACGCGTGCAGTGCTGTTCGTAATGGTGGCGTTGGCGCTGGCTGGCGGGACAGCGGCCTTTATTCTTCCGGTGTCGTTATTTCCGAGGTCAAGTTGGCCGCGGGTGGAAGTGACCGTCAACTCCGGTTCCCGGACGGCGAAGATCATCGCTGTACAAGTCACCTATCCGATTGAAAAAGCCATTCGCGCGATTTTGGGAGTGCAGCGCGTCACCTCGACCACCAGTCGAGGCACCGCCGACATCTATGCGGATTTCGGATGGGGCAAAAACATGGTACAGGCGCTGACACTGGTACAGTCGGCGGTGAACACCGTGCTGCCATCGCTGCCGGCGGGCACCACCACGGTGATTCGCTTGCGCAATCCGTCCAACTACCAGATCATCAGCTACAGTCTTACTTCCAGTAACGTTTCGCCGTCGCGATTGCGGCGAATAGCCCTCTTTCAAATCCGCCCGCTGCTTCTGGGGATCAATGGCGTAGCCAGGGTCGGGGTCGAGGGTGGGCGTACCCGCGAATACCACGTCATCATTAATCCCGCCAAGCTCGCGGCGTTTAATCTGAGCATCAGCGACGTGACCCGCGCTGTGGCGGCCAACAACATCTTCAAAACCTCCGGAAAAATGCAGGATCACGATAAACTTTACTTTGTGGTGGCCGATTCGCGGTTTCACAACGTGCGGCAAATCGGCCGAATTGCGGTCAGGACCAATGGCCACGGTGTTGTGCATTTGCGCGATGTGGCGGACGTAACATCAGCCTTTGCACCGGTCTGGACACGCGCCACAGCCAACGGTAACCCCGCCGTTCTGATTGATGTCTACCAGCAACCGGACGGCAACACCGTTCAGATAATCAATCAAACCCGGGCCGAGATGAAGAAGATCAAGAACAAATTGCCCGCCGGCGTGGCGGTCAACCTCTGGTACAATCAAGGCCACGTCCTGATGGAATCGGCGGTGAGCGTGCGTGATGCGGTGATCGTGGGCATCGTGATGGCGGTGCTGGTGCTGCTGGTCTTTCTGCGCAACTGGAAAACCACCCTGATGGCCGCGTTGGTTGTTCCCGCCGCCCTGGCCACAACGGTGCTGCTGCTGTATCTCCTGAATATGAGTTTTAACATCATGACGCTGGGGGGTATGGCCGCGGCTGTCGGTCTGATTATTGATGACGCGATCGTGATGATTGAACACATTATTCGCCGGGTCGGTGAAAAGGGGGGAACGTACCGGGAAAAAATCATCCGCGCCAGCGCCGAATTTACCAGTCCGCTGGCCGGTTCTTCAGCGTCGACTGTTATCATCTTCGCGCCGCTGGCGTTCTGGTCGGGGTTGGTGGGCGAATTTTTTAAGGCGCTTTCATTTACGATGGCGGCGGCGCTCTTGGCCTCTTTCGCCCTGTCCTGGCTGGTGGTGCCGGTATTGGCGGCCCGCATGATCAGGGAGAAAGATGCGATACCGCACGAACCGGGGCGGATCACGCGCAACATACATGCGGGCTATGGGTGGGTCGTAAGCCGTCTTATTTCCTGCCCGCCCCTGGTGCTCCTGATCGTCGTTCCGGTGCTGGTAGCGGGCTACCTGGCATACCAGAACGTCGGCAGCGGTTTTATGCCCGATATGGATGAGGGCGGCTTCAGTATGGAGTATAAAGCGCCGTCCGGGGGGTCGTTAACGGAGACGGACCGCCTGCTGCGGCAAGTCGGGAAAATTCTGCGGGCGAACCCGAACGTGGCAACTTACTCCCGACGCACCGGAATGCAACTTGGCGGCAGCCTGACCGAATCTTATGCCGGCGATTATTACGTCCAGCTCAAGCCTTTTCCCCGCCCGCCCATAGAACAGGTCATGGATAAGATCGCCAAAGAGATTCACCATCGCGTGCCAAGTTTGTACATTGATCCCGAACAGCTCATGCAGGATCAAATCGGCGATCTGACGGCCGTGCCGCAGCCGATCCGGGTGGAAATTTTCTCCGACCATCAGAGCGTGCTGGATCATGAGGCCCATAAGGTGTTTGCTGCCATCGAAAAGGTTAACGGCGTGGCCGACGCGCGCAGCGGCGTGGTGGTGGCGGGCGATTCAATATATGTAAAAATTAATTCGGTTGCGGCAGGTATTCACGGCATGACCCCCAAACAGATATCCCGCTTTGTTCATGAATATGTTTATGGCACCGTTGCCACGAGGATTCGGCGCGGGCCGCAAATGGTCGGTGTGAGAGTCTGGGCTCCAAGAGACATGCGCCGAACTGTGGCCAATCTGGGAAACCTGTGGCTGCGTTCGCCGAAGGGCCGCCGCTTTCGCCTCAGCAGTGTCGCCCAAGTTCAAATCCGTCCCGGTGAACAGGAAATTGATCACATTAATCTCAAGCGGATGATCGCGGTAACGGCGCGAATCCATGGCCGGGATATGGGTTCGACGATGGTGGACGTTAAGAAAGTCTTGAATCGGCCGGGCCTGTTCCCGAAGGGTGTGTATTACCGGCTCGGCGGGTTGTATCGCCAGCAGCAGATCGCCTTTCGAGGGTTGGTGGTCGTGATGCTCGGCGGCGTGGTGCTGGTATTTTTATTGCTCTTGTTTTTGTATGAAAGCTTTGCAGCCGCGATCGCTATGATGGTCATTCCGCTGCTGGCGTTGGCGTGTGTTTTTGTTGGATTATGGATCACCCATACGCAACTCAACATTTCCTCAATGATGGGCATGACCATGGTGGTGGGCATTGTGACCGAGGTGACCATCTTCTACTACTCGGAATACCATGAACTGCGCGACTATCAACACGGTACCAGACGTCTGATCCAGGCTGGCAAGAACCGCATGCGGCCCATAGCCATGACCACCATCGCCGCCATCCTTGCGCTGCTGCCTCTGGCGCTGGTAATAAGCCCCGGCGCGGCGATGCAGCAACCGTTGGCAATAGCGATCATCAGCGGACTGCTGGCGCAAATGCCGCTGACGTTGCTGCTTCTGCCGGTGCTTTTGGGATTCCTTCACGAGGGGGGAGACGATGCACCGATTATGTAAAATTCGACGCGGTATGTTACGTTACAGCACCAGTCGGTCAATCCACATCCATGCATCCGGCGTCAAATTATCTCGGACACAGCAGGATGGTATTAACCATTTTGCAATACCATTATGCGATCAGGACAAGAAATATCCCGGATCGATCTTGAAATGAGCCGCCAGTATCCGGATATGGCTCTTGGACAGCCCACGCCGCCCCGTCAGCAGCAGCGACCCTAATGATCGCGTGCCCAGCAGTCGGCCGAGGCCTGACGCTGTCATGCCACTATCGTCCATAAGGGCGACAAAGCGATCCCGTTCCGTGCCGGAATTCTTTGGCATCAGGTAGTGAGCTTCTTCATACTGCCGGATCAGATCAGACAGCACGTCCAGATAATCGGCTTCATCGGCGGAGAGGTCCCGCTCGTCGCGCGGCATGATCCCTCGCGCTGCGTCAAGGGCCACGCGGTGGTCAGATTCAGACCGGATTGGCCGCAAGGGAAACGCCAGCACAAGTTCCATGTAAAAGATCTGGATGTACCTTACGATGACGCGATAAATGTTTAGTTGTCATAAGCCATCCTCCCATGATGAATCATTATACTCCGAGTGTGTCATGATTCTAAGCAGAATTACTCTCCGTATCGTCGCCGCCAGCGCATTGACATTGCCGCCGATGGCGAATTAAAACTGTATGGCCACCTGCACGGTTGCCACCAGTGCATTTTGATAAATACCGCCGGGATGAATGATGTACTGTAAATCCGGCTGGATGCTTAGCCAGGGCGTGACTTGAGCGGTATAAAATCCTTCAATTGCCAGTTCATAATTGTATGGAGTCTGGGCGTAGGGGCTTAGGTGTGCCCACGTTGCGGCAATGCCGGTGTTGTCATTGGTGCGGCCGGGAATCGGCCCGCGCCAATGCAGGCCGCCGCTGATATTCTGATCAATTTCTGTAAGCTGGTCATTGGCCCAGGCATATTGTAAAAAAGATCCGATGCGCGATGCCGTCTGCCCCTTGGTATGGGCAAATGTCCAGAGGGTCTGATCCAGATAGGCGTAAAAGCCCTCGGCACCCTGCACGCTTGATCCGGAATAGCGCTGAAAAGTGCCGGTATGATACCATTGGCCTAACGTAAAAATTCCGCCAAGGTCACGCGAACTGATCCGCCAACTCAGGCTTTCTTCGGCCAGTGCCAGAATACCATAAGGATTTTCAACCACATTGGGATTTGTGGAAGCTACATCGGGCACCGTATTTTCAGTATTACCGTCAAACAGCCCACCGTGCAGCGTCACGTTTGGCACCGGATGCCATAACACTTCCCCGCCCCAGGCCGAAAACGGATAACTGGGAAATACAAATATAGACGGCGAAAAACCAAATGATCCATTAAGAAACGCCTGCGCGTCGCGGATGTTGTCAAAGTCATAGGTTGTATCAATGCGCCCGAGCTTAAACCAAAGGTTCCCATCCAATAAATTCTGTCGATACCAGATCTGATCCAGCCGCGTGGCTGGATTCTGGTCAATAGCGCTGATGGCCTGAAGTGCACCCACCAGATCATTCGCAGGGTTCTGGCCGCCATGGGCCATGAAATCGACAAACGCGGTGCCACCTTTCCAGCCGAAAAGTCTTTGCGTGTCCAGCGTCAGGGAGACATCAAGGCGATAGCGCCAGTCGATACGGTTGGTGCGTATCCCTCCGGAAAAATTTTCGCTGGCAGCTTGCAGCAGCGTAACACTGGGCGTGATGCCACGGGAATCCAGGTTGCCGCGCAGCCCCCACCAGTTACCCGTGAGCGTATCGCGGGACAATAGATTATGGGCAAATTCGGCAAAGGAATCAGGAACGGATCGCTTTGCCGGCGCTGTGGTCGTTGGCTTGGCCGCCGGTGCGGGCGCTTGCGCACTGCCCGCTGACAGCAGCACTATTGCGGCAGGCTGCGTTGTTGTAGTTGCTGCGGGCCTGGTCGCTGGCGCGCCCGCCGGTGTTAAGGGTATGGAGGCAGTTTGTGCTTCGGCAATGCCGAAAGTGCCCAAGGCGGCAAAGGCTGCCAGAACCGCCATAGCTTCGATGGAGCGTCGCGCGCGTTGGGTGCCAGGCAGCATTCGTGGGATATCAACCATAACCTTGTTCTCCTGATGAGTCCGTTAGCATACCAGGGGCATTGTAGTGTTTTTTTATTTCGGTTTCTCTGCACAAACGAAGTCCGATTACGGCAGCGACCGAACTTGTTGCCGGAGGTTATGCAGAATAATACCATGTGACGTAATCGCACCGTATTGCCTGGTAACAGCTTTCTCGTTCATCCGCACGAAAGCACCCTGCTAAGGCATTAACATTTGGGGAATCAGAAAGGGGATAGATATGTGCTATGTCTGAAACTTCGCGATTGCCCGGATGCGGGCCGCCGCATGATCTACCACGCGGTTGAGATAATCCCGCCCGATGATGCACCCGACCTGGCTTTATAACAGCGGCTCGATACGCAACGCTTCGTGGACAGCAATTATTCGCAATCAGTCAGCTCTGATCGGTGAAAATGTATCCCCCGATTCTCGGCGCCAAATGCCGCCCATTGATACATACATACCGCGCATGATTAAAAATTGCCGCTAATACGGACGCGATCAGAATGTTTATATGCTGGCAAGTGGCTTTATCAGGCCGGTTCGCCACCATCGCCGGATGGGGCCGCCGCGGCGGCTTCTGAGGCGTCGGTGGCAACAGCGGGTTGGCCTTCCGCGGATTTTTCGCGAACAACCCATACCTTAATCTGGCACTTCAAGTCGCCCGCCAACTGAACTGGAACCTGGAATGTGTCGATGCGGCGTAACGGCTCATCAAGCCGCACGTCATCAGCCTGGACCGCATGTCCAAGTTTCTGGAGTTCTTCGGCAATATCGCGCCGGGAAACCGAGCCAAAGAGATGCCCTTCTTCGTTGGAAGCGCGGGCAATCGTAATTTCCAGCCCTTCCATCGCCAATACCAGTTTTTCCTTTTGTTCGCGCAAAAGTTTGAGCTTGGCTTCATATTCTTTACGGGCGGCTTCATAACGTTTGATATTGCCATCGGTCGGAGCCACGGCAAGGTTATGGGGCAACAGATAGTTGCGGGCAAAACCATCGCGGACATCCACGACTTCGCCAACGGTTCCAATATTGTTAATGGTGTCAGTTAATAATACTTTCATGGTATTCCTCGGTGTTTTAAAATGTCTCAAACTTACTTAAAATCCAAATTCATCGCTGCGGTCAAAACGGGATGTCATCATCCCGGATCGGCGGTGCGTCCATTTCTGGTGGCGGCGCTTCGTTCGGTGCGGGCCGGGCCGGTACCGTGCGGGCGGCGGGACGATACGCCGGTCTTGCCGCGGGCGCGCCGGAATCATCTTCAGGGGCGGCAGAATCACCACCTCCGGCCGGGCGGCTGTCGATAAATTGAAATCCTTCGACAATCACCCGCATGCGGCTGCGTTTCGTGCCATCTTGGGCCTCCCACTGGTCGAGCTTCAGTCGCCCCTCAATAAATACCGGTTTGCCTTTACGCAGGTATTTAGAAAGCGTTTCGGCCTGCCGACCATAGGAAACACAATCCACAAAGGTGACTTCCTCGCGTGGCTGGCCATCCTGACCATTCCAACGGCGATTGACAGCCAGGCCCATTTCACAAACCGGCGTCTGGCTGGGTAGATAACTCAACTGCGGATCGCGCGTAAGATTACCCATCAGAAACACTTTGTTAAGATTGGCCATGACCGCTCCTGATTCCGCACCAGCGTCAACGCCGGTGACAACGAATCGCTTCTATACCGCAGCGCGGTAAATACACTTACTTGCCATCGGCGATATCAACGACCGTGTCTTCAATCGCATCCACGACTGGTTCAGCCGCATCCGCATTTGGTGCACGATCCCGATCGGGCCGCCGCGGAGATGTATGGCGGCCAAAGTGGTCCTCAACAATGGGCTGCTGCGGCAGCATGGCCTCAACATCCTTCAATGCCAGGTGCTCGGCCTTGATGACCAGTACGCGGAGAATATTCTCCGATAGCTGGGCATCACGCTCTATGCCGGCAATCTTCGGCCCTTCAGCCTTGAAGAACACCAGAACATATACGCCACGTTTGTTGCCTTTGACGGGGAAAGCAAGGCGACGTTCATCCCATTTTCTAAGATGAAGAATTTCGGCGTTGGCACGGTGAAGAATATGTTCCACCTCCGCCTTCGCCGCATCCCAATTGCCGCTGGCGTAGCCCGCGTTGAGAAGAAACATTGCCTCGTACTGCCGGATATGGGTAGCCATAAACGCTCCAATTCGCTCCAGACGGCGAGCAGCGCAACACGCGCCACCATGGGTTTCACCGCCGGGCACAAAAAACTATCACTTCTCCGAACCCTCGTTGCCGACGTTAAAGCGATTCATCGCTTTCTCTACGCCATGCAAAGCCCAGTATTGTACCGCGTCTGCGGCCTGGTTCAAAGCCATCTGCACCGCCGCCCATTGTCCGGGCGAAAAGGCGGACAGCACATACGCTTCCAGCGGCACACGCCCCGGCTCATCTACCCCGATCCGCAGGCGGGCATATTGCATTGCCGCTTGCGCCGAGCCGTCAACAAACCGCCCCATGTGTCGCTGCACATCAGACAAGCCGTTATGCCCGCCGCTGGAACCGCCGGCACGCAGGCGAATAGCGCCGCATGGTAGATGTATATCATCCACCACCACCAGCAGATCGGCAATGCCCAAGCCATGAAATCGCATGGCTGCCGCCACGGATTGCCCGCTGCGATTCATAAACGTCGCAGGCTTGAGCAGCAGAATTTTCTCCGCGCCGCAAACCATCTGACAGCATAAACCGTCAAATCCGGATTTCCAGCGTTCCCCGGTTTGCCCGGCCAGTATATCCAACACCATAAAACCGGCGTTATGCCGGGTGCGGGCATACTCGGCACTTGGATTTCCTAAACCGGCAACAAGTTTCATGCCGTCCTGCCCGTCCCGGCGCACCGGGACATTCCTTTACGCACAACACTCACCAGGCACCGTGAAATCATGCGGCCCAGCCGAAAAAAATAACACCGCAAGGGGCGTATATGCCCGCGATTATTTCTTCGCGGGAGTTTCTTTTTTGGCCACTGGCGCGGCCTTGCCACCGGCTGCCGCAGCGCCTTCGCCTTCTTCCGCTGGTTTCTTGCCAATGACTTCCGGTTCCGCCGGGCCCGCTGCCACAGCCACTTCCGGCGTTGCTTCCTTGACCGTGCGCACCTGGCAGAGAATCTGTTCTGGCGCATTCAACAGTCGGGCGCCGGCCGGCAAAGGAATTTCCTTTGCATGAACCAGGCCATGAATTTCCAGATGTTCCACATCAAAGCGAATCTTATCAGGAATTTCCAGTGGCAGAACTTCCACTTCCAGTTCGGAAATCTGCACTTCGAGAATTCCACCTTCTTTGGCACCCTTGGGCGTGCCGCGGAATTCCACCGGTACTTTGACCCGTACTTTGTGCGTGGGGTCAATGCGCATGAAATCAACATGTTCAATGGCCATTTGCAGATGATCATACTGCACATCCTGAATCAGAACGTGCTCCACTGCGCCGTTGAGTGTGATGTCCACAAGATGCGCGCCGGAGTGAATGGCGCGTTCCGCTTCCTTGGCACCAAGTTCAATGGGCAGGTTCTCTTTGGCCAGTCCATATACCACGCCCGGGATTTTTCCGTTTTCCCGCAGGTGCACGGCGCCTTTGCGGCCCGGCGCGCTGCGAATGTTGACTTCCAGGGTATGACGTTTGTGTTCAGTTGCTGCCACCATGGCTGATTCTCCTCTTAATGAGTGTTTGTTGACAAAAATATCCATTACATTTGTTTGTGTTTTCTTACCGTTTCCCGCCGTTTCCGCCGTTATCAAAAAGAATTGATACCGACTGATTCAGGTGAATGCGCTTAATGGCTTCACCAAGTAAATCCGCGACCGACAAAACCACCAGTCGCTCCCGAATCGGATCCAGCCGGGAATCCAGCGGAACCGTATCCGTGATGACAATTTTTTCAATGGGACTTTTGGCCATGCGTTCAACTGCGTTGCCGGCAAATATGCCGTGCGTTGCCGCAATATGTACCGCCTTGGCTCCACGATCCATGAGAATTCTGCTGGCTTCCGAGACCGTGCCGCCTGTGGTAATCATGTCATCAAACATCAGCACGGTTTTATCTTTGACATCACCGACAATCGCGGACATGGTAACTTTGGTGCTGGATTGCCGGCGCTTATCTATAAACGCCAGATCACCGCCGAGCACTTCCGCATAATAACTCGCGGCTTTGAGATTTCCCGGATCAGGTGACACAATCGCAATGCGGCCAAGTTCCGGCAACTGCTTTTTATACCAGGCCACAAATACCGGCGACGCCAGGAGATGATCCACCGGCAAATCAAAAAATCCCTGTACCTGTGCGGCGTGCAGATCCATGGCAATCACCCGATCTACACCCGCCGCAGTGATGATATTAGCCACCATCTTCGCGGTAATCGGGGTTCGCCCCTCGCTTTTGCGATCTTGTCGGGCATAACCAAAATAAGGCACCACCGCCGTGATCCGCATCGCCGATGCTCTCATCAGGCAATCCACCCAGATCAGCAATTCAATCAGCGTATCATTGACCGGTTGGCAGGTGGGCTGAACAATAAAGCAGTCTCGGCCGCGCACATCTTCATCGAGCTTGACGATCAACTCACCGTCCGGGAAGCTCTCCGTCCGGGCTTTACCCAACGGAATGCCGATGTGATCGCAAATGCTTTTCGTAAGACCCGGATTGGACCGGCCTGCGAAAATCTTCAGTTCATGTTGCAGATCACTCATTGCTAAACACCCGGCGATTTATTTTTCGCCATTCTCAAAACAAAACTTCCCCGGTGGCGCGTCGCCGCACCATGCCGAGTTTTTCATCCATGAAACAAAAATCTGACCGGCAGATTTTTGAAAATCCTTCGCGACCTTACGCGCTCAAATCCGCCCGTTACTATGCGGGATATTTCCCGCCCCGGCCAATGACCTCGGAGGCCGGCACATGGCTCGCTGGAGCAATTACCGCTCCCGCGCCAATCCATGCGAACGCTTCGAGCACAGTATCTTCACCGATTTTCGCCCCAAATTCAATCCAAGTGTTTTCCGGGCTGACAATTGTTACCCCGGAATCCATCACCGCAGCCTGAATTCGACGTTGCATGACCCGGCTTACCGCCGCTAATTCCAGGCGCGAATTGATGCTTAAAATGTCCTCTGCGGGCACGGCTGCCAGCGCTGTAACCGCACGGCCTTCACCGCGCAAAATGGCCAGCGTATCGGTTAAATAATATTCGCCTTTCTGATTATTTGGCTTAATTTTCTCCAAAGCTCCGAAAAGAGCCTTTGCGTCAAACAAATAATATGATGGATTTACTTCGTGAATGGCCCGTTGATCGCTTGAGGCATCTTTTTCTTCCACTATGGCCAATATTTCACCGGCGGCATCACGTACAATACGCCCATAACCTGCCGGGTTATCAATAACACTCGTGGCCAAAGTCATCGCGGCTTGCTTCCTGCGATGTTCTTCCACGATTCGTGACAGGGTTTCCGCGCGGATTAGCGGACCATCACCAGCCAGTATAAATACGTCGCCGGTGAAATCTTTTAACGCCTCCCGACACACCTGCACCGCATGGCCGGTGCCTTTTTGTTCCTGCTGATGTACCCACACAATATCAGATTGATTCGAAAATTCCCGCATGACCGACTCCCGATCATGTCCTACCACCACGATAATGCGTTCAGCTCCGGCTTGACGCGCGGCATCCAGTACATACGCCAGCATCGGACGACCACATATTTCATGCAGCACTTTTACACGCCGACTTTTCATCCGCGTGGATTTACCCGCAGCGAGGATAATGGCACTTAATGTCATCTGGTAGGCATTTCCTGGATAAGGATACTGAATCAATCTAACTAATATTTCAGAAACTATTCGGGCGAACTCAATTTTGGCCAGTGATCGGCCCCTCCGCCAGCACTTTCTGATCAAACAGCGTGGGGGAAGTAACGCCAACCGCAACCACGTATTCGCCGAGAGTGGTGTCATTCGACTCAACGGAGAATCGCAGTTCGCCGGGCGCATCGATGACAAGATTGCCCAAATCGGCGATCACACGAGCCATGCGCTGACCAGCAAAATTCACCGAACCCGGTGATATTACCAGTAATCTGCCATTCAATCGCACGGCTATATTTGCGGCAATAGAGTCGGCATCTCCTTCGTGCTTTTCGACGACGGCAAGAACCATTAATCCCGGAAACGCCACGGGAACACCGGCAACGGTGAACGAGTCAAAAATGTTGATTGCGCACGCCGCATTGGAAAACGTATCGACGATAACCTGACGGCAAGCGAGTATTAGGCGTGTCTTAGGCATGGACACCACCCAGGCGGGCTAACGGTAGCCTCGATGAAGTAATCCCGGAAGCCGAGGCGGCGGTGGGGTGGGGGCGAGTAAAAGTGGACGATGGTACCGACCGCTCCAACATATATGCCTTTACTAATCCGACCCAGTGCAAGCTATCAGGCCCGCAGGATCGTAGAGCGCCTATGGCCTTTGGTGTTTGTTGAATCCAAAGGGCCGCCATTAGTAAATAAAGCTTTACCAAACAATCCTCATTGTCCTTTTCGCGGTCACGAACCCGGAAAAATTCTTCGAGGAGAGATTCGGGCGATTGGTCCCGAGCGAGCGTTTGCACGAGATAAAGCGGACGAAGCTGGCGCGCGATATAGCCCGGCGTATTCGCTTGGAGCACAATGCTGCTGGCTTGTTGTAACTCTGAGGATCCAAACGGCATAGTCATTTCATCACTCTAAAAAACTTCAGGTTCGAGGCATTGTATGGGCAGTCGTGAATCAAATGCACCGCCTCCGAAGCCGAACCCCATTTACTAAACACCCAAACTTCCTGAAACATACCTTGGCCATCCCCTTCCCTGACACTACTGATAATCCCTGAGTGTTCCGGCTCACCCTCAGGACTGAAGTATAGTACAACATCGCCTGAAAGTATATCTTTTCTATGTATTTCTTCGAAGGAATCGTCGTGCAAGATTCTCTCAATCCAACGAAGATCGATTAGGTTCGTGCGTCTCGCAGCAAAAGTGAGACCATGGCAGTTATAAACGCCCGAGCCGCCCGTTGTCCGCCAACGAACCTTGGACCATCTTTTATCGGCGACCAGCCTGGCGTTGTTACTTGCGCTCGATACGGACAGATGCCAATCCTGCACGTTCGGAATATCCGTGCCTTTTCGCGTATGCAATGTAATACTCGAGGGCGGCGGATTTCCGAATTGATTAAGGATAATTGACACGAATCTAAATCTCTCAAACCACTGCTGTTTTTCACGCTAAGGCACCGATTCCATCCGCTGTGCGGATTATCGACGGGATACGCTGCTCCAACTCCTGCTCTATTTTGGCCTCCGGCCAAAACTGGGGGATCTGGATTCGAACCAGAACAAGCAGAACCAAAATCTGCTGTGCTACCGTTACACCATCCCCCAAAAGGGCTTTGCCGGGTGCACTTGAACACCTGCGCTGAGCCACTGGCCAAGCGGCTATGGCTGTTTCAGCGAGCGGCAAGTCCATTACTTTATCCGATATGCCCGCTATGGGTCAAACCGTGTTAAAGCGGGCGCTGCCGCATAGAATCCCACAGGGCGGCTAACTCGGCCCCGCGGAACCACACGCATAACGCGGCATATATCAATAAAAACGAAAAGCTGCCGCATAATATGTTTTCCCAGATTGGAAGCGCCACCCCAGCGGCCAGCCATCGCGCGGCAATCCACGGTGCCGCCGCGGCTGCCGCCATGCCGGCCGGGCGGAGAAATATTGCCGCCACATCACGCCACGTCCCCCCGCCGTTCCCAATCGCCAAACGCACCAGCAGCGGGGCGGAAAGAGCCCAATAAACGCTGATCATCGCGGCCAGCATCACCGCGCCGCCCATCCATGCGGCAAAAAATGCCAGCGGAATATACACCAGCGCGCTGCCCGACGCCCAGGTGAGTTGAAATCTCAATCGCCCCTGTGCCAGGAGAAAATTCAACGATGGCTCCATAAGCAGCATAAATGCAGCGCCCAAAGACAGTAATTCCAGCGGTACAATGGCCAATTGCCATTTGGTGCCATACACCAGCATAAGCAGCGGCTTGGCCAGAAGTGATTCCCAGACACACAAAGGCATTCCCACCATTGCCACGAGATTGGCGGCCCGCAGAAATGCATTGGTCTGACGGTCGGTCTGATTTTCAATGGAGTTCAGCGCCGGGTACAACACGCTGGCGACATTGGTGGAAAAGACCTGGCTGATTTGCGTTGATAAATTCGATGCAAAGAAATAATTGCCGACAATCGTAACCGACGCAAAAGCCCGCAGGCACGACATTTCAGCAATTCGACTGATTGTCTGAAATACCACCGCACCCATCAACAGGCTCGATTTTTCGACCAGTTGCGGCCAGCGGCCAAATCTGGGGTTAAATCCAATGCGGGTCGGCGCGGCAATCCACAATGCTATGGCCCGTAACGCGCCCACCACCGGCAGCGGAATGACAAAACTGTATACGCCCCACCCCAACGCCGCCAGAACAATGCTAAGCACCATCGCGATCATGTTGTAACCAAACCCAATCATGGCCAATTCTCTAAATCGCATATCTTGCATCAGCCGGGCGGTGGGCACGGCAAACAGCGCGGTGATGGCCACGCCCGGAGCAATAATTTCCATGATGGGAATTAACTGCGGCGCATGAAACGCCATCGCCGCATAAGGTGCCGCCAGAAGCATCAGGATTCCTGCGGCAATGCCCAAAGCTATTTCCATCCAGAAGGCCGCCGCGGCCCAGCGGACAAAACTTCGCCGCTTTTGGACCAGTATTTGTGGCACGCCCGATTGCCGCAGAATATTGGGTATGGCCCCGGCCGCGTAGGCCAAGCCAACAAGGCCGAAATCATGCGGCGTCAGCAGCCGCGCCAGAATAATCTGCCCGATCAATCCAAAGCTTTTGGACGCCAGCGTTTGAAACACCATCCACGCCACGCCGCTAAGGCTCCGCCGCGTAAGCTGCGATGCGCTGCCGGGAGCGGTGGATTGTGCATTATTTTCAACTGTATGCGTCACATCATGTCCGCCCAAATATCCAAGGCGCTTTGTTTTATCGGATAGTATCATAATTCACTTCTCTTGGCTTGGGGTGTTTCCGTGGTATCCTGCCGGTGAAATAATGGAGTGGTTTCACGTGAAGGCAACCATGTTTTTTTTCCGGCAGATGGCAGGCTGGCTCCTGGCTTTCGCTTTGGTCTTTGCGCCCTGGGCGTGGGGAACCGTCAAGCCCGTTGGATTAATGGCTTTGGAAATTGTTCTTGCTCTGGCGAGTGTTTGCTGGTTGCTGGCCATGCTTGCGCCGGCATTTCGCCCGAAACTGCCGCGCCTGTTGGTTCTGTGCGTCGCGCTGCTGTTGCTGCAAGGCTGGTGGATGGCTCTCAATGCGCACCAGGCGTACAACACCGTCAAGCATCAATTCACGCCCGCGCACCCCCTGATCCCCTGGTTGCCCGGTGCCGCCGACCGGACCATGGCCGCCGGAGCCATGGCGCATGTCACGGCAATTCTCCTGGCATTGCTGATGATCTGTGATTTTGCGCGATCTCCGCACTGGCGCTTGGGCTTGTGGAAGGCCTTGGCGGTGACAGGGGCGTCGATATCCATTTATGGCCTGCTGGCCAAGGCGGGAATATTTTCCCCAATGTTCAATGTGCCCGGAGATGAGGCATCGGTTTTTGGATCGTTTGTTTATCACGGCGTTGCCGGGGCATATTTGAATTTGGCGATTCCAGCGCAGATCGGATTGGCCATCATTTACCTGGGCCAACGCGAACGCAAAGCCAGAGGACTGGCTTGGGCGGTAATGGCGACAATCACAATTATTGCTGTGATGATAAACATCTCCCGCGGAGCCGCCATGATTTGCGGTGGCGAACTGGCCCTGCTGGCGGTTCTTGTAATCTGGATATATCGCCATGATGTGCGATTTCAAGCGGCTTTAGCTCGCTGGAAATGGATTCTCTTAGCCTCCGCGTGTGTGGTGTTCCTGGGCATCGGGATTGCCGTTTGGCATAATTTGCCGCGCTGGGAGAAGTTTCACGGCGATTTCGCGCTGCATGGAAACGGCCGGCTGTTGGCTTGGCGCGTGAGCTGGGCAATGGCGATGGTGCATCCATTGTTTGGCTCCGGACCGGGCAGTTTCAAGATACGTCTTCCGCTCTCGCACCACATGATCCCGGCATTATACAGCCATTGGATTGTGCTGTTTTATATTCCGGGACACCGCATCAGCCGCTGGAGTTATGCCTCCAATGATTATTTGCAAACCATGGTGCAATGGGGCGCGGCGGGTTTTGTGGTCTGGGCCGTACTGGTGCTGGGATCGCTCTGGTCAATGGGGCGATTGCATCGTCGGGCCGATACGGGACAATTTCCTTTTACCACCGATCATATATTGATCTGGTGCGCACGGATCGCCTTGCTGGGGGTTTTTATCCATGCGCTGTTCGATTATCCGCTGGAAGTGCCTTCGTTGGAGTTGGATGTGGCATTTTATCTGGCGCTGAACTGGGCAGTGCAGGTTGCCGATTACCGCTTCATGCCATTGCGTTAATCCGGAGGTTATTCCGAAAGACTCCGTGCCGCCTGTTCATCGGCATGATAACTTGACCGTACCAGCGGCCCGGATTCCACTACCGAAAATCCCAGGTCCAGCCCCACAGATTTCCAATGCGCAAATTGTTCCGGCGTTACCCAGCGGTCAATGGGCAGATGTTCGCGTGTGGGCTGTAAATACTGCCCCATCGTCAGAATGTCCACATGGACAGCGCGAATGTCTTTAAGTGTTTGCAGCAGTTCATCATCCTGTTCACCAATGCCCAGCATTAAACCGGTTTTGGTGGTAAAGCCCCGTTCTTTCGCCCGACGCAGCAATTCCAGCGAGCGCGGATATTTAGCTTGCGGCCGCACGCGAAAATATTGGCTCGGCACGGTTTCCACATTATGGTTAAGAATGTCCGGTTTCGCGTCCAGCACCCGGTCCAGATCATCCCAATGGCCGCAAAAATCTGGAATTAACACTTCAATGGTGGTACTCGGCGACGCTTCGCGCACGCCCGTAATGCTTTGCGCCCAGATTGTTGAGCCGCCATCTTTCAATTCATCACGATTCACCGAAGTAATGACAATGTGCCGCAGTTTCATAGTCGCCACTGTCGCTGCCACCCGTCGCGGTTCATCCAGATCCAATATCGGTGGCCGCCCCGTTTTAATATGACAGAATCCGCAACTGCGCGTGCACACATCGCCCAAAATCATGATCGTCGCCGTGCCCCGGCCCCAACACTCGCCCATGTTCGGGCACTTCGCCGACTCACATACCGTATGAAGCCGATGTTCATCAATGATCCCGCGCACACGCGTATACCCCGGCCCCGCCGGAAGTTTCACTTTCAACCATGATGGCTTCCGCCCCGGCTGCATGTAATCCGGGCGGCTGTCGGCAGGGGCTAACGGTAGAGAAACGGGAGCGCTCACTCGAACATCCTATAATAAGCCATCCGATGGCGACCACCCGCACAACGGAATCAACGCTTGGATTATATCACAGCCGAACTGCCTTGATAAATGCCCGCACCTTGGCATGATCTTTTATTCCCGGGCGGCCTGCGTATTCCACACCGCTGGAAACATCCACTGCCCACGGCCGCACAATCTCTATGGCACTACCAATATTTTCGTTATTCAAGCCCCCCGCAAATACCAGCGGCGGTAAATCGCGCAGCTCGCCACCACGCTGTGCCTCGGCCAAGGCCGATCCATCAATCCGCGTGCCGGTGCCCCCATAGCCCTGTGCTGAAAAGGCGTCTATAAGTATCGCTGTGGCGGAAAATGGCAAGCGCCGCACCTGCTCTGTGAGCGTCCGCAGATCGTCACGCCCGGCGATACGAAATACCGGCCAATATTGCACATCAGCCCCCGGCAAACATCGCACATTAGCCAAATCCCCATAAAGCTGAAAAGTCCGCACGCCATACTCTTGCGCCAACTGATTCGCTGCCGCAAAACCATCCGCCGAACTCAGGTCAACCAGCGCCACCGCCCTGCCGGCATCACCAACACCCGCGAGAATCTCGGCAGCCTGTAAAACCGTAATTTTCCGCGGCCCGGCAAACAGATTCAATCCAATAAAATCCGCCCCCGCCTCCAACGCCACCAACGCATCTTCCCGCTGTGTAATGCCACAAATCTTTATTTTTATCCGCGCCATAACCCATATTCTATCGCAAATATCCGGCATACCGTAACCGGACGAGGTGCCGGGAGCATTTCCGTAATCGGCTGAGCCGATGATTTGATTGGCGGCGCTGTAATATTGGTGGTTCAGCGTAACGTTACATCTGGCCTCCAGCGCGGATTTGGTGTACAATGAACTACAAGATTGCCAAGGATTAATGCCATGCCCACTACTACCATAGATGCGACATTCGAGAATGGCGTATTTGTTCCCGCAAAGCGCCCAACCTTGGCCGACCATGTACGGGTTCGGCTCGCCATTGAACCAATTTCAGTTTTGCCGCGACGCCCGAAGGCTATTGGTCGACGGCGGGGCCGGCGTATCCGTCTGAACTCCGCCTTGGCGCGGGAGATAGCGCTCTCTTCTGAATTCCATCCCGACGGAAATTGATGGAGCCGGACCATGCCCTTGGACTTGCCCGATGGTGCCGACTGCTTCATAGACGCCAATATCTTCTATTACCACTTTGTCGAAACACCGCCTTTCTCCCAAGCGTCCACCACCTTTCTGAACCGCGTGGCGGCTGGGTCCATCACGAGATATTCCTCGGTACATGTTTTGGCCGAAGCCATTCATAAGATCATGCTCGCCGAAGCGGCGGCGAAATTTGGACTGAACCGCGCCGGTCTGGTTAATTGGCTTCAGCGCCACGGCAGTCGAATCACGGAATTGCGTGAGTTTCGCCGGGCTGCCGGCGAACTTCTGGAGATCGGCATGAACATCGTGGCGATTGATGGCACGGATATTCAGCGCGCCGCCGATCTGTCCGTGGAAATGGGCCTCCTTACGAATGATGCAACCACGCTGGCTCTGATGCAACGCCACCTTCTGTCTCACTTGGCGACCAACGATAGCGATTTTGACTCCTTACCCAATCTGACAATCTGGAAGCCCAGATAATGCGCGCGTGCCCAGGTCATCGTTCGACAGCGGCATTTTTATCCCCGGTCTGCCGGCGGGACTGCTCGTATCAATCTGGCTGCGGATGTGATCCCGGCTCGATCGAATGTGGAGGATCGGATGCCGTTACTTTCCATTATTGCGGCGAGCAACTCGCCACGTCCCGGCAGGGAGGACATTTTAACTTTGGCTTGACACCCGCGATTAAAAATTACTCCGGGAACTCGACAAAACATCCCGAATTTGCCATACTTGTCGCAGAGGAGATACGAAATGCCACCGTACAAATACGCACCGGATGAAAACCCGAAGCGGAAACATCACTGGAATAAAAATATCGCAGGCTTTGCCAAGGGCCGGGGCGGCCAACTCGTCGGCAAGTGCCCCAACAAACTGCCCGTTGCGGCGTGCGAGGAACTGCTTAATAACGGAATCCAATACTCATCGCCAAGGTGGGAAAAGCCCTACCCGCAAAATATATTCAACATTCTCGATGGCACGGTATACCGGGCGACGCAAACGGTAGGTGGCGTTTCTTATCACGGCTTTCCTGCCATGCCAAACGAATTAAAACGACTCCCGCGCGACCTCAAGGACCAGTTGTTGCAGCTTGCGGAAAAGAAGAATTGTCGGCAAAAAATTGGGCAACTACTTTAAGGCTGAACGATGAAAGAAAAAACTCAATGCTTTGGCTCGCAAAACGGTTTGCGGATTGAGGTTGCGTGGAAGCCCCCGCTCCGGGAAGCAAGCGCCGCAGACGCTACGTGGGGTGAACTTCGATTGTGGGTCGGCGGAAAGCTTATTTGGGGACGGGAGTCGGAAACCCTCGAAGAACATCCGGTCGAATGGACCTGGATTGAACTCCTTGAGCATCTGGCTTTCGCTTGGAGATACATCGAATTTGAACAAGGTTACCCGCTGGGATTACGTCCCCTTTGGCCGACCGATCTGCATAAGGCTGCCGAGGACCGCTGGGAGGGAATGTCCGATGTGCTTGTTCGTTCGCAAGAAGACCAACTTCACGCATTTATCGAAACACACGACCTCAGCCGTGGAATTAAAGGCGCGGAACTCCCATCCGTATACCTTGTCCGCTTGGGAAATATCATGACAATTGGCACTGCAACAGACACACTTCAACTTCCGCTTAAGGAAACGCTCAGTACGCTGACCGCCCTTGGCGATGCCATCCGCGATCGACTCGTCGTCTCACACTCGATGGACCCACGCGCCGACGCCGCTAAAGTCGATTGGAAGGGTCGACGGAAGGTAGACCAGGTCGAATTCCGGCGTATCGCCACCGGGTTGGACTCGCAATACCTTCAGGAGATTGGATGTCCCGCTGCCCCATTGATGGGAGAAGACCCCAATCCGTTCGAGCTTACCGAGGGTTTGGCGCTCGCTGGAATGGCAAGAGGCCACTTAGGCAAAAAGACACTTAGTGATGTGCTCGTTAGAATTAAGAAATTCCCCAAGAACGCCACGCCGACGCTTGATGATCTCTCAGATCAGGCAGTCGCATTTTTCGCTGAAAAAGATATTCGGAAGCCGTATCAGCAAGGACAAGTCTTGGCGGACTGGCTTAGAGCGAAGCTCAATATCCCCGAAAACAGTCCGAATATTGAGGATATCCTGAAGCAATGGAAGGTTGTCGTTCAGGAGATGGATCTGTGCACGACTGCCCTTGATGCAGTTGCCTGTTGGGGGCCGCAACACGGTCCGCTTATCGTCCTTAATACCAGCGAAAAGCACAGCCTTGCCGCCGTGCGGCGCATGACCTTGGCCCACGAGATTTGCCATTTGCTTATGGATCGTCGCGGAGCTTTGCCGCTCGGCGAGGTCGTGAACGGCAACGTACCGCGCTGGTTTGAGCAGCGAGCCGATGCCTTCGCAGCAGGATTTTTGCTGCCGCTGCAGATAGCGGCTCGAGTTGCGCAGCAGACTTCCGACACGGACGAACTGATCAGCAAGCTGACCAAATCCTACGTGGTAAGCCGAGAGGTTGCCGCTTGGCAGATCCGAAACTCCAACGTCGAGCTTTCATCTGAGCGCTATGTCGCGCTAAGATCGCTCGTCTCCCACCCAGACCGCTTTTGAAGGACGAAAAACAGTGGATAAGCTGCGGCCATTGGTGGCTACGGGCATTCGGCGGCAACCCCGCGGACATTGGTACCACCGTTCCGTCGCAAAATGATGGGCGGTAATATTCATGCCGTAGGACAAATAAAATCGAGATCCCCGAACCGTTGAACGCCGGAAATCAGCACCACATGGACTACATTCCACGGTGAGCCTCGGCTACCAGCCGATCCAGGAGAACCTTGCGCAGACCCTACAATCGTGTCCGTGCCATTAAAGTGCCAGTGCTACTAACCGTGTCTTCTGTTCGAGTTAAAATATGGGAATCTGATGTCGTCACAAGCAAAAGGACTGTGAAGACGAAATCGGATTGGCACATTCTAAGTCCGCCAGTTTCAGCAGGCCGTCACGATCAACCGGCAAGTAGGTCACCCGGTAATCCCGCTTCTCCATAATCTTGCAATAATTCAACACGGAAGAGTGCTTGACCGCCGAAGTGACGATATGCCGCTTCCTGGGACTGGCTTCCAGCGCCGCATTAAGCGCAGCGTTATTGCTTTCGGTGCCACACGATGTAAAAATAATTTCCCGCGACGATGCGCCGATCAGCTCCGCTACCTGCGCACGCGCCGTCTCAATGACACCCTTGAGCTTGGCACCGAAGCGGTAAGTGCTGGAGGGATTGCCCCACTGCGGTGTGAAGTACGGCAGCATGGCCTCCAGAACCTCCGGAAGCACGGGTGTCGTGGAGTTATAATCAAGATAAATCATCTTCACATTGTATCAACGTTCAAGTCGGTACCAACACCAAAGGAGCTGCCGCAACTTGAGCCTAAAGGCACCAGTCTAGCTTGCCCCACCACTACTCTCCTTAGACTAATAATACCGAGCCTCCCTTTTGCTAACATCATAACCCAGACCCTCCAATACCACCGTGATCTCGTTCCAAACAGCCCCCGCCGTGCCGGCAAGCTCCTTAATCTTTTCCGCTGGCACCCGCGAAAGTTCATCAGAATCCTTCACACCTAATTGAGATACCACCGTTCGGGCCGCGCTGGTGAGATCGAGTTGTTCGGTCGGCGTGTTCCTCGCGGTAACAAGTGGTGGCCGATCAAGCGGCGCCGTCCCCACCAGAGGATCCAGACTGGCTGCAAACGATTGAGCCCACTGCATCCATTCCCGAAATCGGTCGCCATCGCGCACAGCCAACTCGCCGCCTTCGACCGCGGCCTGCATCGCGGCCAGATAATTCCGTATTTTCTGGGACTGTTGCCAACGTTCGGTTTCCTGTATAAGTTCCTGCCTGCGGTAATAGTGAGTCGCGATTTCCTGCGCGTTTATTTTGCGTATTTCATTGATCCTTTCCTGCTGTCGCCCCTCACATTCCCTGTCCAATCGCCGTACGCACTGGACTTCCAGATAAAGACGAATGGCTTTGCTCAGCGGACGCAACATTTTCTCAAGAGGAACCGTCGTCGTATCCGCCCAAGTTTGTTTGATGCCGTCGAGGCGTCCCATGCCTAGCACAAAGCACAGTCGCGGACGCGCCGGGCCTGGCCCGCCCACGGAACGCTGGCCGCGACGCACTGGTTCGATCGTTTCGGCAATACGAATCGCCAGAAGATCGTCGCCCACACTAACCGCGGTGCACGGAGATTGCCCATACGTTGCTGTCACCACCACGCCACCCTCACGTTCCCATGATTTTGCGAAGGTGTCCCACACGCGCAGGGCCCGATCAACGGTAACGGGGCGCACATGTACGTCGACAGCCGAACGAGGATCGGTTTTCACAAGACCATCCAATCCGAGCGCTGATGCGGCTAATTGCTCCTGCGCCCGGGCAACGAGGTGATGGGGATCGGCAAGAATTGGTGGTACCAGTAGGGGCCCTTGAGCCTCCGGATTTGGGTTCCCGCTGATCATATTCGCACCATGGAAAAAGACGCATTGTAGCTTCGGATCCGTTATTTTCGGAAGCTCCGGCCTCCGGATTTTTTGGCCATTTTGTATTTTGACCCAATAACCCCGTGGCGGCCGTGGAATGCGATACCGCCGGCATACTTTCGCCAATCCTACGTCGGAAATACCATATTCCAACGCCAGCCGGGTTGTCGCCACAGTCGAGACCCGCTCATAAAGCGTCCTACGATCCACAACTGCCATAGGCCACCCGAAAAGGACACAACCCGGCGTCGGCTCCGGGCACCCGGTGCCCCGACCACTGGCATTTTACATGGTCAAGGCAAAACAGAATAATAACCCTCGTGGCCGTAGGGGACTGACCCCATGATGAGCCTATATTTTTTTGAGGACATCTCATGACAGACACGATCCAAGCAAACGCCCCCGTGCATGATCAAGGCACCGAAAAAACACCGGAATGTATTAAGCTGCGCCTGGCACGCCCACATCCCCTGATCAGCGCTACATGCTACAAGCAAGACACAAAAGCCCCATCCGGCCATTCACTGCCAAACGACGGCGACGGAGCCGACATTCGAGTCTCCCGTCCGAACTTCCGCATAGCACTGGCGGTGCTTGACCGTCTATTTAAGGCGCTCGAACAACGTGGAATCACAATCTATAACGAACGTAATAATTACCACAGTAAAGGCACGTATGCACGCAACAATAGTCATGATCGCTGTCAAGTATGGCTGGAAGAGAAATTTCAACGCATTGCTCACGTTCTGACGGCGAAAGAGAAAGCCGAAACAGTCCGGTACTCTTTCTATAGGGCGCAGGCTTGGGATTATCTCCCAACGGGCGTGTTGATACTACACCCCGGAGGACGTGTCGATCTATCGACTCAACAGGCATTCGATTCCTTCATCCTGGAGGCCGCAGGCCAAGTCATGGAAACCATCGAACACGAGCGTAGCCAACGAGAATATCGCGAAAAGTTACAACGCGAAGAGGCACGACGCGCACAGATCAAAGCGGAAGAGGAGCGTCGTGTAAAGTCCCTACACGAAGCCGCCGCATTGCTACACCAGCACCGCCTCCTCCTGGACTATATCGAAGAGGTACGACGCTTCGGGCGAATGCCACCAAACCAGACGCGGGAGGGGCAAACATTTGAAGAATGGCTGAGCTGGGCGGAAGCACAGGCGAGACGAATGCACCCCCTGGGATATTGAGCCGCAACGGTGTTGCCGGCCGGGAACACGAAAGCGCGACATCCTCCGTTGTCCTCCACTTACTCTGTGGCAAATAATCAGTATCTTTGTGTCTCTTGCTGTCTTGGTGGTGAAACCCGTTTTTCTCGGTACAATCCGTGCAGCTCGCGTTTCATCCTCAGCCAATAACCACCTTCCCGTCGTATAATAACAATCTGTGCCAATTCGCAAAAGAAGTTTATCCCGTGCGCGCCGGGATGGTCCCATAAGCGTTACCTCCGTTTACCTCTGCTACCTCCTTGTGAATCCATCATGGCATTGTGTCAAAGTTTATCCCGATGACCCCAGCTTCAATAATTGTGATCGGGATGGTAAATCTTTTTGGTTGTCGGCCACGCCGCTTTGGGCAAATCTGCGGAATCTGTGGATAACAAAACTCCATGCCATCGGTGTCCTCTTTTTTGCTGATCCGACAACATTCCCACTCCTAGGTTCAAGGTTCCCGTTCCCCGTTACTCATTGCCCGTGGCTCGTTGCCACATTGATCCGTGAAAAAGCCCCTGTAACCTGTCACCTGTAACCTGTAACCCAATTTGATCCGTGCTCAGCCGAAAGCTGCTTGCGCCGCCGCAGCGCTCAAAAACTTTTAAGCCGTGCGCAGGCACCGCGTCTCATTAAGCGCCACGCCGCGTCTCATTAATCCCGGCGCGCCGGGAGTCTCATTAAACCCGCCGTCCCGGCGCGCCGGGATCTCATTATTTTATTTATCGCCACGCGCCCGCCCCTATAGCATTTCACGACGCCGGAACCACAAATGATTGTTCCGACGCCGCACGGCGCTTTCCGAATTTTTGATCTTTGATCATTGGTCATCGATCATTGCGTTGGCCCGCGCCGTTTGAAAGTGAATAATACGATGTCCCGGCGCGCCGGGACATGACCCACTCCGCGAAGATTCTCCGCGCTGTGCCGCAGCATGGATGCCGTAGTCGCGATGCGATTTGAAATCGCGTATCGAGATTGCTCGTTGTTCGTTGTAGCCAACAACCCGCGCCCACTCCGCGCTCACCTGTTGAGGCAGGAAGCCGAAATCCTCCCGGCGCGCCGGGACAGGAGCCGGCTAATCGGGGCTCACCTGTTCTAAATTCACCTGATCTAGCCGCCGCAGCGGCCACCCCCCCCCCTTATTACAACTTGAGCATCTTGAGCAAGTTGAAATTCGCAAAGAACGTTGATCGTTGTTCGTTGATCGTTGCCCGTCGCCATATTGATCCGTGATCAGTGTCCTCTGATCAGTGAAAAGGACTCCTGAATGCTGGCCCCGCAGGGGCCTTCAAAACAACTTGGCCTCCTTGACTCCCGGCTGAAAACTGAAACCTTCTTATCAACCGAACCGCATCTATTTTGCAGAAGCTGTCACAGGCCCTTCCCGGCCGGGCGCGGCAATTTTCCGGATGTGAATATTTTATATCGACATGCACCGGAGGTGCTGGTTATAATGTAAAGCGATCCTGAAGCTTCGCGGCTAAGAAATGCCCCCTGTGGCCTGCGGTATATTGAGGAGTTCACCTATGAAAGCGCGTTTTGTATCGCTGGCTGGTGTTCTAATCACATTGGTGACAGTTTCGGTCCATGCGGACACCATTACACTTACGGATGGCCGCACAATTCAAGGGCATCTGGACCGAGTCGGAAACAACTATGTCATTAAGCCGAACCATGGCTCGGCTTTTGAGGTTCCGGTAAAGGATCTCGCAGGCATTGAACTCGGCGGACCATCAACGCCGGCGACTGCGGCAAAAAATGCCTTCAGCGCGTTGCGGTATCACATTGGTCGCGAAGCCAACTTGGACGCCATTATCAAATCCATCAGCAGATTTATAACGCACTATCCGCATTCGGCATTGCTGGGAAAAGCACACACCGAGTTGATTAAGTATAAACAATATCGTGCGCTGGGATTTGTCCGATTTGCCGGTAAATGGATGGCTTCGAAGCAGGTGAAAACATTGATGGCCCATGCCGCCGACAGCGCACAAGCGGCGTTGGCCGATTACCATGCAGGAAAATTTAATGCCGCTCGCGCGGCGGCCGTTACCGCCCGGGAAATCAATCCTGACAACAGCCAAGCGATGATTATTCTCGGTGCGCTGGATTATCGCGCGGGCAATTTGCCGGGGGCGGCGCGGCACTTTGCGGGGGTATTGTCCAAGCATCCAAAAAACGTGATTGCTAATAATGATATGGCCATCACAGTTTATCATCAGCGGCAGCAGCCGCGGGCGTTGGTCTATTACCGCAAGGCGTTAAATCTGGACAGCGGCAACCGTCTGCTGCTGGATAACATATTTATTGCATTGAATCACTATTCGGGCAACCATGTGGCGTTGCTGTATCGGAATTTGAGCAAGATGTTTACCCTGGCGGATGTAAAGATGCAGACCGCCATGGCCAAGCAGGGTTTATATCGCATTGGTGCCACATGGGTGCCGTTGGCGATTCATAACCAGATGTCGGCGAAATTGGCCGCGTATGAAAAACAAAAAAACGTACTGCAGGCCCAATATGATTCCGCGCGGCTGTATCTCCAGGGCGTGCAGCAACAAATTCAACAGCTTGTGGCGCAGATTAATTCACTGAACACTTCGATCGGATACCTGCAGGTGCAACAGAATTACAGCTACCTTCAGACCGGCTACATGGACTTGAACTATCAGGCCTTGATGAGCGGCTACATGGCGCAGCTTACCGAGGCGCAAACCCAGAGATCCAAACTGCAAGGCCGGGAAATTTCAACCATTACAGCCATGCGACAAATGCGGCTGCAAGCCAAACTGCTGCAAAAATCAGCTCCGGCAAGAGCGTTTATGGTGCATCAGCGCATCATGCTGCCCGGTGATTTAGCACACGTACCACCGCCGGCACCCTTAATGGTGGCCGGCCCGCATTTGCAGCTTAATTAATCCATCAAACGCCGCCGGTGCCGGCAACCCTTTGAGGAGTGGCCTTTTGAAAACCTTACGTTTATTGCTCGCTGGAATTATAATAGCCTCCGTCGGTGTGCAGATCAGGGCCGATACCATCACCCTTACCGATGGCCGGGTTATTCAAGGCCACCTTGACCGCCGTGGTAATAACTACATTATTCACCCGGATCACGGCCCGGCCTTTGAAGTGCCGGTAAAGGACTTGGCGAGCATTGAACTTGGCGGGGGCAATACGCCGGCGGTAACGGCACAAAATGCGTGGCACGCTCTGGAATACAACATCAGCCGACAGAAGAACCTTGACGCGGTTATAAAATCCATTACCGCTTATGAATTGAAATATCCGCATTCACCACTGCTGTCCGATGCGCAGAAAACTCTGGCCAAGTACAAAATGTATAAATCAAAGGGCTTTGTTCTGTTTGCCGGCAAATGGGTGGCGGCCTCGCAGGTAAAAACATTGATTGCGGATTCTGCCGTAAGCGCAAAAAAGGCATTGGCGAATTATAAAGCCGGGCAATTTGCCAGCGCCGCGACGGCGGCAACGAAGGCCTTGAAAATCAACCCCGCGAATGCCAACGCCCTGATTATTCGCGGAGCGGTTGACTACCGCCTCGGCAATTTGCAGGCTGCGGGGCGGTGTTTTTTCAGGGAGCTTTCCACTGATCCGCACAATGTCATTGCCCTTAATGACATGGCGGTCACAGTTTATCACCAGCGGCAGGAGCCGCGGGCTTTGGTTTATTACACCAAGGCACTGGATATGGGAAGCAGCAATCGCCTTTTGCTGGATAACATCTATATCGCGATGAATCATTACACGCTCGGCCACGCCACTTTGGTATTTAAGAATTTAAGCAAGCTATTTACCCCCGCAGATGCCAAAATCCAGGCGGTAATGGCGGAACAGGGGTTATACCGCGTTGGCGGAACGTGGGTGAAACGAAGCGTTCGCCGAAAAATGTTGAGAAAAATTCAGGCCTACAAGAAAAAGAAAAGCCGACTGCAAGCCAAATACAATACCACGAAGCTTTACCTGCAGACCGTGCAGAAGCGCCTTGCGCTGGTGATCGCGCAGATTAAAACCATCTCGGCTAATATCGCATACGTTCAGGCACAGGAATATTACACCTCTCAAATGAATGGCACCATCAGCATGGGCGATCAGGCGGTCATATCCAGCTACTTGGTCCAGTTGGCCAACGCCAAAACGCAGAAACTCAAGCTGGAGGATCTCAACAGCTCCACGCTAGGGAAAATGCACGAAATGCGGATGCAGGCGAGGCAAATTGAAAAATCCGTACCCGCGCAAGCACTGCTGGGCCATCAGCGCATCATGCTGCCCGGCGATTTAACACACGTTCCACCGCCGGCACCCTTAATGGTGGCCGGCTCGCATTTGCAGCTTAAATAATGAGTTTGGATGTCGGCTGCTGAATCTGCCCGGATGATGAGGCATCAGGCTGATTAATGCCGGCAGTAATGGCTTCCTGCACTTTGCGCATCAGTTCCATGTATTCCATTTGCGAACCGATGAGTTTTTTCAGCAGCGGGTGAATCGCTACGCTCTGTTGCAGAGATTGCGCCTTTTGCTTTTCGGCAATTTCAATAGGCTGCATGGACGCTTCTTTCATGGCCAGTTGTTCCATGAGTTGCTCAAACTGCTCCAGCAGGCTTTTGGCTCCAATGTCCAATTCAAGCTGACGCGATAATTCTCTGTAATTTTTGATGGCATCCTGGTTGCCGATCAATTCGCCAAGTTTGCGGGCTTCCGCTAATAACACATAATCTTCGGCCACCGGAATCTCCTTATCGGGCGTTGACATAAACTCCGGGTAGTATAGCGGGTCTTGATCCACACACAAATTCAGCGAACCGGCTTACGCATTAATGCAACACGGCACCCAGCAGCCATCGCCGCGTTTCACTGAAGTTCCGGGACAACCGGGGTTGGACATGATTCGTCACGATCCAACCCGCATATAACCGGCGGCGCCCCCGAGCAGGCTCATCGCGGCCGCTTGTTTTCCTTACGCCATCTGCCGGGATTTGATGGACAGGTAGGTGTTGATTGTTCGGAGGCTTAATGTGTCGGCATCTGATTCGATTAAATTGGCTCCGGCCATGGCGAGTTTGCGTTTGCGGCTATCGCGTTCGGTGGCCAGTTTGCGGGCGGCGAGGGATTGAAAAAAGCGATCTTCGGTTGCGGTCGGACCTGCGGCTATGCGATCCAGCAGCGGGTCCCGCAGGGATACCACGGTTAACACATGTCGATGGCGCAGCAGCACGGCGGCTTCCCACAAATTCTCCGCTAATTGAGGATCGTTCAAATCCGTAAAAAGAAAAATCATGCACCGTTTGTTCTGCCGAACCCGGATGGCTGAAGCCAGTGCCGCATAAGAGGGATACACCGGTTCGGCTTTGCAATCGGTCAGGGCGTCAATGACATGTTGCATGGCGGATGTGGAACCGGATGGCTTGATCAAGGCGTTGACCGTATCACGAAATACCGCCGCTCCAACATGATCATTTTGACGAATCACCACATGCCCCAGCATAATCGCCGCATCAATGGCACAATCCAGCATGGTGCGTTTGCCCATGGGATTGGCCATCATGCGGCCGGCGTCCAGGCACAGAAGCACATCCTGCCGCCGTTCCACCTGAAACATATTGGTAATTAATCGCTGATGATGGGCCGAGCTTTTCCAGTTAATGTCCCGAAAATCATCATCGGGAAGATAATCTCGAAGTTGTTCAAATTCGCGGCCACTGCCTAAAATGCGCCGCCGATGCAGGCCCATCATCGCCAGCGTGTGATGTTGCCGCAGAATTTCAAACCGGCGGATACCCCGCAGATTCGGATAAATTCGAATCGCCGCCGGCACCGGTGCCACCTTACGCCGCAAGGCCCATGGCATGGCAAACGTCATACTGACAATTGCCGGGTCCAATTCCAACGGACCACGGGCCAAGGGCGTGATTTCAAATGCGGTCAATACTGATTCACGCGGATGCACGGTTAAATGTATCCGCGGCGGCGTACCAGTGAAACCCTCCGGCCACGGTTGCTCAAGTGTGATCGTGACGTTGCGGGCGGATAGATTTTCAACGCGATAAACCAGTTTCAGAGCGGAGTCCACCTCGCCACGCACGGGAAATTCCGGCGTAATACCAATGGCGGTTCTATTAAGCAAAACCGCATCGAAAACAAATAATGCCGCAATGACAATATCCAGGCTCACTGCGATATATACAAATGCCGGGCTAAGCGCAGCCGGAAGCAGCAGCACCGCGATGGCCGCAAAGGCCCAAAGTGTCGCTTTTCCCGGCACGTTCATCGCGGAACCTCCAGCGACTGCATAATCTGATCCAGAACTTCCGTTTTGCGCGTACCGGCCACTTCCGCGTCGGCGGAAAGTGTGATGCGATGCGCCAGTACCGGCTCAGCGAGCCGGGCGATGTCATCCGGGGTGACAAAATCGCGGCCATGAATCAGCGCCCAGGCTTTGCTGCAAGTTAACAACGCAATCGATGCGCGCGGGCCGCCGCCCAATACAATGGCCTCGTGCTTGCGCGTGGCACGCACCAGCGCCATAAGATACTCCATAATCGCCGGTTCCATGCGTACCATCGCCAGATTGTCCCGGGCGGTAGTAAGCTGTTGCAAGGCCAGCACCGCCGTAATTCCTGATGTTTCCAGCCGATCCGGTGGATGGCCCTGGTCAATGGCATTAAGCAGTTCACGCTCGGCCACTTCATCGGGATAATCGACCGGAATTTTTATCAGGAACCGGTCCTGTTGTGCTTCCGGCAACGGGTAGGTGCCTTCAAATTCCACCGGATTTTGCGTGGCAAACACGGTGAACACCGGCGAAAGCAAATGCCGCTGGCTATCGATGGTGGCGTGCCTTTCGCTCATGGCTTCCAGCAGAGCGGATTGCGTTTTGGCCGGTGCGCGGTTGATTTCATCCGCCAACAGCAGATCGGTAAAAATCGGTCCTTCATGGAGATGAAATTCATTGGAGCCGGGCGTAAAGACGGTGGTGCCCAGAATATCTGATGGCATAAGATCGGACGTGAATTGCACCCGCTTGGCCCGGCAGGAAAGCGTCATGGCCAGCGTGCGCACGCTTAATGTTTTGGCGGTTCCCGGCACGCCTTCCAGCAGGGCGTGGCCGCCGGCCAGTAGTGCGGTCAGCATCATGTCAATGAGCGATTCCTGCCCGCGGATGACTTTCTTTATTTCCGACCGGGCTGCGACCAGCGCCTCGATGATCTGTTGGAGTTTGAGTTCCTGGATGTCCGCCATTCATTATCTCCTGAGCAAGTTGCCATGATTGTGTCATTAAATCCGCCAAAACGCGATGTCTGGCAGCTTTCCGTCGCTTGGATTCGCCCGAGCTTTCCCGCATATTCCGCTCTACGGTTTGCAACCGGACGGTTAATAAGTGCCAGGACTGTTTAATGGCGTCCGGCTGCTTTTTTATTTTTTCCGCAATCTGATCCGGACGGCAACGCAAAGCCAGCGCCATGCGGCGCAGAATTTCTTGATTCACGCGCTGGCAAATCTCCGGCTCTGAAAGGGCGCTTTCGT
>JAJZVR010000011.1 GCA_021847065.1 Planctomycetota bacterium | reverse complement strand
TTGGGGGCAAACTGGCCGCCCGCCGGATCATTGTCCGGGCTGCTTGAAATTCGTCGTCATTAATACTATGCGGTCTTGCGGCGTCGGGGCGTTGGGAAAATTGGGCGTGCATCGTGTCTCCGAACGACGGTTCTTTCGCGGATCCAAATTGCGACATTCCCGCATTTTTGGTTTCGCCGGAATATTTTAGCCCGGCCAGAGCCACAAGGAAAATAGACATAATTATTTTGCAGGGGCAAAACGTCCCATATTCGCTTGCCCCATCGGGCGGCATCTGCGTGCCAATTGGTTATCAATGTGCCGGGGTTACTCGCCTGACTGCGAAAGCGTGAATTTCGATACCGGTACCACGGATTTCGGAAGTGCCGAAATTGTCACATAACCGCCAGAGGGTTCAAAGTTGGATTGGGGTTGCAGAGAACTGAACGACGCCAACGCGATGGAATGGCAATTCCACCTTGCGATATGGGCAGGCAAGGTAGAGGCCGCTCTTGGTGTATGTTCACGCTACGCGTTTGACTTATCGTCGGCAGGTGTATATGCTTTAGCGTATATGGTAAAGGCAGTGAAACAATCTGTTGCGGGCGGTTCAGCGGATCGGATGTTCCGGGCTTTTTCGGATCGGACACGCCTGCGGATACTGCACCTGCTTTTGGATGGAGAACTGTGCGTTTGTGATATTGTCCGTGTGCTGGAAATGTCACAACCCAAAATATCGCGGCACCTGGCGTACCTCCGGAAGTCCGGGTTGGTTCAGGCCCGTAAAGATGGTTTGTGGATGCACTATAAGCTTGTTTCCGCAGATGATGATTTTCATCAGAGTTTAATTAACTGCCTGCGAAATTGTTTTAAGGCGGTTCCGGAATTAATGCTCGACCGCAAACGGCTTGGCCCGGCGGCATGTGGGCCGGAATGTTGCGATTGACGGCCTGGGCCGGAAATCGTTTTTTTTATTTGATTAATATATTGGTTTAAGCGTATATACTAGGAACGTTACCTGATGGATCGGAAGCTGAAAATACTTTTTCTATGCACCGGAAATTCGTGCCGCAGCCAAATGGCGGAGGGTTGGGCGCGGCATCTGAAGGGTGATGTGCTTGACGCATATTCCGCGGGGATTGAAACGCATGGCTTAAATCCCAACGCGGTAAAGGTCATGGCAGAGGCGGGCGTGGATATCAGCGGGCATAAATCCAAGAATGTGAACGACCTGATGGATGTGCCGTTCGACGTGGTTGTTACCGTCTGCGGCCATGCCAATGAAACCTGCCCGGCGTGGTTGGGAAAAAAAACCGCCATGGTGCATGTTGGTTTTGATGATCCACCGAAACTGGCGAAAACGGCCAAGTCGCCCGAAGAAGCATTGAGCTGTTATCGGCGTGTGCGCGATGAAATACGAGCTTTTGTGGCAACGCTTCCGGAATCGGTGATGGCGGCAAGCGCGGAGGCCAAACAATGACCGAGCATGTATCGCGCAAACTGAATTACCTGGATCGATATCTGACGCTTTGGATATTTTCCGCGATGGCCATTGGTGTAGCGGTGGGATATTTTATTCCCGCCAGCGCGGGCTTTATCAATCAGTTTCAGATTGGCACAACCAATATCCCCATTGCCATCGGGTTAATTGCCATGATGTATCCGCCGCTGGCCAAGGTACGCTATGAGCGGCTGGGTAATGTGTTTCGCGATCTTAAGGTGTTGGGCCTTTCGTTGGCCTTGAATTGGATCATCGGGCCGTTATTGATGTTTGTTCTGGCAATTGGATTTTTGCACGGTTATCCAGAACTCATGGCGGGGCTGATTCTGGTGGGCTTGGCGCGGTGCATCGCGATGGTGATTGTCTGGAATGATCTGGCCAAGGGCGATGCGGAATATGCCGCTGGACTGGTCGCATTTAACAGCATCTTTCAAATACTGCTTTACAGCGTTTACGCCTGGGTGTTTATCACGGTGCTTCCGCCGATGCTGGGTTTCAAGGGCAGCGTGGTGGCGGTGACGATTGTGCAGATTGCCGAAAGTGTCGGGATATATTTAGGCATTCCATTTGCGGCAGGATTGTTGACGCGAGTGATATTGTTGCAACTGGCGGGGCGACAATGGTACGAACAGAAATTTATTCCGCGCATAAGCCCCATAACGCTCGTTGCTTTGCTGTTTACCATCCTGGTGATGTTCAGCCTGAAGGGGCGGATGATTGTCCAAATTCCATTGAATGTTCTGCGCGTGGCGATCCCACTGGCCATCTATTTTGTCATCATGTTTCTGATAAGTTTCTGGCTGGGGAAAAAAAGTGGTGCGGATTATTCCAAAACGACCACCATCGCGCTAACGAGTGCCAGCAATAATTTCGAACTGGCCATTGCCGTGGCGGTGGCGGTGTTTGGAATAAATTCCGGAGCGGCATTTGCCGCGGTAATCGGTCCGCTGGTGGAAGTGCCGGTGATGATTGGACTGGTGAAGGTGGCATTGTATTTTCAGCGCCGATATTTCAAAGATGCGGTATCGGTGGGTTCTATTATTGACGCAAATGCTGCTTGCCCGGCGATTATCAGCTCTGTCAATGGTTCGAGTACAATATTACAAAAGGAGTCGGAACATGCCACAACCCATTCTTGATGAAGTGCGAGCTCGTTATGGCGCGGTGGCGCAATCGAGTCTTTCCAGCGCCGATGCCGGAATAAAAGCGGTCGCGGAATCCTTCGGCTATTCGGCGGCGGAGCTGGCGGCCATACCCGCAGAGGCCAATATGGGGCTTTCCTGCGGCAATCCCACGGCCATGGGGTCGTTACGTCCGGGTGAAACGGTGGTTGATCTGGGGTGTGGTGGGGGGCTGGATGTATTTCTGGCGGCGGCCAAGGTCGGACCAACGGGCAAGGCCGTCGGCATTGATATGACACCGAGCATGATAGAACGTGCCATAAAAAATGCCGGGCACGGCCCGGATGGCAGGCCTTACGCCAATGTTGAATTTATCCTGGCCACTATTGATAACACGACGCTTCCCGCCGCCCGTGCGGACTGTGTGATTTCCAACTGCGTGATAAATCTGGCGCCGGATAAGTCGGCAGTTATGCGGGAAATATTCCGTATACTCAAGTCTGGTGGCCGCCTGGCGGTAAGCGATATTGCGTTAAAAAAGCCGCTGCCCGTGGAGTTGGCCAATAATATTGGCGCGTATGTCGGCTGCATTGCCGGGGCGGTACTTATTGAAGAATATCGCCGGCATCTGGCCGACGCGGGTTTTTCCAATATTGCCGTTATCGATAGCGGTGTTGATCTCAACGCCTATTCCCAGGCCGATGGACAATCCGGTTGCTGTTCAGCTCCCATGAGCGAAAGTGATGTGCAGGCGGCTGCGGGAAAAGGCGGCTCGCGGTTAAATGTTGTATCCACCGGCTGCTGCAATTCCTCGGCGCCGGTGAAGCCATTACATGCGGACATAGCGGATGTATTGCGGCGGTATGATGTTAATCAATACGCAGCAAGCGTGAAGGTCTTTGCCGTGAAGCCATAATCCCTTTATTTTCTTGTTAACACGGTGAGCCATGATTTAAGCAGGGCTGCCCGTTTTCCGATTAGGCCTGCCGCCCAGGAAGTGCTTTATCGTTCGGGAAGATCACCGATGGGGTCAGCGTATACCTGCGGTCGCATATGCACGGGAGGGGAGGCAGGGATCAATGAATAGTGGGTAATGGTGCGCCGTGATAAGGCGTTAGTTTTCAGCGGGGATATACCTGCCCGGCAAAGTAATCGTTCCTAAATACCGCAAATGTTCACCGCTTCGGTGGCGTTTTGCCCAGATGTCCTTCGGGGCGGTTCCGCTGGGGTAGTACACCGCTTTGTTCCGCCGGAGTTAGCCGTTAGAATCTCTTAACGATGGTTGGATATCGTTTTGCTGTTGTTGCGGCGTATCAGGCTGTCTTCGATGGAGTTTTATTGGTATGGTTGATCAAGCACGCATAGACCGCTTCAAGAGCATGACCGAAGCAGACCCGCAAAATGAGCTTGGCTTTATGTCTTTGGGCAGGGCTTACATGGAAGGGCAGATGTATAAAGATGCCATTCCCGTGCTGATGCGGGCCTTGCAGCTTAAGGCGGAATTATCGCCGGTGTATGTTCTTCTTGCGGAGGCCCAGCGTGGCGTAGGTGATCCGGAAGGGGCCGTTAATACGCTCACGCGCGGCTATCGAGTCGCCCATGACCATGGGGATTTGATGCCGAGAAATCAGATGGCCGATATGCTCAAGGAACTCGGATCACCCATGCCGGAAGCCAAACAGGCGGAACTTACGCCGGAATTGTTGTCTGCCGGTAATATTCAATGTCGCCGCTGCGGACGTATCGGCCCGAAAATGAAAGAACGGCCCTTCAGCGGAGCCATGGGAGAGCAGATTCACGCGAGTATATGCGGGCCTTGTTTCCAGCTTTGGATTCGTGAAGGCACAAAAGTGATCAATGAACTGCGGCTGAACCTCACAGAGGCATCAGCACAGGAGATTTATGATCAGCATATGATGACGTTTCTCGATTTGAATTGATGTAAGATCGTGACAGGCGGCGGTGCGGCAAGAGGCACGCATGGCCGAAGTTTTATTTTAATACCAGTGAGGTGACGCATGGAAATGCAATTGTTAACCAAGGAAGAAAAACAGAAGCTTGAGGGGCAACTCAAACACATGATTGACCAGCGTCCGCATATCTCGGCACGCATAGCCGAGGCCAGAGAGAAAGGGGATTTGAAGGAAAATGCTGATTATCATGCAGCGCGGGAAGAATTATCCCTGCTGGAAGCGCGTATCAAAGACATGGAAGCCCGCCTGCGTGCGGCATCGGTCGTGAACCCCGATGATATTCCCTCTGACATGGTGTTCTTGGGCAGCACGGTGAAAGTGCGAGATCAAAAAAGTGGTGATGAGGAAACCTTTCGGCTGGTCGGGGAATTAAATACCGACGCGTTTAATTCCGATGCCGAGGTCATGGAAGTTTCCGCTAAAAGTCCACTGGGCGAAGCGCTGATGCGTGCCCGGGTCGGGCAACTCGTACGCGTTTCGGTGCCCCGGGGTGAAATTCATTACAAGGTACTTTCCGTAGGCTGATTTGCGGCCCAGCGGGCCGGCCGGAAAGCTTTTGAGGAATATGCGGCTATGTGCCGTGTGACATCATGAGTGAAACTCCGGTTCAATTCGTTGTGCGCCATGCGGGTGCTTCCGAAGTCATTGCCGCAGATTTGCCCGGCGAAAATCGTGATGCGCCGCGGTCAGATCAGCAAGATCAATGTGATGCTCTTATCGGGTTGGCGGATTCTTCCACTCCAAGCGGTGATGAATTATACATAGACCATGATGATGATGCCGCGCCGCCATCGGAACTTCTTTCGCTGACACCGTATAACGCATTATCGCCCGATGAAGCGGCCGAACTGGCATGGCTGGCTGAAACACGCCGTATCATTATTCTTCGGCTCAAAGAGTTGGTTATCCCCGTTTCCGCGCTGTTATGCTTCCTATTGGCCGTGCTTATTGAAGCAGGACTGGTGGCGACCGTCTGGTGGCTTCTGCATTGGCACCCTGTGGGCGGCGGTGGCGGCACGCAGCGGGGCAACGGCTCGGCAACGGCTGTTGGGGGAATTATTCAATCCGCCGGATTGAACAGCCTGGCGGCGAATCCGACGGCGCGGTGGCACCCCGGCCCGCTGCCGGCACCACCTCATTTACCCAATAAGCCGTTGTTTACGCCGCATACCCAGGCTTTGGCCCTTTTGGATAACGCCAATGCGTTTCATGCCACACTGCCTATTATTGGTATTAAAAGTGATCACAACGCGTGGGCCGCACCGGCGCATCGACCGGCACCAAAAACGGTGCGGATTAAAATATCACATAAGGCGCACGGGCGTACGCGTGGCCGTGGGCCACAGCCTGATTCCCGCGGTGCCCAATCCCGGCGCGCCGGGACTGGTGGTGGCGGCAGTGGCGGAGTGGTGCAATTGTTTAAACCCGGAACGCAGACCGGCTTGGGATCCGCCACTGGCAGCGGACCGGGGCGTGGTCGTGGGGCCGGCGTGGGCGGCGGCGGCAGTATTGTCACGCCGCCGCCCAATCCGATAATGCCGCTGAAATATCAATTTGCGTGGCCCGCGCATCTGGTAAATCCTAAATTCCAACTAACGATTCGTCGGGATGGTACGGTGGCCAACGTGAAAGTATTAATATCATCGGGCCACGCGGGTATTGATCAAGCTATTATCAATGCGTTGATGCAGGCGCGGTTTTTGCCCAATATCGTCGGCGGAAAGCCGGTGCAAAGTAAATTTGTTATTCGCTATCAGCTTACATCCTGAACGCTATGGCGTAAGATTGGACCATCAGTTGAACCGACGATGTTTTCTGGAATCCCGCATGGCCAGGAAAAAACGCAACACACCCCAGTTTGATGTTGAAAAATCTCTGCGCGATCGTCGGCTGGAACAGGTTATTTTTCGGCACGGCACCTTGGCCGTGGTTATCAAGTCCATCGGTTTTTATGGACTTTCCGCGCTGATCTGGCCGCGGTTTATTGCGCCAAAGCGCTGGAAGCTTACCCGCTTTGATGTCGCGATGCGATATCTTTCCGCCGCCTTTGACGGCTATAAAATTGCCCAATTAACGGATTTGCATACTGGAAGCACAGATCAGAATTATTTACGGCGTGTAATAGACGCTGTGGTTGCGGATCAGCCGAATATCATCGTGATCACCGGAGATCTGATTGAATATCGGGCTGGATCGCTGGAAAAGCTTGAAGCGCTGTTGCCGATGCTCCATGCCGCTGATGGTGTACTGGCAATTTTTGGCAATCATGACTATCACGAGTATTCTTGGCGACATGTCGGGCCGCGATCAGCGCACCGTACAATTCATAAGCGCTTGCGAAAACTGCTGGATAAACACCACATAAAATTGCTGCGTAATACGCAGCACACCATTGAACGGGGGACGTCCAAGCTTTACATTGTTGGAATGGATGAACTCTGGACCGGTAATGCCGATGGTCAGGCCGCTTTTTCCGCCGTACCGCAACACGCCGCGTGCGTCTGCCTGCAGCATAATCCTGACGGATTTGAAATTCTTCGAGACTATCCTTGGCAATTGATGCTTTGCGGCCATACGCATGGCGGGCAGGTACGATTGCCGCTGGTGGGTTCGCTTTTTGTGCCGATGAAACATCGGCAATATATCCGAGGGTGGTATAAGCTATTGCCCGATTCGCACGGTGCGGAAAAACAGATGTATGTCAGCAGTGGACTGGGGCAAAGTGTTCCGATTCGTTTACGCGTTGCGCCGGAAGCGTCAATCTTTACGCTGCGCGTGAAAGTCTGAATGTTTCGGCTTGGGGAACCGTCCGCGGCGAAGAATTCGATATTATCTGATATGATGAGAATATGAATGACGCTCAAGCAGTAAAACACGAGGCGGCATCCAAAACGCAAAATGGGGCCGGACCGATTGTCATGGAGCCGCTGTCTATTCCACTGCTGGCCACCTGGGCCACCTGCGGTTTGTATATGCTTTTGCCGCCCGCGATGATTCTGGGGCCGCGATGGCTGCTGTTGATCATCGTGACCGCGGTTTTAATTCCGTTAATTATCTTCAGATTGCGGCGGCAGTTTTTGCAAAGCCATGTCTGCGGTCACCTAACTGCCGGGATTATCACACTGTTTTCCGCGTATTCACTTTTTACACTGGTGCGCGATTTGCCCCACCACCATGATTCGCCGGTTCAAATGCTCCAGGCGGCGGGATTGCTTTGGGTGATTAATGTTCTGATTTTTGCCTTCTGGTATTGGCGGCTTGATGGGGGCGGCCCGCATGCCCGGGCTAGTCGGGGGCATTATCAGACGGGGTGTTTTCTGTTTCCGCAGATGACGATGAAAAATAGCGATCCTTCCTGGTCGCCGCGGTTTTTGGATTATTTATTTGTCGCCTTCACCACCAGCACCGCATTTTCTCCAACGGATACGCCGGTGCTTTCCCGCTGGGCCAAATTGTTGACCATGTTGCAATCCATTATTTCCCTTGGTGTTGTGGTGTTAATTGCCAGCCGGGCGATCAACATCATTTAAATGCCGCGCGTATGGCTTGGGCGGCTTTATGTTTTTTCGGCCCAGGCTTTCGTTTGGTGCTTTCTTAACTGACACGGGCAGATAAACTCCGGCCACAATTGATTCTCCGGCCCCGACGCGCTAACATCTTTGGTTGATCGGAGAGATGAGCTGGTAATGGCTGCCGCCGATGCGTGCTGGATCGCCGGCGACGTGAAATACATGAGTATTTTGGAATTTGATGAGGATTATTATGGCCAATGCCCCTGCGGCGCGTAGCGTTGCTGAACTAAAAAAAATGCCCTATCGGCCATGTTCAGTTAAAGATGAGTTACGGCGAAATGTCATCGCCGCACTGCGCAGCGGCCAAGTGCTGTTTCCGGGTATTGTTGGGTATCGTGACACAGTCATTCCGGAAGTGGTCAATGGTATTCTAAGCCGGCATGACATGCTGTTTCTGGGCTTGCGCGGGCAGGCGAAAACGCGGCTGCTGCGGATGTTGCCTGATTTACTTGATGAGTGGATCCCGGTTTTGTCGCAGTGCGAAATACCGGATGATCCGCTGGACCCGCACCTGGCCTCCGGTAGAAAAATTATCGCGGAACAAGGAGATAGCGCCGCCATTGAATGGGTGCATCGCAGCAATCGCTACCATGAAAAACTCGCCACGCCGGATGTAACAATCGCGGATTTGATCGGGGAAATTGATCTGGTGCGGCACGCTCAGGGGCGATATTTGTCGGATGAAACCACCATGCACTTCGGGCTTATTCCACGCTGCAACCGGGGTATTTTTGCCATGAATGAGCTGCCTGATCTGGCGCCGAAAATTCAGGTCGGATTGTTCAATGTGCTCGAAGAGCGTGATGTGCAGATTCGCGGTTACCCGATTCGCCTGGACTTGGACCTCTGCATGGTATTTTCCGCGAATCCGGAAGATTACACCAACCGTGGCCGCATTGTTACACCGCTGAAAGATCGCATTGGCACGGTTGTGCGCACGCATTATCCGCACAGCATTGCCGAAGCCATCAAAATTACGCAGGAAAATGCGTGGCTGGAGCGCGACAGCGGTGTAAGCGTGCGGATTCCACTGTTTATGCACGAAATTCTCGAAGAATTTGTACGTCTCGCACGGCACAGTCCGCACATTAATCAGGCCAGCGGTGTGAGTGTCCGGTGTTCGATTACCAATACGGAAAATCTTGTGAGTTCCGCCGAGCGGCGCGGTATTGTCCATGGAGAAAAAGCGGTGGTGGCGCGGGCGGATGACCTGCCGTTTATCCATGCGAGTTGTCGGGGAAAAATTGAACTCATGCTTGCGGACGGTGAATCCGCGGAAGATAAACTCGTGACATCGCTGATTGGAGAAGCTGTGAAGCTTGCGTTCAGCCGGCACGGGGACATTGATTCGCTTGATGATATATGCCAGCAATTTAAGGGTGGGTTGACCCTGCAAGTCGGGGATGAAGTATCCACCGCGACCATGCTGGAGAATTACAATCACGTAAAAGGTCTGAAGGCCGCGGCGGTGCGAATGGCGAAGGAATTGGATATGTCGCCGGATGATCCAGCGTCTCTGGTGAGCGCCGGAGAATTTATTCTGGAGGGGCTGTATGTCAACAACCGTCTGAGCAAAGTCAATATGCCCGGAAAAACCTTTTTCCGAAAATAAATAATCGGGCTTGGAGCGGTTCCCGGGGTGAAGCTGTTTGGTGCATGGCGGACTATTGTGCGTTATTGGACTGTCGTGCCCGGGTTGCCTGCGGCCTGCGGCATGAATGCAGGGGGGATAAATAGTAAGATTCCTGGTATGAAACGATTATCCTCTTCCGGCAAGGGTGCTTAAACTTGCTCATGGCGTGGCAATTTTTCCGGGCGGGCTGAAAAACATCCATTTTTGGAGGTTTCTGAAGCCCGCCGGGATAAACCCGGTGGCTCGCTGGTTACATTGGTGGGAGATGCCCGAATTTATTGCCACGCCCCTATTGCCACGCCCCTTGCTCACAGGGCAAGGTATGGCTTACCATAGCAAATTCGTGGTTTTTGGATGGCATGTCAGCCGATACTTTGGAGACTTATCCTGTGACTACACTTGGCGTGATTGTTGGAAACCGTGGTTTTTTCCCAGCTCATTTATGCGTTACCGGCCGACAGGAAGTGCTTGATGTGTTGGCCAAACATCATATCAAAACCATCATTTTACCTGCGGAACAAACCAATGGCGGGGCGGTTGAATCTTTGGCGGATGCCAAGAAATATGCCGAGTTGTTTCAAAAGCATCGGCACGAAATTGATGGCGTGCTGGTGACGCTGCCGAATTTTGGTGATGAACGGGCGATCGCCAATACGCTTCGCTGGGCCGGTTTGAATGTGCCGGTGCTGGTTCATGCGTTTAATGATCGCACGCAAACGATGACCATTAAAGACCGGCGCGACAGCTTCTGCGGTAAAATGTCGGCTTGTAATAATCTGCGGCAATATGGCATTACATATTCGCTTACCACCCTTCATACCGAGGAACCCGGGGGTAAGGAATTCTCGGCGGATATTCAACGCTTCGCGGCCACGTGCCGCGTTGTACGGGCTTTGAAAGGGGCAAGAATCGGAGCCATCGGTGCCCGTCCCGGAGCGTTTAATACCGTGCGCTACAGCGAAAAATTGCTGGAAACCGCGGGTATCAGCATTGAAACGCTGGATCTTTCAGAAGTTCTGGGCGTGGCGACAAAATTGTCGGATACCGATGCGGCGGTGAAGGAAAAACTTGCCGGTATTCAAGGCTATACGGCAACGGGTGGCATTCCGCAGCTAAGCGTAATAAAAATGGCCAAGCTCGGTGTGGCCATTGAAAAATTCATCAAGGAACGTGAGCTTGTTGCCACGGCTATTCAGTGCTGGACAGCGTTGGAAGAATTCTACGGCGTGGTGCCCTGCACGCTTATGAGCATGATGTCCAACGGCTTAATGCCCAGCGCCTGCGAAACGGACATTACCGGCGTAGTGGGTATGTACATTCTGCAGGCGGCTTCGGGCAAGCCGGCAGCGCTGCTGGATTGGAACAATAATTACGGAACCGATCCGGACAAGGGGGTGGTTTTCCACTGCTCCAACCTGCCGAAAGATTTCTTTGAAAGCCAGAAGATGGATTATCAGGAAATCATCGCCGGCACGGTGGGCCGCAAGAATACTTATGGCACCATTGTCGGCAATATTGCCGCCGGACCGTTCACCTATTGCCGCGTTTCCACCGATGACAACAATGGCCTGATTCGCGCGTATGTGGGTGAAGGTGAATTTACCGGTGAAAAACTGGATACCTTTGGCGGCTATGGTGTATTTAAAGTCAATCGCCTCCAGGCTTTGCTGCAATTTATCTGCCGCGAAGGATATGAACACCATGTTGCCGCGACCAAGGCGGTGGTGGCGGCGGGCATTGATGACGCGTTAAGCAATTACCTGAAATGGGATGTGTATCGGCACGAATAAGGATCATCGGGAGTCGGTCGGATCGGGCTGTATAAGGGCGGTCCGAAACGTGAAAAAATAAGCGATCAAATGTTGAGGATATTATGCCAAGCCATTACGCCATTGAACTGGATTTCGGCACCGCCTCGGTGCGGGCGCTGCTTGTGGATGTGGCGTCAGGTGAGGAAATTGCCACGGGCGTGAGCAATTATCGCCATGGCGCAGATGGCGTGATTGTTGATTCACGCCACGAGTTTTGCACAAGCCAAACGGGAAATTACCTGTCTGGGCACGACCCATGCGGATACATTTTATGGTGCCGTTCCGGTAACGCGGGAATTGTTACCCGAAGAAATTCAAACTGATTATGAGTTAAATACCGGTCGTGTGATTATCGACTGCTTTAAGGAGCATGGACTGAATCCTGCCCAGATTCCCGGCGTGCTGGTGGCGAGCCATGCGCCATTTGCGTGGGGGCCTTCGGCGGCCAAGGCGTTGGAAAACGCGCTGGTGCTGGAGCTGGTTGCCAAAATGCAACTTGAAACGCTGGCCTTGGCGCCGGATGTACAACCGATTGCCGACGAACTGCTGGACAAGCATTTTTTGCGAAAGCACGGCCCCGGCGCCTACTACGGTCAAAAAAAGTGAGCATCCATCCTTCGCCACGATTCAGACTGCGGAGCCTTGAAGGGACAGGGAGTTTTCGCGGGCTATTGGTTCGTGCCGCTTCCAAGCAATTCAGCATTTGTCATGCTTTGAGTTAAAAATTGCCGCGTTTGCCCTGGTCCCATACTCTGGGCGACATTTACAATGTTTCCGTGCGTATTGAGCACCAGTACGGTGGGCAATACCTGTACGCCAAGTTTGCGAGCGTCGGCTTTTCCACCGGGTGAATCAATATCTTCTCGAATGGCAATAAAATGCTTATGGATGATGTCTGCCACGCTGGGATCAGTCCAGACCGTGCGATCCATCAGGCGGCACGGCGGGCACCAGGATGCCTGAAAATCCACAAGTAACAGCCGTCCGGTTTTGCGGCTTTCCCGCTGGCCGGCACCAAGCCCGGTTTGCCACGCAACATGTCCCGCAGGTGCGGCAATGCCCCATTTTGCCGCGATGGAATCAAACCAGGGAAACAGCGACACAAGTATCAACGTTCCGGCAAAGAGCGCCATAATCACCAGGGATTGCCGGGGAAAACTGTTGTAATGATTCCGTGGTTTTTTCATCACGCGGTTCCAAATTCATATTCTGATTATAGCCATAGAATCGGTATCACCGACAAATAAGTTAGTCTCCCATGATGCCAAGCCTCACCCGCGCAGGATGAAAAAAGGCCGCATTATTTCGCTGTTGCGAAGGCACGGCCAATTTTCAGAGCAGAAATCGGAATGTTGTCAAGGGAGTTCTCCGTGGCCCCAAGCCGGGGAGCGGTAAACAGTTATGACTCAAGACTGATAACACTTGTTGCGTCCGGGTTTCTCATGCTGTTACTGCGCGTGTGCGGCGATGGGAATAATCAGGCTGAAGGTGGCACCTTTGCCGACATCACTGACAAGTTGGATATCGGCGTGGAGCATGTTGGCCAATTCGTGGCTGATGGTCAGGCCCAAGCCGGTGCCGCCGTGACGACGGGTTACAGATGCATCCAATTGATTGAATTTCTCAAAAATGCTGGCATGGTGTTCAGGGGCAATTCCGGGGCCGGTATCGGTGACGGCTACTTTTACGTGGTCCGCATCCAGGGTTGAAGCGGTGATGGTCACGCGCCCGTCGGCAGGGGTGAATTTAATGGCATTGGAAAGAAAGTTGTAAAGAATTTGCTGAAAGCGAGCGGGATCCGTGCTCACCAGAGGCACCGGGGCTTGAACGGCAAGAGATAATTCGATATTTTTTTTCTGAGCCAATGGGCGCATAAAATTCACTAATGACTCGCATACATCCGGCACGTTGATGCGTTCGGTGCGGAGTGCAATTTTTCCGGCCTCGATTTTGGCTAAATCCAATAGATCGTTAATAAGGTCCAGAAGTTGCCGGGCGCTGGTGAGAATGTTGTCAATATAGCGGTTCCAGCGCGGATCATCGGCGGAGGGTTTGGCGGTGGAAAGCAGTTCGGCAAAGCCGATGATGGCATTGAGCGGTGTGCGGAGTTCGTGGCTGACATTGGTAAGAAATTCGGATTTCATTTTGCTGGCTTGAAACAAATCGGTATTGGATTGGGCCAATTCACCAACGCGTGTATCCAAACTGCGATTGGTTGCTTCCAACTGATCCTGCGAGGCTTTTAATGTGGCCAGCATGGTATTAAACGTATCGGATAATTGCTCAAATTCATCGCCCGTGGAAATCGCCGAGCGGATATCCATATCCCCTTTCGCAACTTTTTCCGCGGTATTCCGCAACACGCGCACGGGTTGCAGAATCAGCCGGGTGGTGATGAGGTAAAACACAATAATGGCCAACGATCCGCCAATAAGGCCGGAAACCACAATCACCACGCGATTGAGCAGCAACTGATCGAGATCAGGGGTGATGGGCATGGCCACCTGCACAATTGCCACCAAAGGCGCGACAGTGGAAATGCGTGGAATGGATGGTGCCGTGGCGACATGCGGTTGCGTGCCGACGGCAGTGCCGGAATGTTTGTTGCTGTGCGGATACAACCATTTTCGCCATTGGGCGTGGCATCGCAGGCAACTAACCGACGCGCGCACCGCGGCGGCGTATTGGTAAACGGGTTGGTGGGGAATGCTCTGCGATAAGTGGCCATACTGATTCTGATGGGAATGTTTGAGAAAATATTTAATGGCGGCCAGTTCAAAGGCGGTGGCATGAGTTGAAGCTGTACCGGGTTTGGGCAGCAATGCGATGGTCGGCTGCGGATAATGCAATCTGCGTAAATGCGCTGCCTGCCAGAGCAGCGCTGATTTACCGGGACTTTCGGGGGCACCCTGTTGAACGTGGGCCGCCCGCAATGTCATGTCCGCCGCGATGCGGGCTTCATATACCGGCTCACGGCTGGTAAGCTGTTCCATGCGCTGCCACGGAACAGCCAGTGCTCCGGCAATGATAACCAGCACGGCGAATCCGAAGAGCAATTGGCATTTCGCCGCCAGGGAAATCGTAAGCTCTTTTTTTGCCATGCCGATCAATCTTTTCAATTAACGTGCGACAGCACCGCATCAACGTACATTCCCATGCCCCGCCGTGCCGGGGGGATTTTTCAGGTCGCAGCATTGGACTGGGATATTTCCATGGCCCGGCGAAAGTACATACGCACGGCGGCGTAATAGCCGAAAATAGCACCGGCCAACCCGGCTGAACTGTAATAAATGGGCAATGTGCGCATAAGAAATAAACCGGTATGCGCCGGATAAGGTTGTGCAAAGTGCGGGGCGAGGAAACCCCCGGCGGCGGAGATTATCGGCGGCGTAATCCAGATAACCCAGGCGTCGGCCTGCGGTGCCAGAACGGAGCTGACAAATGCACCGGCGGCAAAAGCCACCGAACAGGCGAAAATTGCCTGCCCCGGCTGTTGTGATTTCAACAGCAGAAACAGGAAAATACCGGCAACAATAACCGTGGAAATAAACGCCAGAAGATTTTGTGCAATGCGCTGGCCGACGGGGCGATCGGCGAGGCTGTCAACGAGACTATTGGGAAAAGATGGATACCCAGCGGTTGAGGGCACTGGGTTGCTGGCTGACGTGTTTATGGGCCATGGCAGACCCAGATAAAGCGGCCAGTTTCGTGAGCCGATGAGTTCATAAATGCCGCGTGAAAGAGCCTCACCGATGAGAATATAAAAAATCCAGAATATGTTCTGCAAGGCCAGGGTGCGATAGGCACCGGCCAAATCGGTCTGATGCAAGGCCAGCAGCAATGTAACAGGTCCCCAATGGCAGGCCAGAAAAATCAATCCCACCGATGCAATAAAAAGGCCCGCATGTGGGGCATCCGGCCAGGTCAGCAGTGTGCCGATGGCAACCGCTGCGACCAGGCCCCCGATCATCGCTAATTCCGCCACCAGTGATACCGCCGGACCGGCGGCCAGTGCCCGGGTGCCATCCATGTTCGGAGATGGAATGACTTTCCCGGCCAGGAAAAGAAAAAATATTCCCACCACAATGCACGCCACGACATGGCGCGCCTGTCGCAAAAATCCAAACAGCACATGATGTTGGGGTGCCGATGAGTATGTTTCATTGCTTTGCATGGTACCTGCCGTATCGCCTGCCACAATTAAACTCCTTATAGCGTCGTCCACACCGGTTCGTACTGGTGCGGTTGATGGAATCTATTATGTATGGCAATAGAATACGACGCCATTGACTTCAAATAAAATTCCGCCATTGACCAGCAGCCACGACTGTATTTCCGGAGCTTCGGGATCACTGTTGGATCGTGTAAGCTGCTGATCGAGCACAATTGAGCCATTATCCAATCGTCCCTGCCGATCTTTTTGATTTATCAGATACAGGTGCATGACATTGGGCGTTGGCCCGACAGGCCCCTGTGCCATTGCGACGATATCCGGATCGCCAATTTGTGCCGCCGTCAGCGGTGGCCGCGTTTGCATCACAAATTCCGCTTTCCAGGCAATATTGCCGGTACGGGTTGAGATGGCCATTAAATTCCGTGGTGTCAGCATCACCAGCGTATTGTGATTCAGGGCTGTTTGCATCCAGATCATTGAGCTGGAAGTAAGTCCCGCATTCAGCCCCGGCTGATTCCACCGTATGGCACCGCTGGTAACATCCAGGCAGGTCATGCCGGTAGCCGTGGGCGTGATCAGTCCATCCACGGTTAGACAAGCTGCGGTTGGAAACGCATCGTGCAGACCGTTTCGACTCCATATCGGAGCGGACATGCTGATCGCCGGATCATACATTGCTGCGCCTCTCTGGCCGCAAAGCAGAAGTCTTCCTGCCGGGTCGGATCGCATCCAGTAAAAGTGCTCGCCGGCGTTTATCGGCAATACACCGGCCACGCGACCGCTGCGTCGGTTGATCAGCACGACGTGGTCAATGGGAAGGTCAATGGCAACGGCGAAGTATCGGCGCGTCTGCCGGACAAACGCAATGGTTCCATATTTCTGCAGTGCCGCCGGCTTTTTCCATGCGGGTTTTCCATTGAGCGGATTGTAAAGCATCAGGTCATGTGGGCCGGCCACAAACAATCCAGCGGGCAGCATTTTGATCAGGCGAAACGTGGAAGCTCCGAGATACCGTTGCATTAAAGCTTCACGCCATTGTGCGGCAAATTTTGGCGAAATGACGTTGTATCCGGGCAGGCCACCGTTAATCATGATGCCATTTTGTATCATCATCATGCGTTGCATTGCCGGTATCGGGGCGTTGGCCACCGGGGCCAAAAAGCCGGGATGCTTTGCCGTTGACAGCAAATGTTGTACCCACTGCACATGGCCGGTGTCGGCATTGATTGCCAGTACTTGATTATTGGTGGCGAGAATCGCGATGCGATTCCAATAGCCAACCAGCATTGCGCGCCGGGCGTCGGCAATCAGGTATTTCCACATTGGCTTTAAACCGGCAATGTGTCGGGCTGAAATCTGATAGCCGCCGCGCACTTTGTTGCCCAGCAGGAACATGCCGTAACGCCGATACTGCGGGGTATGCTCAAGCGGCTCGAGCAGATCGCCGTGAAGTGCGCCGGATACCGCCAAATGCGAACCGATTGTGGCATTCAGGGTTGCCCGACGTTCCAAGGAGCCTGCCGGAGCGGACTGTTTGATATGTTGCGCGTAGCGGGCAAATGTCCATGCCTGCTGGCCCTTCCAATGGTAGGCGGCAAAGTCATTGGCTCCGCGCATCGCCAGATCCAGAGCCTGATTCCAATGGCGCAAATGCGCCAGTGCGGAACATAGTCGCGAGAGTTGCCAGGCCTTATCGGATTTGGACTCTGATCCGCCAAATCGCGTCCAGAGCAGCATGTCATAGGCTCTCGCCCATTGTTGGCGTGCGGCAAAATGCTGGGAAAGCAATTGTGCGGCCTGCAAAGCCGCGCTACTGTTGGGGTATTGGAGAACAATGTGCTGCAATGGGATTGAAGACTTTGCATTTTGGGCGTGTGCCAGAAGTTTCTGTGCCAACCGCTCCCACGGGGCATAAACGCCGATTCCGAATTTCTTAATGATATCCAATTGAATCATCGAACGTGCCGCGGTTGATGCCGCCAGAGCCACGCCGCGATAATCCACCGCCGCCGCCCGCAGTTGGCCATGCGCCAGAATCTGCTCCAGGAGTGTCATGGCCTTGGCGGGGTGCTTTGCGCCCAGATAACAATGGGCCATGGCCATGCGCCATTTAACCTGCTGATCCGGCCGTCGGGCGATAAGGCTGGCCTTTTGCAGATAAAATAGTTCTGCGGTGTTCGCCCCGGATTTATTTGCGGCATCAAGCGCAAAGGTCATGCAGACGCGAAATATACGGTCCGCCGCCGTCGGCAGTGTCGTTGCGTTGGGCAGCGCCAACGTTACGGCCCGGCTAAGCATCTGCTGGGCCAGAGTATTATGACTGGATCGAAAGGCGACCTCGGCGAGTGTGAGGTAAGGCTCCGGCGCGGTGGGATGGGCCTTAATCCGCCCGGAAAGATAGGCCAGTGCGTCTTTCCAACGGGCATAACCGGCGGTGAGATTATCATTAACTACGACAATCTCATGAGCGGTTACCAGCAGATTGCCGGCGGAATCTGTATTTCCCTTCGGCCATTTGGCCATGGTGTTGATGGTGCCATTGCGGGTGTTTACCAGCAGCAGGCCGGTGTTTAACGGTATATAGATGTTTTTTCTTGTTAGAAACGGGCGTCCGGAAACAGTCCCATAGGGATGGATCGGAGGACTGGCCCAAATCTGTTTTCCATTTTGAATATTGACCGCACAGAGCCTGCGACCCGCCAGGAGCATGGCACCATGGATTACGCCCAGAAGCATATTGGCATGATGCAGCGAGCGGCAAGGCAGCGAAAGAAGTTTAGCTCCCGTCCAACGATTGTATATGTGAATATGTGATGTGCTCCCGAAGCCGTTGTCCATGGAAATAAGCCGCGATCCGGATATGACCGGAGCATTCATGCGCCATGGGGGCATGCGTCGGACAATGCCATATTGCATATTAGTAAATGGCGTGTAGGCGACTTTGTTAAGCCGCAGCCATTGCACCTGACCAGAGTCGGTGCTAATGGCCATATCGGCTCCCAGCCCGGTGGAGATATACAGTATGTTATCCGCCATGGCCGGGATGATATTGATGGTATTAAACGGCGATACGCCATACGCCGGCCCGGTGATGGTGCAGAGATAATGTGTCCATTGCACCGTTCCCGTTGCGGCACTTAACCGCACGAGGCTCAATTCATTCATGCCGGTGCCGGGCTGCGAGTCGACCACAACAAGAAATACGCCATGATGATCGGCAATGGGAATACACGCGGGCCAGATATTTCGGCCAGCCTCGTCGGGGAGCAGATCTGCTGCGGATATATGCCATTGCAGAGAACCGGTGGCCGCGTTGACGCAAATGATTTCCAGCTTGGCGGAAGTCATTCCGAATGGGGTTGGAATCTGGCCCGGGCCGCCGGGCCGGGCGAGAACGGTGTACAGTTTTCCGTTTTTCAGCGTGCAGGAATAATGATCGAGTTCATTAATCAACGTAGCGAGGTTCGCGGCGGCGGTATTGGCGGGAAGTGCCCCATGGGGATATTGCCAAAGCGTATAGCCAGAATTGATATCAACCGCTTTGATTCGATCTTGCAGGTTCAGATACAGCGTACCGTTGCGGCAGGTAGGAAAAGAAAACAGCACATCGCCGGAAGTTTTCCCGGTGGCGGGATCGATGGTCAGGCCAAATGCGGGCAGAAATTGCCGCAGTTCGTTCTGATATTGTATGGAAGCTGAATGAACGGTTTGGTTTTGCGCGAAGGTGTTTAACGGTTTGGTCCACATGATGGCGGCCGGCAGGGTTCCGCTCGCCGCGACGCCATTTCGTCGGAAATTACCTTCAAAGGTGGGCCAGCTTCCCGCTGATATTGCGGGATGATACGCAGTTGAGTGTTTTAAAATGCTACGCGCATCGGCCAAGAGATGCACCGGCTTTCCGGCGATAATGCCCGTTGTGTTGGGCGCTATTTTGCCCAGTTTGGCCAGGAGTTTTCTGGCCAGATGTTGCTCGCCCGCCAGCCATGCCGCGACTGTGGCATTGTGCAACAATACCGGTTGTTGCGCGGCGAGTGCTGGATGCTTAAGCAACTGTATCCACAATCGTGCGGCCAGGGCAAATCGCCCCCGTTCAAACTGCCGGGCCGCCACAAATTGTAAAGCTTTGGCGGCGGCATTGGTGGCAAAATAGCGTTCACAAGCCGATGTCAGCGCGAATAACGAATGGCTTTGCGTGGCCTGTTGGATTATTTGCCGAGCTTTTAAGCCGTAAATCTGGTTATACAGGCCATGCTGTACCGCCGGAGTGGCCAACAAACGTCTCCAGACATGCTTGCGCACCGATTCATACGTGCCGTCGGGTTGTTGGATGACACTGCTGCCGTATTTCAATGCAATATGTTGATATGTCCGGACCGCCTGCGTGAGGTGTCCGCTGGCGATCAGTTGTTTGGCTGTACGCAGCATGTCCCGGGCACCAAAGGAATCGTTGACTTGAATATGGGAGAAACCGCCGGGCTGTCCGGCAGTGGGTCCCGAAGGTTGCACAATGTTGACTTGCAGAGCCGCTTTGGCTGGTCCGACAACCGCGGCGCTGGAAAACCGTCCGCACGCCAGGAAAATGCAGAAACACGCCATCGCCATGGCTAAGCCGTTGTCCCCCACATGGCGCTGTGATTTTTCGGTTGCTGGCCGGGGTTTCATGCGTGTGAGACTCCACCTGATAATAAAGTTCCCAGAGGATTCAGCCTGCGGCAATTAATGCGCTGCGGGGAAATATTTTTCCCAAATCGCCTCGAGTCGCTGCCGTGATTCGGGCTTTATTTTCGCTTTATCCGAAAAAATCGCCAACTCCAGTGCGCGGTGTGCGGGAAAATCTTCGGCGCGGGCTTCCCAGATTCGCCCCAGTGCCGCGCGGATTAAATGCAGGGCGTTCTCGGAGGCGACTTGCAAGTGACTGATGATTTCCCGCATGAGTTCCATCGGGGCCTGCCCCGGCGCATGGGGTTTCCAGGCGTCGTAATCTGTAATCAACGCGATCGAGGCATAGCTGATTTCCGCCTCACGCGCCAGTTTGGCCTCCGGTAAAAGCGTCATGCCGATTAAATCCCCGCCCCAACTCCGGTGCAGCCGGGATTCTGCCCGCGTGGAAAACGCCGGGCCTTCCATGCACACATACGTCCCGCGCGGGTGCACCACGGCGTCAGAAGTGAGTTCACTGCGGCTGTCATATACAATAGTACGCAGTTTCTCGCAGACCGGCTCGGCAAAATCAACATGCACGGCCGCATGATCAAAGAAGGTTGGCACGCGATGTACGGTGCGATCAATGACCTGATCCACCAGCACCAGTTGTCGCGGATGCAGATTTTCATTCAGGCTGCCCACAGCGCCGGATGCCAGAATCCAGCGACACCCCAGCATTTTTAAGGCATAAATATTCGCACGGTACGGGATTTGCGTGGGATTAAATACATGCCCCGATCCGTGTCGGGCCAGAATTGCCACAGGAATTCCTTTCCAATCGGCAAGAATCGGTGGTGCCGCCGGCGGCCCGAAAGGCGTTTGAATGTCCACAATCTTTCCATCACCTGGCATAAGCAGATGTTGCCCCAGGCCTGACCCGCCAATAATGCCAATTCGCTGCGTTTGTTCCATGCCACGTAACCCTTTTACCACGCCCCGGGTGGCCCGAGGCCACGCCGGCGCTGCCAAAGAATTTAAACACCGGAATCATACCACAGACTGCCAGCGGGCGTGACGGTGGGATGATACAATTTTTGCCGGAAGACCTACGGCTACTTGTGGCCCGGCACCGCCTTTCGTATCCTTTGTCCACATCAAGATTGGAGAATGGAACTCATGGCGGGTTATAATCCCAGTAGCATCGAAAAAAAATGGCAGCGGATTTGGCAGGAAAATCAGATATTTTCCGCGGAGATCCGTCCGGCCAAACCGAAGTATTATGTATTGGATATGTTTCCTTATCCGTCGGGCGAGGGGCTGCATGTCGGCCACCCCGAGGGTTACACCGCTACGGATATTGTGGCGCGGTATAAGCGGGCGGCTGGATTTAATGTCATGCACCCCATGGGCTGGGATGCATTTGGTCTGCCGGCGGAGCAATATGCCATTAAAACCGATACCCATCCCGCGGTGGTAACGCGGAAAAATATAGATCGCTTTCGATCCCAGCTACAGGCAATCGGCTTTTCTTATGATTGGCAGCGGGAAGTCAATACGACTGACCCGGAATATTACCGCTGGACCCAGTGGATATTTCTTCAATTGTATGACACCTGGTTTGATCCCCAACAGCAAAAAGGACGGCCCATTGCGGAACTCGTGGCTGAATTTGAATCTGGCCAACGGGCATTGCCGCAGTCCGCTGGGAATAAAGCATGGCCGCAATTGGACGCACAGCAGCAGCGGCAGGTACTGGAGCAGTATCGGCTGGCTTATCAGATTGAAGCGCCAGTGAACTGGTGCCAGGCGCTGGGCACGGTACTGGCCAATGAAGAAGTTATTGACGGTAAAAGCGAAGTTGGCGGCTTTCCGGTGCAGCGCCGCCCGATGCGGCAATGGATGTTGCGCATTACCGCCTATGCCCAGCGGTTGCTCGATGGCCTGGATGCTTTGGACTGGTCTGAATCATTGAAGATGATGCAGAGAAACTGGATTGGCCGCTCGGAGGGGGCACTGGTTCGTTTCGGCATTGCTGATCGCGGCGGCGATGTGATTGTTTTCACCACCCGCCCGGACACGCTGTTTGGCGCAACATATATGGTTCTGGCTCCGGAACATCCGCTGGTGGATTTAAATGCGCAAAACGGCCTGGTCGCCTCGGCATGGCCCGAGGGAACGCCGCCGCAGTGGCGCTCCAACGCGAATTCCCCGCGGGACGCGGTAGCGGCGTATCAAAAAATGGCGGCGTCGCGCTCCGAGCGGCAACGCCAGGAAGACAACGCCAAAACCGGAGCCTTTACCGGTGCGTATGCGATTAATCCGATCAATAAACAACGCATACCCATATTTATTTCTGATTATGTGTTAATGGGCTATGGCACCGGTGCCATTATGGCGGTGCCGGCCCATGATCAACGTGACTTTGATTTCGCCAGCGCCATGGAGTTGCCGATTCGGCGCGTTGTCAGCGCTGCCGCGGATAATCCGGAAGCCGGGAAATTGCCGCTGGAGTCACCGGGCTTTGCTGTGAATTCTTCGGAACTTAACGGCTTAACCACGGCGGAGGCCAAAGGCTTAATGTGTGAACTGCTGGAGAAACAATCTCTGGGGACGCGGCAGATTCATTATAAAATTCGCGACTGGCTGTTCTCCCGCCAGCGCTATTGGGGTGAACCATTCCCGTTAATTCATCTGGAAGACGGTTCAACCGTGGCCCTGGCGGATTCGCAGTTGCCATTGACATTGCCGGAAGTCAAGGATTTCAAACCCACCGGCACCATGGAGCCTCCATTATTTAAAGCCACCCAATGGCATCATGTGCAGGTTGTACTGGAAGGTGATCCCGGCAATCCGCGGGCGCGTGTGGTTCCAGCCGGTACGCCCGGCGCGGTGGCGGCGCGGCGCGAACTTAATACCATGCCGCAATGGGCCGGATCATGCTGGTATTATCTGCGATATATGGATCCCAAAAATACACACGCCTTTTGCGATCCGGAAAAGGAAAAATATTGGATGGCCGGCGGCGTGGATCTGTACGTCGGTGGTGTGGAACACGCCGTGCTGCATTTGCTGTATTCGCGGTTCTGGCACAAAGTGCTCTTTGACCGTGGACTGGTCAGTTCGCCCGAACCGTTCCGAAAACTGGTCAATCAGGGCCTGATTTTAGGCGAGGCTGAATATACGGTCTTTGCATTGGAGAGTGGCCAATGGGTGTCCGCTGCCGACATTGATCCGGAGTTTTCCACGCGCGTAGGCGCCGATGGCAAATCAGAGGTTATCAGTTCGCAGAAAGCAACCGGGGCTTTGGTCATCGGAAAAGCGTGTGATCCGACAACTGTGGAAAAGCGCGGCGAAGTATTTGTTTTAAAGGCTGATGCCGGAATTCAGGTTGATGCGCGATCATTCAAAATGAGCAAGTCGCGCGGCAATGTTGTCAATCCCGATGATGTGATTGCGGAATATGGTGCCGATTCGTTGCGCCTATTCGAAATGTTCATGGGGCCGCTGGAACAGGTAAAACCCTGGAGCACCGCCGGCGTTGAGGGTGTGTATCGGTTTTTGCAGCGTGTATGGCGAAATCTGCTGGGGGGCGATGACGGTACATTACGTGTGGTACGCCAATATCCCGATGGCGGCTGGGCCTGCGGATCGCGCCGGCTGACGGCGGCGGAATCAGAGGTGGCGGTGCGTGATGCTGCGGCGATTCTCCGCCCGATGCACCGGCTGATTAGCAAAGTCACACAGGATATTGAGCGACTGGCGTTTAATACCTCCATCAGCGCGATGATGGAATTCAACAATGCCCTGGCCAAGCTGACGTTTGTCCCCATGGAGGCGGCATTGAATCTTCTGCGGGTGCTTGAGCCGTTCGCGCCGCATATTGCCGAAGAACTGTATCGTGAAATTAGCGGCCCGGACGCGGTGATTTCCATCGCCACGTTGCCGTGGCCCGAGTTTGATGAACGTCTGTGCGTGGATGAGGAATTGGATATTCCGGTGCAGATTAACGGCAAGCTGATCGGGCGAATTCGCATTCCGGCAAACAGTGCGGAAGAACAGGTTTTAGATATGGCTCTGGCCGACACGCAGGTGGCCGGCCGTTTGGCGCAGCGGGCGATAAAGAAGAAAATATATATAAAAGGCCGGATGATTAATCTTGTGGTCTAACGTAACGTCAGGACACGCACATGCAGCAATGGTACAACCGTGTGATAACCGGTGAGGCGGTGGGTGTAATACCCGCGGCACTGCGCTGGCTGTTATCTGTTGTTTCAATTGTTTATGGCCAGATTGTGCACTGGCGCAACATTGCGTATGACCGCGGATGGAAATGTGTTACGCGGTTGCCGGTGCCGGTTATTTCCGTGGGGAATATCACCACCGGCGGGACGGGGAAAACACCAACGGTCATCATGATTGCCAACTGTCTTAGGGAGGCGGGATTAAAGCCGGCGATTTTGACTCGTGGCTATGGCGCAAAAAAAGGTGAACGATCCGATGAAGTCATGGTCATTGAAAGGGAATGTCCCGGCGTGCCGGTGGTAATTAATCCGGATCGCATTGCCGGCGGCAAAGAGGCCATATTCCGATTTCAGGCCAATGTGCTGATTTTAGATGACGGCTTTCAACATCGACGCCTGGGGCGCGATCTGGATATTGTGTTAATTGATGCCACAAGTCCGTTGGGCGTGCCGGGTATGTTTCCGCGCGGTGCCTGGCGGGAAGGCCCCGCGTCGCTTTCGCGGGCGCATCAGATTATTCTCACCCGGTGCGAGCAGGTTTCCGGCGAACTCACGGACTTGGCCGCCGGATTGCTTACGCAATGGGTCAATCCTCGTCGTATTTACAAACAGGTTACGGAAGTGGTGGGGGTCTTTGATCAGAAAGGCGGCACGGTGCAGGGGCGGGGCCAAACCGTTCTGGCGTTTGCGGGTATCGCCAATCCTGATGGATTTGTTCGCACGCTGTCAGAACTGGGAATCCAAGTTTCCGCAGGGTGCTGGTTTGATGACCATCACCGGTATGTTCCCGAGCTGGATTTCCCCGAAATGTTAAAACTCACCGCGGAGCGCCACCCCGCCGCATGGGTCACAACCGCTAAAGACTGGGTTAAATTGCGGGATCTTAATCTGCCGGTGCCGCTGTGGCATGTGCGTATTGCCGCCCGAATCACGGGTGTGGCGGGAGAATTATGGCGGCAGTCGCTGGCTGATTTTGCCAACAAAAAGTAAACTGATAACATGATGATTCATCCATCCAGTGAATTACTTGCATCAGTCGAAGCCTTTGTCAGGCCGCGCATCTTGGTTGTCGGTGATCTGATTCTCGATCAATACGTGTTTGGCGATGCCGAGCGATTAAGCCCGGAAGCGCCTGTGCCGGTGGTGCGGGAACGGTATCGGCAAATGCGGGTCGGTGGGGCAGCCAATGTCGCGGTTTTTCTGGCGGCCATGGGCGCTGTACCGGTGTTGGCGGGCGTGATTGGCAATGACGCATCGGGGGCGGCTTTGCAGGATCTTCTGGTTCAAACTCATGTTGATGCCTCGGCGGTCATCGCCGTTAGCCACCGTCCCACCTCGACCAAGACGCGCTTTATTGGTTTGGCACAACATCGGCATCAGCAGCAGATGCTCAGATTGGATCATGAAACACTGGAACCCATTGATGCTTCGGCTGAACATCGGCTGCTGGCGGCCTTGGAGACGGAGATTCCATCATGCCATCTGGTTTGCATTGAAGACTACAACAAGGGTCTTCTCTCTGATGCCTTGTGCCAGAAAATTATTTCCATGGCGCGCTCTGCCGGCAGAGAAGTGCTGGTGGACCCCGCCGCCATTAAGGATTATCGCCGTTATCGCGGTGCTACAGCCATTACCCCCAATCGCACCGAAGCGGAACTGGCCGCCGGATTGCGTCTGGAAAATGTGCAGGAAGAAGCCCCGCAACTGGCGGAAACGCTTTTGGAACAATTAAATCTGGATGTATGCGTTTTGACGCTGGATCGTCACGGCATGTATCGCCTGGAACGTGGTCAACCCGGTATGTTGCATGCTACTCGCCCGCGTAACGTCTATGATGTAACCGGGGCCGGAGATATGGTACTGGCCATGCTGGCCATGGCTCGCGCGAATGGGGCGTCATGGAGCGTGGCGATGGATCTGGGAAATATTGCCGGCGGTTTGGAAGTGGAAAAATTTGGTTGCGTGCCGATTTCCCGTACGGAGATTATTGACGAATTGCAGCAGATGGATTCGGCCAGCACGCGAAAAATTCTATCGCTGCCGCGCCTGCTGGAGCGTCTGCATTCGCGCCACCGGGCGCAGAGAATTGTATTTACCAATGGCGTATTTGATATTCTCCACGCGGGCCACGTCCAATATTTGAGCTTCGCCCGCAGTCAGGGTGATCTGCTGGTGGTGGGGGTGAATACGGATGAATCGGTCCGGCGGCTAAAAGGCGAGAGTCGTCCCATTAATACGCTGGAAGACCGCATGGCCGTTTTAGCGAGTCTGGAGTCGGTCAATTATGTAACGGCGTTTCAGGAAGATACGCCGCTGGAATTGATCTCCGCCATTACCCCCGCGATATTGGTGAAAGGTGCCGATTATCAGGATAAGCCGGTGGTGGGGCGGCAGTGTGTTGAAGCCGCGGGTGGCAAGGTGGTGCTGGCACCGTTTTTGGAAGGCCGCTCCACCACGCGCGTGGTGGAAAAATCGCGAACAATTTCCCATGGATCGGCGGTGACGGGCGTGGATATTATTACCGGCAAGCCGTCGGTTTAAAGCCGATGGGCAAGTTCTAAAGGCAGTGTGATATTATGGCTGAACGTGCGGTGTTTTTGGATCGGGACAACACCATCATTGCCAATGATGGCTATCTGGGTGATCCGGCGCAGGTGAAATTGCTGCCCGGAGCGGCTGCGGCCATCGCATCATTGCGACGGCTGGGTTATCGCATCGTTGTAGTCAGCAATCAAAGCGGTGTGGCGCGGGGAATGTTTGATGAAGCGGCTGTTGAATCCGTCAATCAGGAAATGATTCGCCAGCTAAAGGAACAAGCCGGGGCGCATGTGGATGCCAGCTATTACTGTCCCTATCATCCCGATGCCGTTGTTGCGGAATATAAATTGGATCATGAATGGCGCAAGCCCAGGCCGGGTATGCTCAAAGCCGCGCGGGAGGATTTTAATCTTGATCTTTCGCAGTGTTGGATGATTGGAGATCAGCCGCGCGACGTGGCAGCCGGCGCATCGGTGGGATGTCGAACTATTTTACTTTCCGATCCGGAAAAGCAAATGGAAGGCAATGACAATGTGCCCGCCATCACACCGAACTTTATCGTGCGATCGTTGGCGGACGCAGCGCGAATTATTGTCCGCGAAGGAAACAGCCCCAATCGTGATCCCGCCCCCGTACCCTTAATCCCCGGCGATGCGCCGGTATCTTCCGAAGATATTGCCACAAAAACCGCCTCGAATACCACTGGCACTGCGTTACCGCCGGATGCGGACACCTTGGCCTCGGCCATCGCGGTAAAATTAACGCAGCGCGACGCGGAATCCATCAAGCCCGTGCTGGAGGATATTCTTCAGCAATTACGCAGTGCGCATAGAAAAAGTGATATGGCGGAATTTTCACTTTCGCTGCTGCTGGCGACGATTATTCAGGCGATCGTGGTGCTGTGTCTGGTGGTGGGGGCCTGGGATGGATTAACGGCGATCCATGTCGTCGCGACCGCCAGAAATCCTTATTGGTGGAATTACCGCATTTTGTATCAGCTTACCGCGTTGGAATGGATGGCTGGCGGTTTGATCCTGCAAGTGATGGTCGTGGCACTGTTACTGCGGCACCGCAATAAGCAATAAACCGAAAACGGAGACAGCCACCATGCCCAGCCGCCCGATTATCGGCATATCTCTTGATAACCAAGCCGCCGACCAGTCCCGCCCGGTTTACGAGCTGCCCATGGCCTACCCACTGGCCATAGAAAAAGCCGGCGGAATTCCCATGCTTTTGCATCACACCCGCGATTCCGCTCTGCAGGATGCGTATATGCAGGTTATTGATGGCCTGCTGATTCCGGGTGGAGATGATCTTGATCCATCTCTTTATGGGCAGCCTCCGCATCCCAAAACGCGCCGCCTGGATTCGCTGCGGCAGTTCTTTGATCTCTCTATGCTCGCGTCGGCCCAAAGCCGAAATATGCCGGTGCTGGGAATATGTTTTGGCTGTCAGGCTATGAACGTGCAGCGCGGCGGCACACTGCATCAATACATTCCTGATGTGCCGCGCGATCTACCCGTGGCGCACGCCGGAAACCCCGCCAACACAACCGACAAAAATGCCTGGCACAGCATTTCAATTACACCCCAAAGCCAACTGCGCGCTATACTTAAATGCGATCAGGCCACGGTGAATAGTCGCCATCGGCAGGCCATTGACCGGCTTGGTGTCGGTCTTACCGCATGTGCCGCGAGTGCCGATGGATTGGTGGAAGCGATTGACGATAAAAGCCTGAAGTTCTGGCTTGGTGTGCAATGGCATGCCGAGGGGTTGGATGATCCACCGCACCCGGAATTATTCAAGGCTTTCGTCGCCGCCGCAGCGGCCAGGTGAAGTCGGCTTCCCGGCGGCGGTGGAATTCAAACTGCCGCGAGGCGGATGGGCCTTACTGAACTGATTACTGGTTGTATTGATGTTATTTTATAAGGAGATGCATAGTATGGCATTTGATTTCAAAACAGCTTTCACCGATGCCTTACCCTATACCCAATTGCTGCATCTTTGCGCAAATTCCGAACAGCGGCAGCGCTGGCAGAATCTGTATGACAGTGTTGTGCTTACTGCGGAGCAAAAAACTCTGCTGCAGGGCTTTCGCAGAAAAATGTATGTGCTGTGCCTGACGGGGGTATGGTGTGGTGATTGTGTCAATGCCTGTCCGATCTTTCAACGTATCGCTGAAGTTACTGATACAATTGATCTGCGTTTTGTGCATCGCGAACAGAAATTTGACCCTTCCGCCACCGATGCCGGAACGAAATTGGCCAACGAATTGTCCATCTGTGGCGGCCCGCGTGTTCCGGTTCTCGTGTTTCTTTCTCAGGACTGGTTTGAATGTGAGCGTTTTGGTGAACGCACACTGGCAACGTACCGCATGAAGGTGGCCAACATGAACGGTGCCACTTGTTCGACCGGACTCTTCGGGCCACCGGCGGATGTGTTGCAGGCCAACATTGCCGAATGGTTGACCCACTTTGAACGGGTGCAACTTATGTTGCAAACCAGCCCGCGATTGATGAAGCTTAATGGTGAAGTATAATTGCGCTCCAGAATCAGGGGGCAATGCCATTACAATGCGTGGTAACGGAAATGCCCCGCATGGTATAGTAAGTGATTGTAGCGAGTCCAATTGATCGCGGTCATGAATGGTTGCAATAAAACAACAGGAGAACCAGATGAAAAACGTAGAAATTAAAGTTGAAGGCAGTATCCTTACCATCAAGGTGGATTTGAACAAAGAATTCGGGCCATCCGCATCGGGTAAAACGATTATCATCGCCTCAACCGAAGGCAACGTGTCGGTACCGGACAGAGACGAAAAAATCGGCCTCAATGTCTATCGCAAAAAATCATCCTAGTGCTCTGTCACGCCTGCAAATTAGGATTGATTGGCCGCAAACGCCCCAACTGCAAGGAGCCAGCGGCGAAAACCGGGTCTCTGGACCCCTTGAGCTGATGCGACGCCGCAGATGGGGCGTTTGCGGCCAACCCTGCGGGGCGGGGGCCAAGAGGCCGTGGGCTTTGTCGCTCGTCGTCAATGTATGTTCTCATACACAATCCTTCTTGCTTCGCGCCCACAACCCCGTGGCCCACCGTCAATCCTAATTTGTAGACGTGACAGAGCACTAGCCTGTCCGGGTAATCAGTCGTGAATATCGCAGATCATTTTAACGCAATGACTTATGTGTTTTCAGGCCAAGACGCGTAAGTCCACATCCTGCAATTGCTTATGACTTTTATCGGGTATCACTTGGACAGGCTCCGGGGAGCCTGTCCAATGACCCTTCGGATCGCGACGGCATGATTTGCAGCCCGTCGCCTTTCTATCATTGCCGCCGTAGCATGATCGCATTGTGATGCGGCGTTGAGAGTCATTGCATAATCCATGCTGCCGTTTACCGCTTACAAGGCGACGATTCAAACATCCATCACCGGGACTTGGCACCAGCGCTTCGCTGATTTACGCATGGTCAATTCGGAGCCTGCGACCACTGCGAAACGTAATATGGGTGTCCCTTCTGATTATAAAGCTTCACCATGCGGGGGGCCGCGGTTTGGCCGGTCAGAGCATATGGACCAACATTCTGCTGGCCTGCCGCGAACTGCGGCACATAGTGGATATGGCCTTTCTGATCCAAATAGCTTACCCTTTGGCTGGCCGGGCCGGCTGACGTGCATCCGCCAATAAGTGTGATCAGCGCCGTACCCGATACAATAATTACCAACTTGCGGGCTTTTGTGAATAACATAGGGCACCTCGTACTGTAAATTTCCGACATGGAGGGGCAAAATCAATTTTTGTCCTGCTCACATGCCGCATCATTACCAACGAGATATCTGTGTTGAAAGTTCCAGCGTTCTATTTGATTTAATTACAAGTGCTTTTACTATTCATTCCGGGTCGCAACTGGACTGCTTCAAGGAGTCAGTCCGATTAGCCGTATACCGCCGTTCACGTTCGGCGATCAGGGAAATGCGGCGCGTCAGGGAAGCGCGAAGGGAAGAGGCTTCACAGCATCTGCGAACCACGCACAATGCCTTGATAAGGTCATTCATCGGAAGGCCGTGTTTTATAAGAATGTGGCATGCCGTTCGATCGGCCGCTGCTTCCCGCCCTAAAGCAGTGTTTTGTCCGGTCAATGCCGCCAGCGTTATCACATGGTGATCGTTAATTAGGTGTCCCATTTCATGGGCGATTGCGGCGCAAAGCTCGCCATTATTAAGCCGTTGCATCAAGCCGGTTGCAATATCGATGTCCCCATCGGGCCAGGACCATGCTCCAATGGCTGCGGAATTCACAATTCTGACGTGTATTGCCGTTTTGATAAGGCCTGATGCCATCCGCTTACATAGTGTTTCGGCGCGTTGCTGCTCTATCGTGTTCGCACTA
>JAJZVR010000233.1 GCA_021847065.1 Planctomycetota bacterium | reverse complement strand
CCGATGGACCGATCAGCCAAAAAGGGCGTAAGCGAATCGATAAATCCGGGCAGTGCCAACGAGTGCCAGAACACAACTGTACCAATGAGGTGTAACATGAAGCGCAGTCGTTCAAAAATGGACTTCGTGCTGTCACGTTGCCACAACCCCAGTATGGCGTTGGATAGAGGGTGTCTACACGCAATTCATGTGGTTGTCCGAATACTGCACGACGTTGCAACCAGTTGCATAAAATGGCCATCCAAGCCATTTACGGCTTCCGCGAAAAGTTCTATTGGTGTCCTGTCGCCCCGATTTTGGCAGGAGGCCAAAATAGAGCAGGAGACTTGAGAGAGTAGATAGTAGAGCACATAAGAAATCAGATGATCGGCAGCTTAAAAGGACGTCTCCTGAATTTCCCGAATTCTTGCCAGAAAATCGGGTAAAATTTTCTCCACGGTGTCCCAAACGATCTCAAGGTTTACATCCATATAGCCGTGAATAAGCCGGTTGCGCATACCCGATATTTCGTGCCAAGGGATATCTTCGTGTCTCAATTTCAGCCCCGGGCTTAATTTGCCAACTGCTTCGCCAATAATTTCCAGGTTGCGCATGACGCCATCCTGGAGCAATCCGTCGGCCATGAATTCCGCTTCGCTTTTCCCGGTAAGATACCGATGAATTCTTTCAATGGCAGCGCAAATATGTGCCAAATATTCCCTGTCGCGCGATGCTGTGTTCATATCGGTCTGGCTTCCTTGACTACCAGTTCACGAAATCGGGGGGAAATATCATTAGGGGTCAAAACATCCACGGAGACGCCCAATTGTTGTTCTAACGATGTCTGCAAGCGCACCATATCAATAAGCGTAATCCCCCGCGGAACATCCACCAGTAAATCAAGATCGCTGCCGTCAGTATCCTCACCGTGCAATACAGAGCCGAACACACGGATATTGTGCGCACCGATTCTCCGGGCGGTCTGTAGTACCGCGTCGCGGTGATTTTGCAGGGCTTCAGATGGCTTCATTTGTCAACCTCGTAGCTGAACTTCGGACAAGGCTCAATTAGTGGCACCATGCCAAGCCAACATCTGTTCACTTCAGGCCGCCGAGTATAACCAATTACGTCCCTGCAGTGTAGTGGCCAGATGGATGGCCAGATGGCGAGCCGGAGAGCCAGATGAGCCGAGAGGCTCAGTTCTGCCAGAGTTGCGGGGGTGAAACTCCCATAGGCGCTAACCGATGATTTCCCCCGCGGATACGATAGAGTATATTAACGAAATATGTGGCATTAGGCCGCTGTTTAGAATATTGCGCTGATAAGTGCAAGCATTGCAAGATGAAGTAGTGGAAGCTGTCGAATTGCTTCTCTCCATTACTTGATTTTATCAATAGCCCGGCAACGGCAAACAGGAAAGCAGGCATAATGATAAATTTTTCAACAAAATCAGTTATACGTCCCGGCGCTTTGTACGTTGCGGCAATGGCATTGATTGCGCTGTTTTCGGCCAGTGGTGTTGTTGACGCACGGGTACGGATGTTCAAAGTGGAGCCAAGCCAGACTGATCCTGCCATTACGACCGTTCATGGTCCTGATATCGCCCTTTATGATCCGCAGGCGGTTGATCGTCACCGGCTGTTCCTGTTTATCGTCGGCACCGGAGCCAAAGCGACCGGCAGCCGGTTAATCGACACTGTGTTTGCTAAATGGGGCTATCATGCCATCAGCATTGATTATGAGGATAACGTCATTGCGGTTTCCTGTGCACACAGCCTGAACCCGGCGACTTTCGGAAGGTACCACGCTGCCATTATCACCGGGGCACCGGTAAGCGCAAAAGTGAAGGTAAGTGCTGCCAATTCCATATTGAATCGTTTTCAGAAACTGCTGATTTATCTGGTGAAGCACGACCCCCGTGGCGGATGGGGTCAGTTTGTGAAAAACGACCGGCCAGCGTGGCCGCACATCATTGTCGCCGGGCATTCACAAGGGTCAGGACATGCTGCGTACATCGGCAAACTGTTCCGAGTGGATCGCGTATTAATGTTCTCCGGCCCGCAGGATTACATGGACAATCTTCACAGGCCGGCGAGATGGCTGTTACGCAAAAGTGCTACGCCGCCTTCCCGGTTTTTCGCTTTTTTGGCACTCAAAGATCCGTTTAACGTGCGGCATCAAATCGCCAATTGCATGGTACTGATGCATCTTTCGAAACCTGCGACACTGATGGTCAAGCCGGGCGAAGTTATCCACGGCAACCACCCTATACTCATCAACAACATTCCCACAAAAAATCCCCACGGCTCCACATTATTGCCTCAGTTCAAGAGCATATGGAAATATATGGCTACGGCCACTACTGCCCGTTAAACCGATGGGCGAAGTGATACATGCGATATTTCAGGAGACTTTGAGGATTTCTCCAGCGGACCAGTTTCAAATCGTGTGCCGTACCGCAGATGCACAAAACCGTTATGCCGCCGGATCAGAATCGGCTTTCCCTATGTTGTTAACCGAACAGCAGTGATCTTGGCGACAATATATTCGCCCCCTCTGTAACGGCGGATGGATGATTTGAAAAGTAATTATTGCTCTTTTAGGTTACTGCTGCTTGACGCCAATATCTCCATGATGTTAACTTCAAGCGGAAGATGCCGCGCGAATTCACGCGGCAGTACCGTAAGGAATGGACGAAAAAGGGTTTTCAGGAAGGGCTTGGCGGCGGTGTGATGGATGACGGGACAGGTTATCGCATTAATTACCGGTGGTGATATTTATGGATTCCGAAATTATCAGCCTCTTTGACGGCTTGGCTAAGAATATGGAGCCGGGTAAATTACAAACCGTTGCCAAGCTTGCCGTTATTGATGATTCCACCGGCGAATTAGAAATAACCATCGGCGATGTGGCGCACCGGCGTGTTGTTAAGCCCTTGAAAGACTTGTCCGGGCGCGGCATTAACGCACCAACTCTTGAACTGACATCCGGAATCATAAAACTACTTGCGTCCCCGTATCGGTCTTCTTGCGTCCCCGTATCGGTCTTTTTTCGGGTAATAATTGTTTTTGGAGCAATTTATGGCTTTTATTTCCCGCCGTCGCTTTGTTCAAGTGGTTTCCGCCGCGGGTGCGGCATTGGCATTGCCGGAGGCCTCTTCGACTGCGGTGGTCGCACCCCATCGCATGCAGGTTGACAGCCGTAACGGAGCGGTGGCGGCCAGCGTTATCAATGATGCCACTGGCGGGATACTGGACATTCCCTGCACCATGCCCATGGCGTCGGGAGCTCCACTGGGTGGTATTGGTACGGGCTTTATTGAACTGCGGCCCGACGGGAGCTTTTATAAGTGGTTGATCTTCAACGCCGGACAGTGGGCGGGAAATTTGCCGGCCAGTCAGGCGGGTGTGAATCCGGATATGGGTCCTGAGAGTTTGCAGTTACTGGTTCATACGCGGGAGCAGGGTAGCGATTCGCCCAAGTTACGACGACTGTACCTGCGCCCGCATGAAAACAATTTGTATTCTCTGGCGTATGTGCAGGATGTTGAATCCATCCAATATGATGCGTGGTTTCCCATGACCGGCTTGCACTACCATGACTCCACATTGCCCATTGGCATCAGCGCGACAGCTTTTTCGCCGTTCTTTCCCGGTAATGCCCGGGAATCCGCCACGCCGGGTTTTAACATGGTCTTTACGCTTGAGAACAGAACTCAAAAGCCGGTCGAAGTATCTTTGCTGGCACTGCTGGACAACCCGCTGGCCTGCGGACAGAAGGAACGCAAACTCGTAAATACAATCCGGCAATATGGTACAACCACGGCGTTGTCGATGGGCACTGGGGCGGATGCGGAAAACAAAACTACGTTGGGCAGCCTGTGTCTTTCCGTGACCGGAGGAAGGCATTCCTGGATTTCCGGGACATTTGCGCCCTATGCCGGCACGGCGGGCTTGTGCAACTGGCGGACGCCACGCGTCAATTCCATGCTGCTGGAGGTTTTGCAGAACTTTTTTCCCATCGGCAAACTGCCCGATACTTCCGGAACAACGGACCCGGCCCAGGAGTTTAAACTTACCGAGGCGCAAATTGATGCGCTAACGGCGGCGGAATGCGGGCGCTGGTTGCAACGCCTCCGCGGTGACGCATTGATGGCGCGTGTGATCGCCAGTTTACAAAGCACATCGCCCGCGATGCTTGAATCGGAAGCCGGGATGAAGGCGATATTGAAAGAAATCAGCCAGAACCTCTCCGGTGATTTGGCCGGACCGAACCGGGATCGTTCGACATGGGGCACCGGAGCATTGGCGTCGAGTGTAACGCTTGAGCCGGGGCAAAAAGAGGAAATCCGCATAACGTTCAGTTGGCACTTTCCGCATCACTTCAGTCAATGGGGTGAGGATATGGGACACAATTATGCCAATTGGTTTTCCGATGCCGCAGACGTAAATCAGCACCTGGTAAAAAATTATCACACCCATCGCACGCAGACGGAACTATTTGCCCGCACCTTGGCGGATACATCTTTGGGCAGCCCGATGGCATTTTGCTGGTCGAGCCATTTGAGCACCGCGGTTACCAACACATGGTGGATCAAAAACGGTAACTACGCGATATGGGAAGGCTTGGGATGTTGCGGATTATGCACCATTGATGTGGAATATGATGGCAGTTTTTCCATTGTGGCATTGTTTCCGGAATTGAAACTCTCTCAGATGCGCTGGATGCTCAAATATCAAAGACCCAATGGTCAGGTGCCACACACTTACGATGGTGACTTTACACACATTGATGAGAACGGCTGGGGCCGGGTGGATATGAACCCGCAGTATGTGATGATGGTATATCGTGATTACCTCTGGACGGCGGATCAAGATTATCTGAATTATATGTGGCCGCATGTAGTCAAAGCGATGGATTACACGGGATCGCTGGATACCAATGGTGACGGCCTGCCGGACAAGGACACGGGCTTTCAAACTTACGATCAATGGGGTCTGCACGGTTCGCCATCTTACATTTGCTCGTTGTGGATTGGGGCCTTGCAGGCGGCCATCGAAATTGCCCAAGCCGCGAATCACCCAAAGCTTGCGGGACAGTGGAAAGCCACGCTGGCTAAGGCGTCGGCAAGCTTCGATCAGATGCTGTTTAACGGCCAGTATTACAGCCTATGGGTGGATGGCGCTAAACGCGATGATGTTTGCATGGCCGATCAGATCAGCGGGCAATGGTTCAGCCATCTTATCGGGCTGCCAACCGTCATTTCCCGGCAACATCTGGATTCAGCTATCGGCAGTATATGGAAATACAATTTCAACCCTGAAACAGGCTTGCGGAATGCCACTGTGCCGCATGGTAAGCGCAATCTTTTGATTTTGGATAATTTGCAGGCCGGCGGTGTATGGTCGGGCATTGAGTATGCGTTCGCATCTTTTCTGATGGATCATGGTCATTATACCGATGGTGCGGAGATGGTCGCTGCGGTGCATCGGCGATATTTGCGGGCGGGAATGCCCTGGAACCATGTGGAATGCGGTGATCATTACTCGCGTCCCATGAGCAGTTGGGCCACGCTGTTGGCGGCCACGGGCTTTAAGCCCGATTGGCCCCGGGAGATGTTGACGCTTGCCCCCAGTGTGTCCGGTGATTTTCACGCACCATGGGTAACCAGGGAAGGCTTTGGTCGCGTAAGCAGAGCCGGAAATTCCATCGCACTGCACTGCGCATGGGGCCAGCTACGCTTGAGAATAATTCGCACAAACCTTCCCGCGGTTGCAACAGGGGCCATGCTTGATGGAAAAGGCGTGCCGCAAAACATTTCACGAAAGTCCAACGGTGCGGTTATCACGCTTGACGAGCCGATCACCCTTACAACCGGCCAAACCCTGGAGATATTATGAGTGACTACGCTGTTGTGCATCGGCCGGGATATCAGCAGTTCGCCCGGTTACACGGAGGCCTCCGTAAGCCGCGCTAAAATTGTAAACCGTGGAAAATAATCAACCCAACAACAACTTATAAATCATGGGGTTTTATCTTCGTGGTTGCTGCCGATATTTGCCCATTCACCTGTAACGTTACCGCCGCAGGCAAGACCGGATTTCCGCTTGCACCAATCTTATGCCGATATAAAAAACATTCAGCCGCTTCTGGAAAGCCACGTAACGTGCATAGCAACCGGCACACAGATAGGTGCGGATGTCGCGCAGCGGTAAAGCATCGCGAAAAAAATAACCTGAGCATTCTGGCTGGTTCTTTTGGTCCCGATTGTGATCGGGACGTTGCTCGCTGGTTATCCCGACGGGTCGGGACGGATATGCGCCTCGCGAGCGCGTTGCCGACGGTCAAAATTCCTGCGCCATAATTGCTCAAGTTATTTCTTCGCAATGCCTAAGGCTAAGACGGGCCGCATGCGCTAGTCATTTTCGGCTAAACCGCTGGCCCGTATACCGGATTATCGCCCGGCTTTTACCGCAACGCGCTCCACCGGTGCATCCGGCTTCGCCGCTGGCTTTATA
>JAJZVR010000232.1 GCA_021847065.1 Planctomycetota bacterium | reverse complement strand
GAACGCGCGGCGATCCGCAGGCGAAAGAATATCTTTTTGATCCATCGACAACTCCTTTGTAAATCGACAGACCAGAATTTACCCCACTATAAAATTCCCGCCAGATGGGGTTCACCGGACGTTTACCTTAGCCCTCGGCTCCGCCGGGGGGACATGAGATGCGAACCGTCAAAAAAACGCGGACGAATAACCGTCTCATGGCGTTCGGCTCGATCAGACCATATTTGCAATAAACGAGAAATTACCGGTCAGAGTTTTCCGATCAGGATACTGGTATTATGACCGCCGAAGCCGAAACTGTTGCTCATGGCGTATGTAATTTTAGTCTGACGGGCAACATTGGGTACATAATCCAGATCGCATAATGGATCGGGTTCCAGATAGTTGATGGTGGGCGGCAATTCTCCGCGTTGCAGTGCCAGGCAGGTGATGGCCAATTCGATACCACCGGATGCGCCAAGGCTATGGCCTAATGCGCCTTTGGTGGAACTTACCGGAACATTTTTGGCACCGGAGCCGAAGACCCGATGCACAGCGCGGGTTTCAGCGAGGTCTCCAAGTTCAGTGCTGGTGCCATGGGCATTGATGTAACCAATTTTATCGGTGCTGATGCCCGCCTCCTTTATGGCCTTCTCCATGGCTTTTGCGGCACCGGTTCCATTTTCATCCGGTGCGGTAATATGGCACGCATCGCCGGTGGCACCGCAGGCCAGGAGTTCCGCGTAAATGCGAGCTCCGCGGGCCTTGGCATGTTCGTACTCTTCAAGCACCACAACCCCGGCACCTTCCGCCATGACAAAGCCATTACGATTTTTTTCAAATGGGCGGCTGGCCAGTTGAGGCTCATCATTTCGGGTGGAAAGCGCACGCAATGCGCAAAATGCCGCCAGTCCAAGTTTGGTCACAGCGGCCTCGGCTCCGCCCGCAAGCATGATATCGGCGTCATTATATTGGATGGTGCGTAAGGCATCGCCAATGGCGTTGCCCGATGTGGCGCACGCCGTGGCCGTCGCGGACACCGGCCCACTGAGGCCCCATTGAATGGAAAGATTTCCGGCGGCGGCATTGACCATTAATTTGGGAACGGTAAATGGGGATACCCGATCAACGCCCCGGGCCAGCATCTTATCGTATTGCTGCTCCATTTCTTCAATACCACCAATACCGGATCCGACGATAACGCCGGCCCGATCACGGTCGCATGTGGAGAAATCAATGCCGGAATCCTTTACGGCGTGAATGCCCGCGACCATGCCATAAACGGAAAAGCGATCAAGCCGCTTGAGTTCCCGGTGTGGCAGGGTCTTTTCGGGATTAAATATTTCGGCTGTAATTTCACCGGCAATCCGACAAGGATATTTGCTTACGTCAAAACGGGTAATACGGCGGATGCCACAGTTCCCCGCCAGCAGACTGGCCCAGAACAGTTCAAGATCGTCACCAAGGGGCGTTACCACTCCAAGGCCTGTAATAACAACTCTGCGTTTGCTCATTGTGCCGAGCAACTCCAAAAAAGCTACTGGTCCATCATACGCCGAAGGCATGAAGACGTGTCTTTAAGACGGGCAGAACCGGAGGGTTACTCCTGCGATTTCAGTTTCGCGGCAATCGTCTTGATGTAGTCGATAGCCTGGCCGACGGTCTGGATTTTTTCCGCCTCTTCGTCGGGAATGGACATTTCGAATTCATCTTCGAATTCCATAACCAGTTCGACGGTATCGAGACTGTCCGCATTAAGATCATTGACAAAGCTGGTATCACGGGTGATTTCCGCCTTGTCGACGCCCATCTGCTCAGCGACGATGTCGATTACTTTTTGTTCAATCTGCTGGGATTCGTCCATTTCAGCCATAAATACAGGCCTCCAATAAAATTAACAGAAGGTTCCAACCTTAAAATCACCCGGAATTCTTGCCGGGCGGATAGAGTATCGCAGACTCACGGAATTCGCAACGTCCGAACCAGCTTTCCGCCAAGTTCGTTTATGCGGATCGGGGTATTATACCGTGTTTCCGCCGGGCGTCACGTCCATTTCATTACGCCCCATGATTCTTACATACACATGCCACCATCGACAACCATCACCTGACCGGTAATATAACCTGCGGCATCGCCGGCTAAAAATCCAACCATTGCCGCTACTTCTCCGGGAGAACCAAAACGCCGCAGCGGAATCATTTCCAGAACTTTGTCTTTAATCTGGGGTGGCAGTATCTCGGTCATATCGGTGGTGGTAAAGCCCGGTGCCACGCAATTCGCCGTGATCTGCTTGCCCGCCAATTCACGGGCGATTGATTTGGTCAGGCCAATTAAGCCCGCTTTGGATGCGGCGTAATTGACCTGTCCGGCATTGCCCATAATGCCGGAAACCGAAGCGATATTGATGATGCGTCCGAATTTTGCGCGAATCATGCTGCGCGAAGCGGCGCGGCAGGCCACAAACGCGGCCCGCAGATTCGTGTTGATGACATCATCAAAATCTTTATCTTCCATTCGCATAAACAGCCCGTCACGGGTAATGCCCGCATTGTTCACCAGCACATCAAGCCTACCATGTTTTTCTATGGTTGCTTCGATGGAAGCCGCCAAAGCCGCGGAATCGGCAATATCCAATACGGCCGTTTCCACGCTTTGCCCCAGATTTGCCAGTTCATTGACCAGCGTGCGAAGCTTTTCTTCATTCCGCGCCACCGCCACTACATGATGTCCGTCCAGTGCCAGTGCTTTTACAATCGCCTCGCCGATGCCGCGCGAGCCGCCGGTGACGTATGCTACTTTTTTTGGATTTTTTAATTCTGCCATCATGGCTCCTGATTTTTCTTATCTTGCCAATTTTTTTCCAGGTGACCAACCTACCGTATTTAACAGATCTGGAAACGTAAACGATTCCAGTTTGCTTTTAAGCTGCGGGCAATTGCGCCAACGCGTTAAGCGTTGACACGTTGGCAACCACCGCCCGGCGGTCTATGCGTTTGTGCAAGCCGGTTAACACCCGGCCCGGTCCGAGTTCCATATACGTATCAACGCCTTGAGCCTGTAAGTATTCCATTCCCTGATACCAGCGAACCGGCGCGACAATCTGCTGGACCAATAAATCTTTTATTCCCTGAGCGTCCGCACCGTGGACCTGTGCGGTCACGTTGCTGACCACCGGGCATGACGCGGGCTTAAAAGCCACATTTGCCAGAACCTGCCGCATTTCATCGGCGGCACTTTGCATGAACGGCGAATGAAATGCGCCGGCCACCGGCAACATCACGGCGCGCAAGCCCTTGGATTCGGCGATGCCTGCCGCCGCCTGACATGCCGGCACCGCGCCGGAGAGCACGATTTGTCCGGGGGCATTAAAATTAGCCGAAACAATAATGCCCTTATCGGATGCAGCCCGGCAAATATCATCAGCGGTCGGCTCGTCGGCTCCAACGAGTGCCAGCATGGTGCTTGGGGTCGCAGTTGCCGCCGCCTGCATGAGTCGCCCCCGTTCCCGCACAAGCTTCACGCCGTCAACGAAGTTAAATACTCCGGCGATGCACAACGCGGTGTATTCGCCCAGCGACAACCCCGCGACAAAATCCGGAGATGCGGGTAATTTGTTCTCGGCAATGAGCGTTTGATAAATCGCCATACTGGTGACGAAAATTCCAACCTGCGCGTTATCGGTTGCCTGAAGCTGATCATCAGGGCCATGAAAGCAGATATCGGAAAGCCGAAAGCCTAAAATATTGTCGGCGGCATCATAAACTTCCCGCGCCTGCGGATACTGATCATAAAAATCCTTGCCCATGCCCATCGCCTGCGCGCCTTGACCGGGACAAAGTAGTGCAAATTTCATAGCCTGATTCCAAGGGTTGCGGGAAAGACTTCCCGCATCAAAAACACTTACAATTTAACGGTGGCCGATGCCCAGGTAAGGCCCGCGCCAAATGCCACCATGATGATCCAATCACCGGGGCCGCAGGCACCGGCCCGTAATGCCTCATCCAGCGCCAAAGGCACTGACGCGGCGGAGGTGTTGCCGTAGCGGTCAATATTGACAAACACTTTGTCTTTTGGAAAACCCATTTTTTCCGTGGCACTGTCAATAATGCGTTGATTGACCTGATGCGGCACAACGAGCTTAACATCAGCGGCCGTGAGATTACACGCCTCCATGGCCTTCTTCAGGCTGCTGGTCATCTGATGAACAGCAAATTTATAAATTTCACGGCCATTCATTTTCAGGTAGTGTTGACGGTTTAAAATGGTCTCCGCACTGGCCGGCAAACGTGATCCGCCGGCAGGCACATACAGCATTTCTCCATCCATCCCGTCGGCACCAAGTTCAAATGCCTGAATGCCGCGGCTGGAATCTTCCGTCGCCGAAAGTACAACCGCTCCGGCCCCGTCGCCAAATAATATGCATGTGCCCCGATCGGTATAATCAACAATTCTGGTAAGCGTTTCAGCACCCACGATAAGAATATTTTTGTAGGCGCCGGTTTGAATAAACTGCGATGCCGTGGCAATTGAATACACAAAGCCCGAGCAGGCCGCCCCCATATCAAAAGCGCCAATATGCCGTTTAATGCCCAATTTTTCCTGCAACAGACAGGCGGTGGACGGTGTGATCAATTCGGGCGTGAGTGTCGCAACGATGATCAGGTCCAGATCATCGGCGGAGATTTTGGCATTTTCCAATGCCTTTTGTGCCGCATGCAGGGCCAGAGTAACAGTGGATTCGCCATTGCTGACAACCCGCCGTTCGCGGATGCCGGTGCGTTGAACAATCCATTCATCGTTGGTATCGACCAGCTTTTCGAGATCGGCGTTGGTTAAACGCCGCTGGGGAACACAACTTCCGGAACCGGAGATATAGGCGCCAAATCGGGCCATAATGACAACCACTCCTGATGATATTACAAATCCGCCGCGTTACCGAAACAAACCGGGTTTATCGCGGATTCCAGAATTAGGGTAACGGCTTCCGCGGTTTTACGCCACCCGTTCGGAGAGTCGGGCTGAAATCCGGGCATTGATGTTATGCCGCGTGGCCTGTTTGACGGCGTGGACGGCATTGCGAATCGCTTTTTGCCCAGCCGAGCCATGCACCTTGAGAAACAGCCCCGAAACACCGAGCAAAAGTGCGCCGCCATATTCTTCATGATCATACAAATTGAAGGTGTTTTTAATAATCGGAGCCAGTTCGCCTGCGGTTTGCGCTGGCAGTTGGGCCAATTGGCCTTTGAGAGTCCGCAGCAGGGATCCGCCCATGCCTTCAATAACCTTCAGCACGACATTACCGGTGAAGCCATCGGTAATCACCACATCGCAGTGGTCGTTAAAAATATCCCGGCCTTCCACATAGCCTATAAAATTCAGGCCGGCATCTTTTTCCAGCAGAAGTCGCGTTTCTTTTACCAGAGCGGTGCCTTTTTCTTCTTCCGTGCCGATGTTCAGGAGGCCCACGCGGGGCGTTTCAACGCCGTAAAGTGTTTGCGAATAGACCGATGCGAGGATTGCATATTGGTGCAGATGTGTCGCTTTGGGTTGCACATTGGCCCCGGCGTCGCAAAGCAATACACGGTTATGGCCATTGGGTATGGGAATAGCTATGCCGGGGCGTTCTACTCCGGGAAGAGCTTCCAGCATCAGAACGCCGGCAGCCACGAGGGCACCCGTGTTGCCTGCGGAAATAATGGCATCAGCTCCGCCGGCGGCGGCAAGCTTTACCATGCGTACAATTGAGCTGTTTCGCTTCTGTCGCACCGCCTCGACGGGAGATTCATCCATGCCGATGACCTGCGAGGCCGGCTCAATGCGTACATTGGAATATGCAGGCAGGACAGCGGCTAATTTTTCGCGGAGGAGTTCTTCGGGGCCAACAAGAATAATTTCATCATCCGACTGAAGAAATTCCAATGATTCAATCGCTCCCTGGATAATTTTATCCGGAGCGTGATCCCCACCCATGGCGTCTATCGCAATGCGCATCGCCTGACTTGCCTCAAAAAAGTTACACAACAGTACAACAGCCAAAGCGGAGAAACACACTATTTCTCCTGCCGCCGCAATGCGGCATACCTACCTTAACGTTCCACAGGTGTGGACTATTTCTTGGTGGTTTCTTCAAGTTCCAAGCTCAAGCTGCGGTTGACATAACCGCAGTTGCTGCACATGCGGTGCGGCAGACGGCTTTGCCCGCATCCGGGACAGCGTGAACTGGCGGTACCGGTCAGAGCGTGGTGTGCGCGGCGCATACCTTTACGGGATTTGCTGGTTCTTGCAACAGGTAACATGTCGTCTACTCCTTTGGATTGCGCCAATCTTGCCGCGCAGGGGCTATATTCAGGTCATTGATGATCGTTGCCTCGCTGCGAAAGCGGACATAAAAAATTTCATGCCGCTGCCATTCATCGGCGAAACATTCGACCCAGCCGGTTTTACGTTCCGGATCAATCGAGCCAAATAAGGTAAGAAAAAAGCCTTAATAAGTCAAGAGAATTTATGTAAAAAACGCTTGTGCGAATATT
>JAJZVR010000231.1 GCA_021847065.1 Planctomycetota bacterium | reverse complement strand
AACGGTGCCCGCAGCACCGCTGATCCCGGTCCCATCCGCACACCACGCCCCCCCACCATCACCGCCCGCATGGAATCATTTTCCCGCCGGCGGCATACCCGATCCGGATAGGCCCGCAGCAGCAATTCACCAATCTCTGCGAAATCCGCACGTCGTTCAATCATTGCAACATCAATCGTAACACCAATTATTCGGCCCAACTCATCGGCCACCGTCCGCACCCTGTATGCGCCTCCCGAATCGAACATTGCAGTGCCGGACTGCGTAGAGCTGTCTCTTTGCGCCAATGCCAGCACCCGAATTAAAATATCCGATTCGCCCAAGCTCCGTCCCCCCGGATCGCGTCGCGCGGACAAAATATCGCGTTCTGAAACCAATGCCGCCACAATCGCCCCCAATGCCCCGCTGCCGTTTTCCTTCGCTGCCAGCAACAGCCGCCCGATGCGCGGATGCAGCGGCAACTCCAGTAATTGCTTCCCAACATCCGTTAACCGCAAGCCATCCGCGATCAGCTCCAATGCCCCCAGTTCCGTCAATAACTCCACCGCCGCTTCCATGCGTTCCGCCGGCGGCTTTTCAAAAAAATCAAATCCGTGCGGGCCATGCCGATCCCAGGCATAAAGCGTCAACATGCTTTGTGCCAAATCCACCCGCATGATTTCCGGAATCTCAAAATCGTTCAGATGCTTGGTTTGCAATTCTCCCCACAACCGCACACATAATCCCGGCGCGGTGCGCCCGGCCCGCCCCATTCGCTGGTTCGCGGCGGCTTTGCTGATCTGAATTAAATCCAGCCGATCAATACCCCGCTGTGCATCAAAGCTTGCCTGCCGCACCAGGCCGGAATCAATTACAACTGTAACACCATCAATGGTTAAGGAAGTTTCCGCGATGTTCGTGGAGAAAATAATTTTACGCTCACTTGAAGGCTTCAGCACGGCAACCTGTGCATCCAGCGGCATCGAGCCGTGCAGGGTCAGTACCTTGCAATTCCGTGCGTCCGGCAATGCTTTGGCCGCTGCGGCACAACGGTTGATTTCTCCCGCTCCCGGCAAAAACACCAGAATATGCCCCTTATTCTCCGCCTCCAACGCTTCACGCACCGCGGAAATAACGCGATCTTCCAACCGCCCATCGATTCCCGATCGATACACCGTCCGCACCGGGAAAAGCCGTCCCGGCACGTTGAGCACCGGGGCGCCATCAAGAAAATCGGCAACCTTCTGCGCATCCAATGTGGCGGACATAACCAGGATCAACAAGTCCGGGCGAATGGTCTGCCGCACCTGCCGCAGCATCGCCAGCGTCAGATCACTGTGAATACTACGTTCATGAAATTCATCCAGTATCACCGCTCCCACCTTGTCCAGGGCCGGATCATCCAGCAATTGCCGCGCCAGAATTCCCTCTGTCATAATGCGCAAAGCGGTGTTGCTGGTGATGCGCTTTTCCATCCGCACCTGAAATCCCACCTCTTCGCCCAGCTTCCAGCCGCGTTCTTCTGCAATCCGTGCCGCCACAGCCTTGGCGGCAATGCGTCGTGGCTGGAGCACCAAGATACGCGGCGCGTGCGCCGGAAGGATTCCCGCCAACAAAATTCCCGGCGGAACGCGCGTGGTTTTACCCGCCCCCGGCTGTGCTGTGAGCACCAGCGATCCATGCTCTGTCAGCTGCGCCACAATCTGCGGCAAAAACTCATCGATTGGCAATATATCCATGGCATGAAGTGTACATGCTTAACGCAAAATCTTCGAGGCTCTTTGCAGAACGCGGGAAAACAAATTAGCCCAGCGCATTGCGACGGATCACATTTGAATAAAATTCGGCACTTAATTTTGGAATACGTTCCATGGTCTGGTAATTGACGTAATGCAGCCCAAAGCGTTTGGTATAACCGCAGGCCCATTCAAAATTATCCATCAGACTCCAGAGAAAATAGCCCTTCAACGCATACCCTTCATGCACCGCGCGATGCGCCCCGATCAGATGCTGCTGCAAATACATCACCCTCGCTGTGTCCCATATTTTATTCTCCGCATCCGGAACATCGGGGTAGGCACAGCCATTTTCCGTAATAAAAATGGATTTGACTTTCCATAGCTCGGCCACCAGCCGCGGCCCCCAATAGGTGATCGACGGCCCGATGGTCAGCCATGGCATGTGCATGCGCGGATAATGTTCATCGCATTTTACTTCAGTCCAGCCGCACGGCTTGGATGAATCGTGACGGATATATTTGGGCGCATAAAGATTCAGTCCGACAAAATCCACCGGCGCTGCGATTATTTTCATATCTTCAGCAGTGAATATCGGCGCATCGGCAGCCTGCTGCTCCAGATACGCCGGATGATACGCCCCTTCCATAATGGGCGTTAGAAACATTCCAGTCAGTTCGCGCAGAGCATTGCACGTGGCATTGATATGTTCCGGGGTTTCAAGAATTGGCGCACAATTGGGAATATTTTCCGCCAGACCCACCCGGCACGTACTTGCCGCGCGAATGGCCTGAACCGCCATGCCATGGCCAAGAACGGCATGGTGCCGCGCCTGATTCAAAACCTGGACGGACGTTTGCTTGCCGGGCGCAAAAGGTTCTTCCGAAAAGCCGTACCCTTTATCCAGAAAGCAGACAAATTCATTAATTGTAAATATCCCCTCCAACCGGTCGCCCAGGCTTTTGGCCATAAATCCCGCATAATGCGCAAAATCCACTGCGCATTGCCGGGACTCCCACCCCCCGTACCGACTCTCCAGCGCCTGCGGCAAATCCCAGTGCATAAGCGTCATCCATGGCTGAATCCCCGCCGCCCGCAACTCATCAACCAGTCGCTTATAAAAATCCATCCCCTTGTCATTAACCGCGCCGGTTCCATCGGGAAATAGTCTTGGCCAGGATGCGGAAAAGCGATACGCCTTAACCCCCATGGCCTTCATCAAAGCCACATCCTGTTTATACCGATGATAATGATCGCAAGCTTGAGCACCGGATTGCCCCTGCACTATCGCTCCCGGACGCTCACAAAAGGTATCCCATACCGATGGGCCGCGGCCATCTTCCGCCGCCGCACCTTCCACCTGATAGGCCGCTGTGGCAACGCCCCACACGAAATCCGCGGGAAAACGACAATATTCAACGGCCATATTCAACACCAGAACGACACAAGCAAACGTCAAGCGCCGAGTTTACCCGCCTGCGGCTTTTCTAACCAGCACACAACGCGGATGCCCCGCCGCATCACGGATGATTCGACTGTCCTGAAACCCGACCTGCGCCTGCAAAATCGCCTGAACATCCAACGTTTGATCAAAGGCGGTTTCAACAATTAACGTTCCATCGGGAACCAGATATTCCCCCGCCTGCTCGGCGATGCGACGATAAAAGGCCAATCCATCCGTTCCCCCGCTTAATGCCAGGCGCGGTTCATGCCGCGCAACCTCGGGCATCAGATCGGCAATTTTATCCGCCACAATGTATGGCGGATTAGAAACAATGGCATGAAATTTCACCGGCGGGGACATCACCGCAACGGGTTCAAATAAATCCCCGGAAATAAAGCGAATTCTTGCGGCAAGTTCATGCGTGGCGGCGTTTTGTTCAGCCATCCGCAAAGCCGCCGCACTGATATCTGATGCGGTAAGCCGGGCCGTGGGCAGATTTTTTGCCAAGGCAATGGCGATACAGCCACTACCGGTGCAAAGGTCCAAAATCTCCGGTGCTTCCCATGCGGGAGTCATCCGGGCCAGACGAATCACCTGCTCCACGATGGTTTCAGTATCGGGCCGGGGAATCAACACATCCGGCGTTACCGCAAATTCCAGTGAGTAGAACCACGCTTTACCAATCAGATAGGCAACTGGAGTGTGATCTTTTCGCTTTTTTACCATGTCCCGGAATGCGGCAACTTGTTCCGGCGGCGGGGTTTGTTCAAAGCGGGTGTACAGTGCCATGCGCGTACAGCCAAGGGCATGGGCCAATAACAATTCCGCCGAAAGCCGGGCTTCATCAATGCCGCTGCGGGTAAAAAATGCCGTTGTCCACTGCAGCAGTTCGCCAATCGTCCATGAAACAGATTTCTGATTTACTTCCATACTGCTTTTTTAACATGCCGCCGGGGAATACAAAAGCGCGGCCAAAAGGTTCTGAATTTTTTCCGCGGCATAATGAAATTACACCGCGCGGCCCTGAATCCAACTAAAGGTTGCCGGCGGCAAACCACGCTGAAAATCAGCGATGCGATCAGCATGGCTGAGGTAGCGTTCCGCCTGCTTACACAGATAGTCCTGTGCTTTCGCGGCCGCCCCGCATACCGAGCGCGACGCAATCGCCCATGTTTTAATCAAATGTTCAATAATTTCAGCATAATCATGCACGGTGTATACGCCCATGCGCTGCGCCACCACCGCGAAATGATCAAACAAATCTGCGTCTTTCCCGTCATACATCAGTCGGCCCGGCATGGCGATCAGCCCCCGCATCATTTCCCGAAACGCCAGAATCCCACCTTCCGGATCAACGTCCATTACTTTTCCGGCCATGAGCGTATAAAACGCCTCGTGGCGGGCCTCATCACCGGAAATACGCAGGCATATTTTGCCCAGATTTGCATCCCCCTGCGCGGCGGCAAGTTTGGCTACATTGGAGTGCGATATACGCGTAGCGCGTTCCTGGAATGATGTATAAATCAGCCCATTATATGGATCAGGATAGGCGCGCGGATTAAATCCATTGGCAATGAGATGATGAATCGTCCGTTCAACACTGCGCATATCCACCCGCCCGGTGAGCCGCAGATACGCATTAAGCAAATCACCGTGCCGGTTTTCCTCGGCGCTCCAGCCGCGCATCCACTTCGCCCACGGTTTGTCATTTGTTCCCTCATAATCCCGCGCAATAAGATTCAGGGAAACCGAATAGCTCGGCAGCGCCTCTTCCGTGACCATATCGCCAACCAGCACCACCAGTACTTCATCGGATAAACATTGCGCCGGTACACGAAAATCCTCTACCTGCTGCTGCCAGTTTTCAGCGGTTAAATCCGGCAGGTAATCCGTTGGTTGCCATGCGCGATCCACCGGCGCGAGATAATTGAGATTCTCCCCGACAATACCCTGCATGTTGTGGAGAATGTCAAAATGATGCTCGTAGTCATTGCTTTGCATGGACAAGTCATATTCCCTTTATTTATGTGAAGCGCCACCTATCTAACATCTATTGTACCAACAAATGCGCATCGACGGGAAATAAAAACGGTTTGCCCACAAACCAGTTTGCCAACCCGTGCGACGCATGAACCAAATCTCGCCACGTTACACGTGCCAATAAATCTTACGTATTTGCCAACACCGCATAATTGGCGACAATTTAACCAGTGAATGCGAAGGTGCAAAAACGATGAATGCGATTATTATTTCCATCGGTGATGAACTTACCTCCGGACTAACCATCAACAGCAATGCCGCCTGGCTGGGTCAGCAACTTTCCACGCTGGGAATTAAGTGCCCCCTGCAATTAACCGTTGGCGATGATCAGCCGGCAATCGTATCCGCGATAAAACAGAGCATTCCCCACTGCGATGTTCTGCTCATTTCCGGTGGCTTAGGCCCCACGGAAGATGATCTCACCCGCGCCAGTGTCGCCGAGGCCCTTGCTGAACCGCTGGTGCAGGATCAGTTGGCACTGCATGATCTGGAGGCCTTTTTTCAACGCATCAAACGCACCATGACCGACAACAATCGCCTGCAGGCAATGCGGCCACGTTCCGCTTCCTGTGTAAAGAATTCCTGCGGCACAGCTCCGGGAATTATCGCCCGGTCCGGCGGCACGCAAATATTTGTCATGCCCGGCGTACCGAAGGAAATGAAGGCGATGTATGAACAATCCTATCTGCCGCTGCTGCAAGCGGCGGCGGGCGGTGTCGTGCGGCAGATAACCAAACTTAATATTTGTGGTGCCGGTGAATCATGGATCGGAACCCAAATTGCCGACCTGATGAAGCGCGGGGCCAATCCGGCGGTCGGCACAACCGTCCATGACGGCATTGTTTCCGTTCGCATTTATGCCACGGGCCCGGAAGATCAAGTAACCGCGATCATTGCGGAAAAGACCGCGGCTGTGCGGCAGCGATTGGGAGCACTGATTTTCTCCAGCGATGAAATCACACTTGATGCCGTGGTCACGCAACATTTACTTCAACACCATCAAACCATCGCGACCGCTGAAAGCTGCACCGGAGGCATGGTGGCGATGATGCTGACCAATATCCCCGGCAGTTCCAAATGTTTCAAGCAAGGCTGGGTTACCTACAGCAACGAAAGCAAAGCCGCGGAACTGCACGTTAATCCAGATCTGCTTAAAACATACGGAGCCGTCAGCCGAGAAGTGGCCGGCGCCATGGCCACGCAGGCGCGGAAGCAGGCCCAGGCCACCTGGGCCATCGGCATAACCGGTATTGCCGGCCCCGATGGTGGTAGCCCGGAAAAGCCCGTTGGATTGGTCTATATCAGCATTGCGGGACC
>JAJZVR010000230.1 GCA_021847065.1 Planctomycetota bacterium | reverse complement strand
GAATTAAAGCCATTGGTTTTTTACACCTGGCTCTTAGGCGTGCATGGTGATTTTCGCCGCAAAAGCATTGGACGCCAATTGCTGGAATCCCAGTTGGAATGGGCCAAGAACCACAACTACGAATTTGCTCGACTGGAAATATTAAATCGCCATCGTGCCATGATGCACCTTACCGTGCTGCTGGAATATGATGTGGTCGGCACACGCTGGGATTCCATGCACACGGACCTGCTGATCCAATTTGAAAAGCCGCTGACCAATGATCTGCGATAATCGCACTGTATTTCCGGTCGCGTCAGCCTTAGTCCTGGCGGCGTTGCTTGCCATGCCGCCAACGCAGGCAGCCACAGTTGCAAAACCGCTGGCGCAGGCTTACCAAAATGTGCTTAGTTCCATGCGCCGTCCCGCGGCCAACGGCCTGCTGATCGCCAGCGTGCAATTGCCCGAAGAACTTATCCGCATCGGCTTGCAGCCCGGCGATATTATCACGCGCATCGCCGGCGCCCGCATGACCAACGCGGCAACATTAAAAGCCGCCATCAAGGCCCACGCCGCATCCAAACAGCCTGTTTCCGTGATCGTGGTTCGTACATTAGCGCTGCGGCAGTTTCTTACCCACGCGCCAGCGCTTACCGCCTTGGGGCAAATCGGAATTGTCAATGTGCGGGCGGGCGCGGCGGCACCACTGAATCCACCGGCCACGCCACGAAATAAATTAAAACTCAACTGGTCCCGCGTTCAAACCCTTGAGCCGCATGGGCGGCAAGCTGTGGGCCACGACACCTGGATGCTGGTTTTTTACCGCCAGTTCGTGGTAGGTGCCATTCACCTGCAGGTGTCCCATCGTGGCCCGGCATGGAGGCTTCTGTGGAATCAGGAGTCTGTCTCCGGTGGACCGCTGCCGGCCATGGCCTGGCGCATTGCATTTGATCCCGGTGATTATCAACTTGATCCGGCAATTCGTATGACATCATTTACGCGCTGGTCGCCCGAAGCCTTGATGCAAGGCCGACTGGTAGGGGACTCAATCAAAACCATCTCCGCAATATCCAAAACCAAACCGGCATTAACGCATACCTATCTTTCCGCCGCCAATGCTGTTCCACTGCCGTTGTTGGCCATAATGGCCTCGGCTCTGCCGCCCAAACGTAAACGCGTTCTGCCAGTAACAAATTTAGCTCAGGATACTTTGGAAACCCGCCTGGGATGCGTGCTCACGAGCAGTCGGCAACAGAATATTAATTTTGCCGGGGCCACTCAACCGGTGCGCGTGGTACGCGTATTATGGATGGATATACCGCGCTATAAGTTCTGGCTTTCACCGCGTGGCACGCTGTTGGGAATGAACTTTGGCCATGGCTTTTCCGCCTATCGCGTGGCCGGCGCAGCAGTGGTTCGGAATATTATTCCCAAGGTCCGCCGGGTGGATGTGTTGCCTGCCACCGTCACAATTAAAGCCCCTTCCGGAGATTAAATTCTTATGCCCATGTTTACTTTGCTTGCTGATCCAGCCGCCTACCGTCCCTGCACGCAGAACATGCTGGAAGATGTTGAATTTCGCACCTATTGGCTCGAACATTTTGTTGAGCATTTTGAAATTATGGCCAAGCTGGCTCTATTGGTTTATGGCCCGTCCGCCGCCCCGGATATCTCCGCCGCCCGCGATGATCTCGCCGCGGAAATGGCCGCACTGGCCGCCCAACCGGATCGGTATGGAGAACTGGACCTGCAGATGCTTGGCGTGGTGCGGCAGAACTGCCTGTCCCGCAACAACATTCCTGATCCATTCCTGCTGACCAAACAACGGGAAAACAACGCCATGCTGCCGCTGTATCCGCGCGTGGTCGCGGAAATTGACGCTTATACAGATGCGGTCCAGGCTCTGAGGGTACTGATCGAAGGCGCATTTGCCGGAAATATTTTTGATCTCGGCGCCACCGCGACCACAAAATTATACACCCTTGAATCACCGGATTTTTTTTTAGTCCGCTCCACGCTCGATGGCAAGCGGCCCTGGCTGGTGGATCAACTCGACGCCTTTTCCCACCGCCTCCTGCAAGGCCCGACCTACCGCAAAGCCTTGCTATTTGTGGACAACGCCGGCAGTGATTTTATTCTCGGTATGATGCCCCTCGCCCGGTTTCTGGCCCGGCGGGGCACGCAAGTGTGTATTCTGGCCAATGAATCCGCATCGCTCAATGACATGACCATCGCGGAAACGCGTGAACTGTTGCCACGCATCGCAAAGCTTGATCCCGTTCTTCAGCAATTGCTGGATAGCGGTAGAATTACCGCGGAGAGTTCCGGCGGTGCTACGCCCTTGATTGATCTGCGATGTGTCTCGCAGGCGTGTAATCACCAGGCCGCAGATGCGGACCTGCTGATTTTTGAAGGCATGGGCCGAGCGCTGGAAAGCAATTTTAACGCGGCATTTAAAGTTGATACCGTGAAGCTCTGCATGATCAAAGAAGAAATCATCGCGAAGCGTCACAACGGAAAAGTCTTTGACGTGGTGCTTCGGTATGATCCGGCCCCCCGAATCTCGGCCTGACAAACATGGGGCTTTTCGCGCTTTGATCTCATCCGGACCTGGGGATGATAGCGGAACAACTCTGAACGGCGAGCCAGCGGGTTTATCCCGCCGGGAATGTTAGGTAGCGCATGCAATGCGCCGACCATGGCAACGCTCCTGCTCCGCCAACCCTAATGTGTAGGCGCTGCAGAGCACGAATGAGCATCCAGTACCCCGTAATAGCTGCGACTATCCGCCCCTTTTTTTTACAGTATACTGGCATGTGTTCGCAGGCATCAGAAATCACATTCGGAGGTATCGTTATGAACCCGCAACATTCCAAATGGATCGCAATCCTTGCCACAACCGCTTCAATCGGCATGGCCGCCGCGTCAACACCGGCGGCTACACCGGTGGTCCAAGCGCCGGCCACGCCCACCACTGTCACCATCTATTCTTCCGCTGATCCGCAGACATTCGACCCTCAACAATGGGTTTACAATATGCGCATGGAAAATAATTATAATACCAATCCAACCAACATCCCCGGCTTTGGCGTGGTCAAGGAATTTCGTACGTTGAACCTGAAGGCCGGTGAAAATCGACTCGATTTTACCGATGTGCCCGCCTACATTGACCCCACCACGGTAAGCTTCAAGGATCTCACCGTTCCCGCCACGGAAGTTTTAAATCAACGCTTCAAATTTGATCTGCTGAATTCCCAGTCATTGCTGAATCATTATATTAATCGCACCATCAACATTACCGCCCCGGAAACCAACCGCAGCATCAAGCAGATGAAAGGAACTCTCCTCTCCGATACGGGCAGCGCGCTGATTATTCAAAACCAGTCGGGCATTCATATTGTCAAGTCGTATCAGCGGATTCGCCTGGGGAAATTTCCGCGCGACCTGCTGACCAAACCCACGTTGGAATGGAATATCTTTTCGCCTAAGGCCGGCAAACAGAAGGTTTTGACCAGCTATGAAACCAAAGGCCTGACCTGGATTGCGGATTACAATCTGGTGTTGGGGAAAACCGATGCCCATGCCAGTCTGGCCGCATGGGTAACGCTGATGAATTTGTCCGGTAAAACCTATCGCGATGCCCGGCTCAAGTTGGTGGCGGGGAACCCGCATACCGTCCGGCCGCCGCAGATGTATCCACAATTTGCGTTAGCGGCCATGCAGGCGGCCCAGCCCGCCAGCAGCTTCAAAGAAAAAGCTTTTTTTGAATATCATCTTTATACGCTGCCGCGCCTGACCACCATCAACCAGAACGCCACGCAGCAGATCGCGTTGTTTCCCAGCCGTCCGCACATTGCGGTCCAGAAGGTGCTGGTGTATAGCGGACAAAATGCCACGCCCTATGTTTATTATGGGGATAGTCCGGATCTTATTCGCAATGCCGGCATTGAATCCACCGGTGAAGTGGGTGTCTACATTCAGTTTGAAAACACCCGGGCCAATACGCTGGGCATTCCCCTGCCCAAGGGCAAAATCCGCGTTTTCAAGGAAGACCCGGCGGATGGCACGCTGGAGTTTCTCGGCGAAGATTTAATTCATAACATCCCACGCGATGAAGCGGTTTCTGTGCAGGTGGGCAAAGCGTTTGATATTGTCGGCAAGCGGGTGCAGACCAATTTCCAGGAAAATTCCGCCGCCCGGTGGCTCAAAGAAAGTTTAACCATCACCCTGGACAATCACAAAAAAACCGCCGCAACAGTGCTCGTGCCGCAATATCTTTACCGTTGGTACAACTGGAAGATCATCACGCAAAGCGATAAATTTAAGAAACTCAACAGCCGGGAAATAGAATTTACCGCAGAAGTGCCGGCGAACGGCAAAAAGATTATTACCTATACCGTAAAATATTCATGGTAGACATTATTGTGCAATCTTCTTTCCAAGCCCGGTGGATCAACGGCCCGGCAATCGCCGCACCATCACGCGCCCGATCTGCCGGACCTGAGCCTTGCGGAAGCTCTATGCATCCGCACCGCCCCCAGCAGCTTTTTAAGGCCGCAGCACTACCAGTCCGGCAGCGTTTTGGCATTGATCGCGTATATCCGTGACCCAAGCGGGATTCATCGGCCTGGCATCAGGTCCGGATTCACTGCCGACGATGGCCCAGTCAATACCGGCCAGATTCAGGCTTTCAATTGTAGATTTTGTGGACATCTAGCCTTCAATTCTCACGCGGCGAGTTCTTTAACGGCTTCGGCACGCAGGCTCCATCGAACGGGGATTATTTCGTAGCGGCGCATAGCCTCAAGTACCGGTTCCGCCACGGCGGTATCCTGGTCGTTTATGATTGCGTACACCTCTGATTTGCTTGGCCGGGCTTCCTTTGTGTCTTCCCATTTGAAGGCCAGCGATTCGGCCTTGGAGCGGGAAGGTGCATTGACCGTTTCAAGGAACCGTTCGGGCCGCGACCTTGATTTCGGGATGACAAAATCAAAATGATGGTCAAATCCGCTTTTTCCGGTGAATTTTGCGCCGGAAACGTAGCGTATGTCTGCGGATTCCATCCAGGCAACCACATCCTCAAAAAACAAGCTGGTCACCATGGGGACGGCAAGGCAGAATAAATCGTTGACCGCCAGCATGGCCTGCAGCAGGTCATGTTTGCGCATAGGAAAGGTATGTTGGGTTGCCTGCGCTTCCAGGCGGTTGTCCCGCTGCTGAATACCGAATCCGACGAGGGTTTGCTTGAGCAACTGCTGGCGTTTTGGACTATCAAGGTTACAGCCGGATTGGATCAGATCATCAATGGTGTACCCGTCATCTGACAGGAGTATCTTCCCCTCTTTTTCACGCATGTATATTTGAAGGTAATCGTTATGCCGATCAAGATAGGGCGTGGTAATCTCCACCCAGTCGTCATGCACGGTCCGCAGGATTGTTTTTTCTCGAAGCCACGCCAAATACCGGTCGATCAGGTTTCCAGCTTCTGCGATCATGTATAAAGTCCCCTGTTAATCCGCGGCGTCTTAACCAGCGCGCAATATGCCATGAAGTCCAAAAGCGATTGCCATACGTCCGCTATGTTACCAAATTTATCGGTTGGCAGTGGAACGGCCCATTTATCGGCAAAGCCTTCTCGGTAAATGTGCAAATGGGGGCAAGGTAGCTCAGTTCCATCAGGATTGCGGTGGGGCGCGCCGCCGAAGTCGAGGCGCAGAAGAACCACGACATTCCGGGCGCGGTTTTGGTAACCTAGGGCACTTTTCGTCGCCAGTGGCTGGGAGAATTTGTCACGCCAAAGTTAAAATCTCCGCTGCTTAACCCGAGCTAAAATGCCCGCCTCCGCCGCTCCGTTGCCGTGTGCCCGGCGTTAGCATGGTCCGCAGATCAATCCCTATTTCATCATCCTCACCAACCAACTTCTAATGCCGTCATTTAATTTATCAGCGTAATGAAATTGATGTCATCTTCCGCCTTAGCACACTGAAAATACTGTTTAATTTCCCCATTTATTTCTGCTTTGTCCCCAAGTTTCTCGAATTGGACATGCAGGCCTCTGATCCACAGGTACCGATCAAGGGCGCTCAACGAACAGGTAAGATTTGACGCCGCCCGTAAGCATGCAATGTTGCCGCAAAATGCGGTATATGGTTTTTCACCGTCGGCGATCATCGCATTTTTTCCAAGATGAAGGGCCAGCGTTTCGCGGGCCGCCTGATCGTAGATGGGAAATATCCCATCATTGACGAAAAAGTGGCAGAACTTGGATGCGAAGCTTATGAAATGTTTGATTTTTCCACCGTTGATCCCAACCGTGGCAATGGCATCCACAAGAAGTTCAGGCTTGTCTTCATTACTTTCGTTTTTGGACATTGTTTCACAAACATGGTTGGCCATCTCGGCAATCGCCCACACTTGGGGCCAGTGCAAAAACAATTTCGTGTTTTTTGGTGAAAAAGGGGGTATGATTGTCGGCGTCAATGGATTGACGAGGAGTATCAGAAGATGCAGGAAGCATCCATTCACCGTTGTCAATGTTCGGTTT
>JAJZVR010000229.1 GCA_021847065.1 Planctomycetota bacterium | reverse complement strand
GACTTGTTGGCACCCGGATAGTACGGCTCGCCCTTTGCGGTTCCGCAACGGCCCTGGCAGGTACCGCACACCCGCACAGAGACCCCGGCGGCAATCAAATCTTTAACCATCCGCACCAGATCAAAATAGCCCTCGGGTGGTTTGATGCTTTCGCGGGCCAGGTCTACCGCGTCGTTCATCAAAAAAAGTCGCATCGTCGCACCATCCTTGTGCAATTGGCCAACCAGACGCAGCGCGTTCCACGCCGCATCCGAACCGTCGTACGGGGGATTACCCAGGATTGTTAAAATCACCTGTGACATAAAAAACACCTTTCATAAAAGACCCATATCAAATTCCGCAGCAATCCATCAATGCTTTTGACAGACCGGCAACGGTGTCACGGCGGACGGAATCACAATCAGTGCGGCAGTTCCGCTGCCCGTGTAATTGGAAATCCCCGCGCCTGCCACTCGCTTACCCCGTCCTCAAGGCGGAAGGCTTTATAATTTTTCGCACGCAAGCGTTCCACCGCCTTGATCGACAAAACACAATACGGGCCGCGGCAGTACGCCACAATATATTTTCCCCGGGGCAATTCGGACAACCGCGCTTCCAACTCCCCAAGCGGCATTGAAACCGCTCCGGCGATATGCCCGGCCTCATATTCATCGCCGGGCCTTACGTCAATGACCACCGCTTTGCCGCAGCGCACACGCTCAAGCAGTTCCGCCTGGTCCACCGGCTCCAGACCAATACGTCCCGCCAAAAAGGTTTTTGTGATACGGTCCATTTCCGCAAGTTGGCGCTCGGCCAAGCTCCGCATTTCCATGATGAAAGTACAGACCGCCGAGTCCGCGATGCGGTAAATAACATGCAAACCATCTTTATGTCCTTCCACCATGCCCGCGCGGCGCAGCACTTGCAGGTGCTGTGACGCATTGGCTACCGAGACATTGGCCTGTTGTGCCAGAACTTCGACGTTCTTGGGCGCCTGACAGAGCAATTCGATGATTTCCAGCCGCTTGGGGCTGCAAACCGCTTTTCCAATGCGCGCAAACTGTTCATAGATGCGATCCTTAAATTGCCGGTCCGTGTCCATGTTGATTAACTCCTTTGCAGACCATCATTAAGTCACCAGCCAAAATGAAGAGAAGGAAGACGGTATCGAATGCGTGCCAGGTAGTAGCGCTCGAACGCCAACTTCAAGTATCTTGCCCATTTTCCGCGCTTGGTAACGGCCTTGTTTCGCGGCGGAAGAAAAGGATCCGCCGACATATAGAACGCGGTGTCCCCCGCATCGGCAATGCACAGCGAGGGAAGCGACAAGCCGTCGATCATTGGGTGCCCACGATATTCCGCCGCGATATTGTGGGCCGCCGCGCGGGCCATGAGTTCCGTCATGTGCCCCGTTTTTGGTACGCCCACGGGAACCGCCGTGGCAAAGGGTGGTGGTATTGCTACGGCCACGCCCGCGGCGTAAATGTTGGGGTACTTTGCGCTGGCAAGGCTTGGCGTAACGGGAATAAAGCCCTTCGGGTTCGCCAACCCACTGACAGCTCGCACAAAGCCGCTCCCGAGGAAAGCGGGAATCACCAGTGAAAAATCAAAGCCATACTCCTGACCGTCCGCCAGAATCAGACGGTTGGGTTCCGCTTGAACAATTCGGGCGTTGGTAACGGATTCAATGCTTCGTGACGCAAACTCATCCTGAACCATTCGGGCCGAATGGCCGACCCCGCCAATACCAAAATGGCCGATAAATGGCTCCGGTGTGAGGTAAGTGAGCGTAAAGCGGTGGCGATTCCTCGCCCGCTTAAGCACCGTGTCCATCATCATGATCAGTTCATAAGCCGGCCCGATGCAACTGGCGCCCGGTGCCGCTCCAATAACGATGCGCCCCTGCTCGCGCCCCAATACCTCCGCAAGGGCGGAGCGAGATCGGCCGGCTTCCGCGACATTAAATACGGACTGTGTGAAGCCCGTTACCGGGCCGAGGCCAGGAACCGCTCCGTAATCAAGTTCAGCGCCCGTGGCCAGCAGCAGCGTATCATAGGAAAACTTTTCCGCCCCGGCGCTGATGACACATTTTTCCGCATCCAAGGCCTCCACGCCGCCATGTACGAAACGGATTCCCGCCCGCTTGAGCGGCTTTGCGAGAGGCACCTGCAGCGAATCAGGCTCACGCCATCCCATGACCAGCCATGGCAGGGAGGGTGTAAAAGTGAAGGCCGATTCTTTGGATATAAGCGTAATGTCAGCTTTCCGTCCCAGTTGTCCGCGGAGTTCGTAGGCGGCGTTAACCCCGCCAAAAGACCCGCCGACAATCACGATGCGCTTGCGATTCATCATCATGATCCATCTCCGAAAAACGCACGTTCGCGGCCGCAACCAAAGCCGCTCGACTGTGCAACTAATCAAGTAATCAATTGTATAATATATAATGAGGTATCGTCAAGCACCAGCGGCGTATCTCAGCCATCCGCAAGGGTGTGGCCATATTTTTTGGCTAACGGCAGTAATTGGTGCCATTTTTCAAGCCCAACTGTCTTAGCGGCGGCATTTATGCCGCCTGTTTCTGCGTTTCTGCCAAGTAATATGGCAACACCTCATCCGCAATAATAGGATAAATAGGTCTTGAAATCCATAATCTACTGTGCTACACTTATTTTGTGGCCCGGCGGTGTGCCGGGACTGGTGAGCGAAGACGTGTATAAGGAATGTTTTATGGCACTTGCAACAGCATTGGGTGTGGATGATTCGGTATCGCAGTGGGTGGGCGAGTTGCCCGCACGATCACGGGTGTTTGAACACAATGGTATTGATTATTGCTGCGGCGGCAAGGCGACATTGCGTCAGGCGTGCGCCAAGCGCAACATTGATCCCGCTGCAATAATGACAGACCTGCTGGCCGCCGGGCATGATCCCGATCAGCGGGATTGGAGTACCGCGACGTTAACGGACTTGGCCGACCATATCGAATCCACGCATCACGCGTGGTTAAAGAAAGAATTGCCGCGCGTTGCCATGCTGGTTCATCGAACCTTCACCGTGCATGGGTTGCACTATGCTTTCCTGACTGAATTGAAAACCACGTATGACCGCTTTGCCTCGGAAATGGACGCCCACATGTTCAAGGAAGAACATATTCTCTTCCCGCGTATCCGTCTCATCGAGGCCAGGCAGGCTGATGTGGACGTTGATCACCCCGTGGCAATTATGGAGCATGAACATGATCGCGCCGGTGCGGATTTGGAACAATTGCGAACCCTCAGCGACAACTACACCGCCCCGGCCGAAGCGTGCAACACCTTCCGAGCCATGCTTGATGCGCTACGGGAAATTGAAGTCGACACGCACATTCATGTGCACAAGGAGAACAATATATTGTTTCCCCGTGCCATTGCCGCCGCGCGGGCGGGAGGCGTGTAGATCCGGCTTGTTTTGCCGGCAAAGTCACCGTCCCGCCCCGGCGGTCGGTGCGGAATAATGCAATAATGCCATCAGGGGCGTTTCCTTGCGCGGCACGCGAATCGCCCGCATACAATTCGGCAGTGGTGATAAATGACAATAACACCATGATCCGCAATGTGTATCAACAATAATCGCGCCTGTCCATTTCCGCGCGCGGGTAAGCACCTGTTGCACGCATATGTTCCAGAAAAGAAAAACCAGAACATTTTTCTTGACAATCAGTAACATCGGATTATGCTAACTCACAGTAAGGACGCTGCGGCTGACGCGGCGATTCGGTGTTTTATGGCTACAATCCAATTCATTGCATAAATGAGCATCCCTCTGCCTGAGCTTGGCAGGTCGTAACAGAACTGTTGCCACCACGCTGGGAATATTCAGCGGAGATATGCTCAAAACGCTTTCTGTAAACGTTTATTAATTTTTTAATACTGCGCGGCATGTATTGCCGCGCTTACTGGAGTTTAAGCGTGAAGAATTTTCACAGCCGAAGCCCGCGCCGGCAATCCGCGCGCCGGCACGGATATTCCAATGATTTAGGATACCACGAAGAGTTTCAGCAAAAGCCGGATTACAAAACCGCCCAGTTGTGCAAGCAGACCTTCCGGGCCTTGTGCCAGTCGTTGGCTGGAGATTGCGGCGATCCGGTTTTACAAAATCTGGTGTTGGAATCAGTAACTCCCGCACCAGACGCCACGCGCCTGCTTGTGACGGTATTGGCCAAACCGGCTGATGCGCCGGTCGATTTGACCTGCATATTTCATCGTCTCGAACAGGTGAAGGGAATGCTGCGCGCCGCTGTAGCGTCCGCCATTTATCGGAAAAAAGCGCCCGAACTTACTTTTCTGGTTCTGCCAATGCCGGAGGTGCAACCATGACAGCACCGGTATTTGAATTCTTGGCCGATCCAATATCGCCGGAAGTCCGCACACAGCTTCAGCGTTGGTCAAACGCGGACGATGTCCGGCATGTTGCAATCATGCCGGACGTTCATCCTGCCGGGCCTTTCTGTGTTGGCATGGTCATCGGCACGGAACAACTGCTTTATCCGGCCGCAGTGGGCGGCGATATCGGATGCGGGATTGCCGCGTGCAGATTTGCCTCGGAAACCCCGGAATTTACTCCCCGGCAGGCGAAAATGATTTTTGAGACCGTTGGCCACCATATTCCAATCGGGCGTCAACGCCGCGCCGGCTTGCGCTTCTTGCCGGATAATTTGTCCGAACAGCCCCTTAGCGACCCGATGCTGGAAAAAGCTAAACGGCATGATGGCCTGCTGCAACTCGGAACCTTGGGCACGGGCAATCATTTCCTTGAATTGCAATTCGATCAACAGCAGAAGCTCTGGGCGATGGTACACACTGGCTCGCGCGCAATGGGCCAGGCGATTTTCCAATTCCACTTCCGCCGGTGCATGCCCATGCGCTTCCGGCTTCCCGCGCTACATTCCGCCAGTGCCGAAGGCCGAGCGTACCTCGCCGATATGCGTTGGGCGCGGTTATATGCGGCGGCGAATCGCCAATCGATCATGTCGACGCTCTCTGATATCCTGGCCGAGGTCCTGGAAATACAACCCGAACCCCAGACCTATATTGATTGCGATCACAACCATCTCGCGCTGGAAAACCATGGCTCGCTAAATCTGTGGGTGCATCGCAAAGGTGCCAACGCGGCGGCATTGGATCAGCCGGGGCTGATTCCCGGCAGTATGGGCACCGAAAGCTTTCATGTCACCGGTAGAGGAAATGTTGAATCGTTGAATTCCAGCTCGCACGGAGCCGGGCGAAGGCTCAGTCGTGGTGATGCCATGCGCCGCATTTCACCCTCACACCTCGATGATGCCATGCACGGAATATATTATGTGCAACACAATCGCCAGCGGCTGTGTGCCGAGGCACCCGCTGCTTACCGTGATATTCGCCGGGTCATGCGGGCCCAGGGTGATCTCGTGCGCATCGTGCGGCAATTGCGCCCGGTGCTGAATTATAAGAGTACCGCATGATGCGACGAACTAATAATTCAGCGCTTTAATTTCTCGGAATGCTTTGGCAAACAGCGGCGTTTTTTTCAGCTCCGCCGGCGCAATTCTTGGATCGTGCTTGAACGGGTTATAAAGCGGATCGCCCACATACGCGATTCGCCAGCCTACTTCCGGCGTCGTAAGGAAATAGACTTCAATTTGCGTAAATTTCCCCGAAAGCAAAAGTGGAAAAAACACCGACGGCTTGGGGAACGCCTGCAAATAAGGCTCCGCCACCGCACCCAATGTGCCCACCACTCCGTGCTTGAGCATGTTGATGCACCATCCGGTATCGGCGGGATTGTGCAGTGTCGTAAGTTCAAAACTCGCAACGTGGTAGCCTACGCATCCCGGCAACCATTGACATGAATCCACATAATGATGCACCGAATACCAACCGCAATAAAGAGCCGCGCGAGGGCAATTTTTCGCCTGTAATAATGCGGGCGTATCATTGATCACAACATTGATGGCGGCATTTTTTTTAATGTATCGGGCGGCGACGCGAATGTCATGATCAAACAGCGAATACGGGTCCGTGCCGTGTAAACCGCGGGCATCAAAATACGCAACGCCATGCAGGCCGCGATGTTGCGCCGCAATGGACGTGCGGATAATACCGATGACCATTTCCGGAGTCAGGCCATCAAGCCGTGAAACCATGATTGCCCGGGGCGATCCATCCAGCAGACTGGATTCATGCCAAAATGGAAGATAATCCGGATTGATCTGCGCTTCCACCGGGGGTGTGGCATGGTACCAGAGCATCATCAGGTCGTTATCCAACGCGGTGCTGCGGCCATGCTGTGAAAGATAGGCTCGATCCGAAAGCAATTCCGCCGTTAAACCGGTCAGGCCAAAAATACGAAATTGCAGGAGCCGCATTTTTTTCAGATTCGCGCTGCGGTCCCGGTGCACGGCAAGTTGTTGATACGTCTGTAATTGGCTGCGAACCCACGCTCGCCGGCTTTTCAGTGACTCCTCTTGTGCCATGGCCTTCAGGCCCTCACCGTGCACATGGATCATATTGGCTACGCCGCCGGGGCCGAAATAGGT
>JAJZVR010000010.1 GCA_021847065.1 Planctomycetota bacterium | reverse complement strand
CGACATCAAGGTATTGTGAGTTAATTGCTGGCTATTAATTTTGTCCCAGCCGTCGAAGTAATAGACACCGACCACGGCCCGTGGCTTGGTCGCCTTGGCGTGAAGGCGGACCGGAACATTGCCGCCAGTGGGGTCGTCGGCAATGGCCGAGCCTGTCATCACCGCTCTCGGAAAAAGACCCGCCAACGCCAGCCGACCATGGAGAAAACAGGTGGCTGCCAGCAACGCCAACGGCCCAAGCGTTTTTTTTATGGCACTCATCATTCGATTACTTTCTAAAAGAAGAAAAAAATGCCCCAAGGTACGCCACATGAGCGGCAAACACCCGGAGACAACGTTACCGCTACAGGATGCGGAACCGACGTCGGTGCGAACACATTCGGGCGCCCTTTACTACCCGCGCCAGATCAAGTCGCACATTGCTCAAAGCCAGGGCTCCCGATAATGGCACGGAAATACCTTCTACCCACAGCAGACGGGTTATTGGAGGCCTTCTGTGTCGTCGTTATCCGATTTTTCCCGTACTTATTATTCGTCGGAGAACAGCTAGGCCCGCTGCTCCAAGAGCACTACGGCGGACCGCGGCGGGATATGCACGAGGCCCGCCGTGGGCTTCGGATCCGGTTGTTCGGGGGTCACCACGACCAGGTGGTGGGGATGCGGCAGTTTTACGGTGACGGCGGCACTTTTGGAAAAATCGTCATTGACCACCACGACGGCGCGCTCGCCGATGGACGTTTGGAAAACCGAATAAATAATGGGATGCGGCTGCGGACCGCCATGCGTGATGACGCTGGCACAGAGCGTGTCACGATATTCCGCATCCCAGAGCCAATGCTTGTAGCGCCGGCGCAGGGCGTCAATTTTGTCCCCATACGCCATGGTAAGCGGGAAGTCGCCGAGTTTGCCTTTGAAATTGTACGGTTCATAGCTGATGATGTAACGATACATTAAAGCCCGGTTGAGCATTTCACGGTCATCAAAGCCCGTTACCGCAACCATCAACGGTACATGCGAGTCGATATAGCGGCTGATCGGCGTGTGCCCAGCACTGATGCGAAAGTAGGACAGCGTATAGTGTTGCAGTAGAATGTCTTCGGGGGCCTCGCCGGCGAAGAGAAATTCCGGGTTATTACCGGTGGTCTTATCCAAAATCTCCGCCATCGGGATATCGCCGTTATAGACATATCCCGGAACGCTATGCCCGTGATCCGTCGCAAAGCAATAACAACTGTGATGTCCGTGCCAACACACTTCATCATAGAGAAAGCCGGCGGCATTGAGCGCGACAACCTTCGCAAATTCGCGCCCCGCAACTTGCAGATAGGCCGGATCACGAAAACACATGACGGCGAATCGGTGGCTGCTGATACCAGCCAGTTGCGTCGGGGTGTCGTAGCAGTAGCCCCCCTTTTGATACGGTATGCCAAAGGGATCTTTGACATCGTATTTGTAAAGCTCGCGGCGATACCAGGCTGTGGTCATGTCGGCCCAGGGGAACTTCCCAAACAGCACGATATTCACTCCCATGGCCTGACATTGGGCGATGGCGTCATGCAATTCCCGCCACGTACCCAACCGCGGGTCGGTATCCAGAGAGGGGTTTCCGCCATCTTGGCCGCCGCGGTTCCAGCCGACGAACTGAATGGCCGTTACGCCATAGCGGGCGCACTGTTTTGCGTATTTCACCAGATCGCGATACGGAACTCGAAGTGATTCTTCGGGTGTGTTGGCCTGTAACTGCTGCCAGGAATGCACTTTTTTGGCCCATGCGGGAATCGGGCGTTGTTTGAACCAGGTCGCCCGCCATTGCTTGTACAGATCAGCACCCGCCTGCCAGTCGCCCCGATACCCGCACATAACAATCGGCGTGAGATTCACGGCGGCATCAGGACCGGCGTAAAGGAAGTGGTTGGCTCGAAATTCCAGGTGAACAGTGTGGCCGGAAATTTCGGATTCCGATGGTACCCGATTGTAAATGGAATCCAGATCACCGGGCTTCTGTTCAAAAGCGCCACGCACCATATATTTTGCCTGGTGGTCATTGACTTGGACGTAAACCCCCTGGCCGCTGGACTGGATGAGCCAGAAAAGACTACACGTATAATCCGCAAAAGAGTCCGTGTTTTGCATGGGGTACTTATCACCGTAATAGCCCAGTTGGTTGGAAAAATGGGGATAAATTTCACTGCAATTGAGGTTGTTATACCACATCTCGCGCCGCCACATCGGTGTATCGGGCGTCGGCGCGCCAAGGTCACCTAGAAAGGGATACCCAACTACCTCGACGGCTAATGCGGAATGATTTTCCAGTGACGATTCAAAGGTTAATTTCCCATTCCGCAGCGTAACCGTGGCCGTAAAACTGATCGGCAGCACACCGGCGTGTTCGCTGACCAAGTTGTCCCACTCCAAGTGTACCTGATGGCCGCTTTTTTTCACCCGCTTGGCACGCTGCTTGTGGCCAAGAATAAAGTTATCCCTCCGATCTGGCAGCGGTACATACATCCAGAAGGAAGCGCCCAATTCCGGACGCTTCTGTATGGCCCAGCCGGTGGGCTTATATTCCAGAGCGGTCAAAGCTCCCGACACCGGATCAAACGCCGCCCGCAATTCGGAATCTTCCAGGATCACCTCTTCTGATTGTGCGGCACCTGGGACCCCGGCATCCGCAGAAGGCGCGTCGCGTCCGGCAAGAGGAATCGCATTGACCACCGCCGCGGCGGCAAACTGCTTGAGTACCGTACGCCGGGTGTTTCCCAGCAGGGGTGATTCTTCCTGCATGATTCGGTTCCTTTCAGCTCCAGATTAAAACGGATGTTCCAGCATAAAGCGGTACTTCGCACAGCGATATCAGGCTGTAAAATCAACGCTGTTTGCGTCTTGATGGCAGCTTCTTTCTGGCGGCTACATGGACGCCACGGTGCGGGAGTGCTCGGGGCAGGATCACTTCCGCCAGTTCCAGCAACCGCTGCACCGATGCCCGCGGCTGCGGGATGCAGTTGCACAGCGGCTTTCCCTTCATAACCATCTGCGTCGTGCAGAGTGTTTTGAGTTCGTCCAGGCCCTCCTGCACCGTGGCATCAATGGCCTGCCATCGCCGGGCTAATTCCTGCACGATCTTGTAGGCCAGCATGATCACCAGTGCATGGCCACGCGTGCGGCTGGCCAGACGCACATGCACCGGACGCATCTCTCCCGGCGCGCCGGGACTGGTCCGGAACGCCCACTCTACCAATGCCAGGCCCTTGTAGCGGGCGTGGACACTCTGGGCATCAGCCTGGGGCTGGGTCAGATCAGTCTTGAGAACATAGCAGCCATCGAGCTTTTGCTGCTCAGCCAGTGCGGATTGATCTACGGTCAGCGTCAGGACCCGTTCTTGTGCTGTGACCTGTACCCATGCGTCCAGACGCCGTTTCCGGCAACCTGTTAAACCATGCCATTGCCTTTTGGTAATTCTGTGGAACGCCGCAACCATGGTTATAAAGCCAGCCAATGTTTTCCCGGTCTCCTGACCATAGTAGACGGTCACAAGGTCATCCAGTCGCTGAGCTCGGTATACTTCCGGACTTGCGATAAATTCGATGCAGTCGCCGGCAACATCGTACAGAGCTGATGGCTTGAACGGTGCTGCCTTCGCGGCAAGTTGAAGCATGTATTCCCCAAATTCGCTGTTGGACATTGCGGTCATAGGAGTCTCCGTTTAAATCGTTGGCGGTGATTTTCAGGCAGCCGACAGTCAGCCTGATCACATTTCTCCCATCTGCAATTGTAGGCAATTCTCTCCTGATTCACAAAGACCAGGAATATTTGACCAGGAAATGCGTTCTGCGCTGCGCCGTCTGTCCGATAACTCTTCGACGGAATTCCGCAGTAACAACGCCAGCCCACTCCACGCCGATCTTCGTCATCGTCTTTCGTAAGTCCCTCAAAAATTGCGGTCGGATGCTGGAGTATTTCCGGGACAATATATCCGGTTTCCATCACTTGGCCCTTGCTGCGCCCGGCGATGGCCTGAAGCCGTTGGTACGACAGTTGAACCTTTATCTTTTTGCCATTGAGCGGATCAATGGCATCCAATCCGGGTATGAGTTTGCTCGGACCGGCTCCGGGGGGATTGCGGTATGATTTGCCGAGAAATCCAATCCGGTCGTATCATGTATCCGGTAAATTCCTGCGGTCAGACCAGCCGCAGGATGGCTTTATGTTGGATTGCGGCACGATGAATCTTGAGTTATGCGTTCTGGCCAGCGGATCGGGCGGTAACGCCTCGTTATTGCGGGCGGGGTCGGATGCTATGCTCATTGATGCCGGGATCGGCCCGCTTACCGCGGATCGCCGAATGATCGGCACGGGTTTGGATATTTCCAATATTCGCGCCATCGTGTTAACGCATCTCGATGGCGATCATATCAATCCCGCGTGGTTCCGGGTGATGCTGCGGCAGGATATCCGGATTTTTATTCCCGGTAATCAACTCAAGCTGCTGCGCCGTCTGGCCCGACTGGAGGATCTCCTCAAGCCCGTCATGGCGTTAACCACCACATTTGACAAGGATGTTTTCAATCCGTTGCCGGCTGTATCCTGCACCCCCATTCGTCTGCAGCATGACAAGAAGGGCAGTTTCGGTTTTTTGCTGCAAAGTCAGCAGACACGCGTGGGATATGCCACAGATTTTGGCCGCCCATTGCCGGAGCTGGTGGAACTTTTTTCCGGCGCGGGGATATTGGCCATCGAAAGCAATTATGATCCGGACATGCAATTACAAAGCGCCCGTCCCCAGCGGCTGAAAAAGCGGATTATGGGCGGTGCCGGCCATTTATCCAACCCGGAGGCATTGGACCTTATTCGGAAAATTCTGGATCGCACCGCGGAAAAATATGGGTTGGAACATCAGGCGCACCACATTGTACTGTTGCACCGCAGCCGTCAATGCAATTGCCCCATCAGGCTGCGCGCGTTATTTGAAACCGATGCCCGCATCGCGCCGAAACTCACTTTATCGCATCAATTCCAGAGAACCGACTGGCTGGGCGCACCAGATCGCAAAGCGTTACCGGGTGAGCAATTAAGCATGTTCAGTTCCCTGGCAACAAGCTGAAGGGCGTAATCAGTGCCGGAAGTGCCGCACCGCGGTAAATACCAGTACCACATCATGCTGATCGCACAATGCAATGGTCAGATCATCTTTCTTGGAGCCACCGGGTTGAATAATGGCCTTGGCCCCCGCCGCAATAAGAATTTCCGGTCCATCCGGGAATGGAAAAAAGGCGTCGGAAGCAGCCGTTGATCCCGCAAGTTTTTCTCCATGGCCATTCTGGCCGGCAAGATCAACGCACAGTCGGCAGCTCGTAACGCGACTCATTTGGCCGGCACCGGCAGCGAGAAGCTGGCCATCGCGCACCAGCGTAATGGCATTGCTTTTAACATGCTTGCATGTCAGGGCGGCAAAAGCCAGGTCGCGCCATTGTTTTGCGTCCGGTTGCCGCTTGGAAACAACCTTGGCCGTGGCTTGATCAAATCCGATGCCATCCGCCGTCTGGGCCAGGACCCCGCCGGAGATGGAGCGAAACGTTAATGTTTCCAGGCCCGGCTTTTCCACGCACAGCACCCGGCAATCGGCCCAGCGCTGTTGTAAAAGTGCCAATGCTTCGGTATCGAACGCGGGTGCCAGCAGCACTTCAATGAACCTTTTGCCCGCGACAATTTTTTCCGCCGTGGCCTTATCGACCCGTCGGTTAAACGCCACAATGCCACCAAATGCCGCGACGGGATCACCGGCATAGGCCAGATCAAACGCCTGGGCCAGTGTTGTCGCCGTGGCACAGCCACAGGGATTGGCATGTTTGATAATCGCCGCCGCAGGCTCGGAAAACTCCGATACCAGAGCCATGGCGGCATCCGCATCGAGCAGATTCATGTAGGACAGAGCTTTGCCGTGTAATTGCGTGGCTCCGGCAATGCCGCGTTGTTCTCCAGCCGGGGTATACAAGGCCCCGGCCTGATGCGGGTTTTCGCCATAGCGCAGAGTCTGTTGCAGTCGCAGCACGGGGGCGAGTACCGGCGGCAAGCCGGATGCCGCTTCCGGTGTGTAATGCGCTTGGAGATAATTGTTAATGGCCGCGTCATAGCGCGCGGTGCGGGCAAAGGCGCTGGTGGCGAGCATATTGCGATATGATAATTGCGTGGCTCCGTGTTGGCCGCGGAGTTGCGCTATGAGGCTTTCATACTGCGATGCGTCGGTTACCACCGCCACACTGCGATGGTTTTTGGCCGCCGACCGAATCATCGCCGGTCCGCCAATGTCAATGTTTTCGATGGCGTCTTCCAGCGTGCAATGATCGCGCGCTGTGACCTGCTCAAAGGGATAAAGATTCACAATGAGAAGATCAATGGCCTGAATGTCATGAGCCTGCATGGCCGCGAGATGTTCCTGATTATCGCGCAACGCCAGCAGCCCGCCATGAACAACTGGATGCAGGGTTTTCACTCGGCCATCCATCATTTCCGGAAAGCCGGTAATTTGAGAAATATCCTTTACGCCCAACCCGGCCGCCGCGAGAGTTCGGGCGGTGCCCCCGGTAGAAATAATTTCGATTGCAAATTCCCGGCTTAAGATTGCGGCCAATTCAATCAGGCCGGTCTTATCAGAAACGGAAATCAGCGCGCGGCGCACAGGTACAAGATCAGGATTCATTAAAATTACTTTACGCTCAAGTTGTATTATTGTCTTCGCAGCGGCTTAAGTTCTTCTACTTCGCCGTTGACGGAGGCCATAAAAATAATGGATGTTTTACTGTTACGCATAAAAACGGAAGGCGCATCGTAAGCCATGGACTTCAGCACATGTCCGGTCGTCAGATTCACCACCGCGATGGTCCCGCGCGTTGTGGCAACGAAAATCTCGCCACCTTTACGACCAACTATGCGGAATCCATTGGGAACAGGTCCCCATTGTTTAAGACCGGTTTTCATGGACAGTGAAAATAATCCCACGCCACCGGTTGGAACCAGCAAATGGTTTTTCAGAACCAGCGGCGAAAATTCCAGTTCACCCGGCAGCCGGGTAATCCAAGGCGATATGCCCGTGTTCGCGTCCACCGCATACACATTGCTGTCCATGCAGGGGAAATACACAACCCCGTGTGCCACAGCCGGACTGGCCAGCAGATGACCACCGACGTGGCGTTTCCAGCCGCCGGTGCCGTCGGCCAAGTCGCGGGCGTAAATAAGCCCGTTGCGGCTGCCGAAAACAACTTCCCCATCGACCACAACGGGATCGGATACAAATGAATCGCCCCGATCAAGCTGGAACCATAGCTGGCGTGGCGGCCACTTGGCGGATAACGCAGTCATGCGGTCATGCAATGCCCCGATTAAAATTGTATCCTTGTTCATAATGGGATTGGTGCCCGGTGCCATCAGCAACGACTTGTTATGAATAATAGTGCCATTGCGCGTGTCTAAAATCAGCAGGTGGCCACTGACCAGCAACATGAACTGGTGCGTTGCGAATGGTTCCGGCCGTGAGATGCTTCCGGCGGTTCCCGGAATTTTAATAGTCCAGCGAATGGTACCCACCTGTGCCCGGATGCAGACCATATACCCGTGGCGGGTAAGGATAATTAAGTTGTTTCCCAATTGCCATAATTTCGCAACCGAATCGCCCGTATGGGAGCCAATACCCACGGGCAATTCCCAAAGCTGCTCAAAGCCGGCCTTTTTAGCCGCCGCTTTACTGATTGGTGCCGCTGCTTGGACCATGGCGGGTAAACCCATCACCAGTCCCAGCAGAATCGCCATAAAACCCAGTCGCCATCGCGTGCGATTCATTCACAGACTCCTCATCGACTTACTACCATTCCGAGCGATTCATCATTATCCCTGTAGCGCCTGCCGATTCCACCGGAATCTCGCGATCCATCGCGTTTCAGTTGTCGGCATTTCCTGGTTCATTCGCACCGTTTCCGGCTGGTGAACTCATTTTTGCAACGCACAGACCGTTTACAGGCTTAGCCCGCCGGATAATAAACAGTGTCATCTTACCGGCAACCCCGGAAGGGTCAACAAAAAAACAAGGGAACTTTCACAATTTATCATTTTCCGCTGTCCGCGCCATGCTGGCGGTTACGCCAAACCTGCGGTCAGCATTTTCTTAAATTCGGCCAATCGGGCCGCGACGGCGACCTTATTGGCTTTTTTCAGCCCGTCCAGCGAAAAGCCCTGGATCGTGAAACTGGCCATCACCGTTCCCGCCGCCACCGCCTGTTTAACATGTACCGGCGACCATTTTGGCAGCCCGGCAAGATACCCCAGCATGCCTCCGGCAAAGCTGTCGCCGGCCCCCGTCGGGTCGATGACTTTTTCGGTCGGATAGGCCGGCATGGCAAAAAGCAGATCGCCGTAGGCCGTCAGGCAGCCGTGTTCTCCTTTTTTCAGCACGACCATACGAGGGCCTGATGGCTTGAGCATTTTGCGAATCTGTTTCATCGCGGCCACCAGATTAACCTCACCGGTCATCAGGCGGGCTTCCAGATCATTAAGTACCAGGCCATCAACCTTTTTCAGGCTGGCGATCAATTCCTTCTGATACTGACTGATCCACAGGTCGCGTGTATCAGCCACCACCAGTTTCGGAGCTTTTACCTGCGCAAGAAGTTCCATCTGCAATGCGGGATGGGTGGCCGCGAGAAATACGATTTTGGAATCTTTGAATTGCGCCGGCACCGTGGGAGTTTTTTCGGCCAGCACGTTAAGAACTACAGCGGTCGTGGTCGCTTCATTCATGGTCGGATCATAACTTCCGCTCCAGCGGAAAGTCTTGCTCCCGGCCCGGCGTTCCAGGCCGGCGATATCAACATTGGGGTGCTTAAATGCCTTATCAAAGGACTTGGGACAATCATCGCCCACCACAGCCACGAGGCGAACTTTGGCAAAGTTCGCCGCCGCCCAACTGAAATAAACCGCTGAACCTCCGATGATATTTTCGCGCTTTCCGTGCGGCGTAGTGACACAATCAATACCAATCGAACCGGTAACCAGCAGGGACATAGGCAATTCCTTTCAAACACAACGTATCATCGCCGCCATCGCAGCGTCGAGCCTGTTTTCATAGAATAGCCGATCTGTTGTATTCCGTCACCGCGCCATAGGTTCCACCTTCCATTATTGGTTACGACATTTATGGTCGCGGGACAGTCCCCCGGTTTGTGCGTAAACTATACGTTGTGCTTTAGAGGCTCCAATACAGGAACGTGTAAGGGATTGCAAGATGAAAAATACAAATCAGGGTTCACAGGTCGGATTCATCGCGCCTGATTTCACCTTGCCGGAAGCGCCTGGAAAAAATTGGACGCTTAGCCAAACGCTTGGCCGGCCACGTGTTCTGGTGTATATCGCAATGATGAAGGTATCTGCGAGCGGGCGATTTTTGTGCTGGACGCATCAGGTGTCATTCGTTGGCGTTATGTATCACCCATTGAAATAAACCCCGGAGCCGACGGTATTTTACATGCTCTCGAAGCGTTAAAACCCGTCAATTTCCAATCATAACTGAGACACCTTATGCGCATAGAACCGCCCCGCCCGGCCCTTACGCCGCCCTCGGGGCCGGAAGATCATATTCTCGGTTCAGATAAAGCCGTTCTGGAGCTCGTTACCCAACAAGTCATCCGCGCACTGGATGAAAACCAATTTGGAGACGTCATTCGCCGTCATGTCGCCAGCGGCTTGCGCAGCGGTGTAAATACCACACCCACGTTTGATGTGGATCACTGGCTTGTGCGCGGTCACAGCATTATTTTCCGGTGCGGTTTGCTTTAATTTTCAGCGCCTCACTTAACAGCGTTTCCACCATGCCGGGAATATCATGCTGGTGTGCTTCGGCGGTGGGGGGCCAGCCCAGCGAATCCATGGCCTTGGAGGTCATCGGGCCGATGGAAAGGCGTTTGCACTTGCCGACGGCTGCGTGCAAATCTTCCGGCAATATGATATGGAGATTTTTTGCGGTGGAGGCACTGGTAAATGTTATCCAGTCCAGGGTGCCATTGCGGATGGCTTCAATGGCCGACTGCGGCAGAGAATCGGGAGTGCGGGTTTGGTAAACCGGCACATCGTCAACCTCAGCGTGAGCCTTGCGCAGCATATCCACCAGTGCCGGACGGGCAATTTCGGCACGCAACAGCAAAAAGCGAGTGCCGCTTAAATTCATTTCCGTATCTTGGTCCGGATCATCGCGCGTGTTGTGGCCAAAATATTGGATCAGTTCACTGGCCAGTTCTTCACCAATCGCATCTTCGGCAACAACATCCGGGGTAATGCCGATCGATTGCAGCGCCTCAGCGGTAGCCGGGCCAATGGCCGCAACGCCGGCCGCAAAATCACGGCCATCCAACTCCAACGCCTGCATGGCCTGCCACGTTGATAGTACGCCATTGGCGCTGGTAAATACCACACAGTCGTAATCGATCATGTTACGAATGGCCGCAAGCGCCGCCTGGCGATCGGTGGGTTTTACAATTTCAATCGTCGGCGCTTCAATGACTTTTGCGCCCAGATTAACCAGTAGCGCTCCGAATTCGCTGGCTTGTTGGCGCGTTCGCGTTACCAGAACGGTTTGGCCAAACAGCGGACGGGTTTCAAACCAGTTCAGTTGGTCGCGAACCGATACCACCTTGCCGATCACGGTAATCGCCGGAGCCTTGATATTGGCTTTCTGTGCTGCCTCCGCAATGGTTTTTATTGTGCCGACCACGGTTTGTTGTTCGGGATGCGTGGCCATGCGCACCACGGCGGCCGGCGTGTTTGCATCCATGCCGGAGGTTATGAGCCTTTGGGTAATATCGGGCAGATTTTTCACGCCCATATAAAACACCAGCGTGCCGCCGAGTTTCGCCAAAGCGTCGTAATCCACCTCTGACACTTCATCATCGCCCTCCGCCCCGGAAGCGTTTCCCGTGGCGACTTCCCGCTGATGCCCCGTAATAAACGTAACTGTACTGGTAAAATCACGATGCGTTACGGGAATGCCCGCATACGCCGCCCCGGCGATGCCCGCTGTTATGCCGGGAATGACTATAAAAGGAATACCGGCCTCGGTTAACACTTGTCCCTCTTCTCCGCCGCGTCCGAAAACGAATGGATCACCTCCCTTTAGCCGCACCACGCACCGTCCCTCATACTCCGGGTTTTTCATCAAGTTCCGGCATTTCTTAACCAGCATCGCGTTGATTTCTTCCTGCGTGAGGGTATGTTCCCTGGCTCGCTTACCGACGTAAATCAGTTCCGCATCGGAATCGCAAAGGGTGAGAAAAGAAGGATTGGCCAGCGCGTCATATATGACGACTGCGGCTGCCGAAAGTGCTTTGGCTCCGGCTATTGTCATAAGTCCAAAATCACCGGGACCTGCACCGACCAGAGCCGCCACCGGGTAAGGGCTTTCTATATTAAAAAATGGGGTCTTTGCCATGCGTTACTCCTGCGGCCAGGTCCGAAATCGTCCCGGCTCAACGAGGCTCACCGAGCCTTCCGGGCATATTGGCGCTGAAAAGTAAAAAAAATTCAAGTCCCGGGATAATTTTGCCGATCAGAATGGTGGTCGCAGTTGCAGTTTTCCTCCCATAACCTGAGCCGCCTGCTGTGCGTTGCAGCAGGCGGCTCTATTTTTTTTATTTCACCTAAACCAGGTTAAATTCCTGCCCCGGATTGAGAATCACCGGGTTGATTTGTCTTTCACGCAGACGCTGCCCAAACGCTGCCGCATCCTGCTTTATCGGCGGAAAGGTGTTGTAGTGAATCGGCATCACATTTGGCACCTTGAGCATTTCCGCGGCCATGAGAGCATGGTCCGATCCCATGGTAAATTGATCGCCGATCGGCAGGCACGCCAAATCAATTTGCCATAGCTTCGCGAACAGTGCCATATCCCCAAACAATGCTGTATCCCCCGCAAAATATATCGTCTTACCGCCGATCTGCATAATCCAGCCGCCCGGCGCGCCGCCGGGTGTGCCATCCGGAAAGGTGCTGGTATGAAATGCCTGTACCAGATGCGCCTTCCCAAAAGCAAACGCACTTCCGCCACCGGTATTCATACCAACGGTTTTTATGCCCAAATTCTCGTAATACGTCGCCATTTCAAAGTTGGCCACGATGATCGCGCCATTTCGTTTGGCAATGCGTTGGGCATCATCCACGTGATCAAAATGGGCGTGACTTAGGAAAATAAACTGCGGATCGGCGCGATCCGACTTCACATCCGCCAAAGGGTTGGAATCATAAAATGGATCAATCTGAATCCGGTGTCCATCGGAATGGAGTTCAATATTGGAATGTCCGTGATAAATAATCTTAACCGCCATGGTGTACTCCTTTTACAAGTTAAAAAGCGTTGCCTTCGCTGCACAGAGTGGATTATAGGCCCATCGCCAGCCAATGAGCCAGGGATCCGTAAAAAAATTAAAAACTAGTGCTCTGTCACGCCTACAAATTAGGGTTGGCGGATGGCCAGAGGGCCGTGGGCACGAAGCGCGGAGGAAAGCGTATTGGTGAATACTTTGACGACAAGCGACAAAGTCCACGGCCTTCTGGCCCCCGCCCCGCAGGGTCGGCCGGAAACGGGCCACCTGCGGCGTCGTGGCGGCTCAATGGGTCTACGGCCCCGGTTTTCGCCGCTCTCTCCTTGCATCTGGCCCGTTTCCGGCCAACCAACCCTAATTTGTAGACGTGACAGAGCACTGGTATCCACCGCGCAAATCCATCATGCGACAAGTCTTCTTGACATTTCTCCATGGTTGTTACGCGCGATTGGAAAATACGTTGGCTTTTAACACCGCGATGTATGGGAGATTGCGGTAATAATGGTTATAGTCCATGCCATAGCCCACAACGAATTCATCCGGAATATCAAAACCCATGAAATCAGCCGCAAGGCCTTTTTTTATTGCTTGCGGTTTGCGCAACAGGGCGCATGTTTTTACCGATTTAGCTCCGCGCTTCCGCATCAGTTTGGCCACTGCCGCAAGGCTCTGCCCGCTTTCCAGAATGTCATCGACAATCAGCACATCGCGCCCCTTCATCGGCAAAGATCCGGGAAACAGGATTGACGCTCCGCGGCTCGTCCGGTTCCGACCGGGATAGCTCGATACCGCCACCACATCAATGCGCATTTTCAGCGGCAGCCGCCGTATCAGATCAGCCATGAAAATCATTGAGCCGGTAAGCACCGGCACAATGACGATTTCCGTGTTCTCATACGCGGCGGCAATTTCACCGGCCATTTTCCCCACCCGCCGCGCGATGGCGGTATGAGTCAGCAGTATCCGGTCAATGTCGTCTGTGTGCATGGCAAAAGAATAACCGCATTGCAATACATTGGACAACGCGCCGGTATCTGCCCCGGCTTCAAGCCGCAGCGTCTTTTCGGGGCATCAGCAAATATTTGGTGGCCTTTCGTATTAAGTAGCGGTAGTTAAGCCGCCGCGCCACCCGCACACCGGAAACATCGCCAGGCGAAGATCCGCCTTATTTGGCGGATCCTGCTGCCGGCTTGAGATCACTGGAAAGACGGCTGGCATCGTCGCCGAGCTTACCTAAATCATGCTTGAATGTCGCCGCCCGCGATTTTGCCTTTCCAAGCAACCCCGATGCGCCCTGTATACCGGTGCTGCTTAAATCATTGGAAAGATACTTCTTCATGTTATCCAGGTAAGTAATGAACCTGCCGCCCGAAGTTTCGGTTGTTTTGGCGCGACTGGTAAAGCACGAGAAGTCCCTCTGCGCGCTTTTGTAATTGGATTTTGCCACAGCTTGAATATCCGGGCTGCTGATGCTCTGTATCTGCTTTTCCCATGCGGCCATGTATTTACTCTGACCACTGCTGACATTGCTTATGGCGTCTTTCAGGTCGGAGTAACCACTTTTCAGCGAGCCTAATTTGGCGCTGAAGGTCTTATAATCGGATCCAAGTGATCCCGATGGTTTGTTAATTAACGCGTCCAACACAGCCATGGTTTTATCAACGCGCCCGGCAACTTTCAATGTGTTTTTTTGCACGCTTATTGAATGACCGCTGATGTTTGCGGCGCTCTGATATGGCAAATGAGAGCAGCCATTGAGAGCCAGCAGAACCATTGACAATGCCAACGCGGCGGTAACACCCATCTTACGAAATACCATGGTAAGGTCTCCAAAATAAATGAGCGGCCCGCAACGCCAGGCCGCAGCGCGTCATTCCTTCAACCCACTTCATTTCTAGCATTGCATTTTGCGAAAGGCAAGTCGTATTTTAAGTTTCGCGCCTGCGCCGAGTTGTCTATGAACCCTAAATCGCTTACCTTCTTATTTGTGTTGAAGGAATTATTCCGCAGGAGTTGAAAATAACATGGCCAGAATCGGTGTAGCACAAATGCGTGAGGGGGATGTCATTGATCAGCCGTTTCTGATCTCCGGCAAACAAATGGGTAATACTGTCAGCAACAAGTTGTACCTCAAAGCTACCTGTGCCGACGCCACCGGCGAAGTGCATTGTCGCATGTGGAATATTTCCAAAGACGTGTATGAAAAGCTCCCGGCTAAAGGTTTTGTTCACGTTCGTGGACGGGTGGAAAATTATCAAGGCCACCTTCAACTTGTGGCTGAAAACATTTCGCCGATTACCGATACCAATAAGCTGGAACTCGGTCACTTCATAAAAAAAACCCAGAAAAATATCCCCACCATGGTGGCCAGACTACGGGAGATATTATCCGGTATTCAAGACAAAGATCTTGTAGCGATGGTAAATTCGTTCCTCGATGATAAAGAATTCATGACACGCTTCAGCCTTGCCCCGGCGGCCCAATCCATGCACCACGCGTGGCTCGGTGGTCTGCTGGAACATACGCTAAGCCTGCTGGAACTCTCGGTGGTGATCTGCCCGCGTTATCCGGAAATTGATCAGGATCTGATTTTTGCCGGATTGTTTCTCCATGATATTGGTAAAACCGCGGAACTGTCCTACGAGTTTATGTTTGATTACACCGATATGGGTAAACTCGTCGGGCACATTGCCCTGGGAACACTTTGGATTAATCAGCGGGCGGCGGCCATTTCAGAAAAGCAGGGACGACCCTTTCGGCAGGACCTGCTGATGGTACTGGAGCATATTATTCTCTCGCATCATGGTCTGCCGGAGTTTGGTGCCGCTGTTCTGCCCAAAACTCCTGAAGCCATTCTTGTCAATCTCATTGATAATCTCGATGCCAAGACGCAAATGGCGCTGGATGCCGTCGCCGCGCCAACCGAAGATTCCACCTGGACAGAATATAAAAAGGCGTTCAGCACCAGCCTGTATCGGCCATCTATCACGCAGAAATAACGCCTGAAAACCTCACCGTAATCGCAGGGCAATCAGTGCGTCGCCGGGCTAATATCGGCGCGTCGATGTTTCCATAAAGCTGTTACTTATTCCGCCGTTTTCCTCTGGTCGCCGCGCACGGACGCACCAGAAATTTTGCCGCCGCCACCATGGATAGCATCACCGGCTCTTTTCCGTCTGGCCTTGCGGAAATGGCCCCGGCCTGTGGATTGGTGTGCTCAATGACAACCTGCGCTTTGGGCACCAGTCCGCTGGATTGGGCGAATCGCAAAAATTCCGAACTCTGATCCACAATGCGCGCGATTATCGTCGTGTTGCCGGTGTGCAATTCCGCCAGACTGCATAATTTCGGAGCCTCTAATTTTCCGGCGGACGAAGGAATCGGATCGCCATGCGGATCAACTGAAGGATGCCCCAGTAACAAATCAATGCGGGCCAGAACCGTTTCGGAAATCACATGCTCGAGTTCCTCGGCCTCGGCATGGGCATCCGACCAGTCAATGCCCAGAATCTCCACCAGAAACAATTCCAGCAGCCGGTGGCGTCGCAAAACGTGCAGCGCCAGTTGCTCGCCGGCTCTGGTCAGCCGCACGCCCGCCCGCGGCGCGTATTTCGCCAAACCTGAATCGGCGATCGCTTTGACCATGGTTGTGGCTGTTCCGGCGGTTACACCCACCAGGGCGGCAAGTTTTCCCATGGGGACATATTTCCCCCGGGTATCCTGCTGCTCAAGCCAGAGCTGCTTGAGATAATTTTCAATGGTTCTGCTGGCCATACCCGATGTTCCGATATTTTCACATCTTGCCTGTAAAAGTACGATACGTATGTTCTCCGATAACCCCATGAAAAGCAAGCCGATTAAGCAAAAATAATACTTTGATTACTCAAAATATAAAACATGAACACTCAAAGCATCGCTTGACATTTTTATTGCGGTATCGTAGGCTTTTTGTGCATTGGATCGCCGGTGCCGGGATGTTGTCCGACGCATCAGCTTGTGAATGGGTGTCGGTGGCGGGCGGGTAATCGCGGCTGCCGCTAAGTCGGTTGGGCGGATGCGGGTTCCCGGCAAGGGGAGATTCACGCTTTTCGCGGCGTGCGAACGGCTGGAAAGAACTTTCTGCTTATGGGTACATTTGATCAACGCTCCGATTTAACGCAATCCAATATCGTTGCGTCACGCGCCTCTGGCGACACCTCCGTAACCATGCCTGCCGACGGTTCCGATCCGTTGACTGGCGAAGATATTTCCCGCGCCCGGGATCGCCTGGCGGTGGCCAAGGCCCGCGGCAACGCTCAAGTTCTTAAGCCCTGGCGCTGGATGCGGCTGTTGTGGCTGCTTGCCGGACCGGGCGTTCTGGTGTTTCTCGGAGAAAACGACGCGCCGAGTATGCTGTCCTATGCCGCTACCGGTTCCCAATTTGGCATCGGCTTTTTTCTGCCTTTTATTCTCGTAACATTTCTCGCGGCATGGATTGTACAGGAAATGACCGTTCGCCTCGGTTCGGTTACCCATCGCGGTCATGCGGAATTGATTTTTGATCGCTTCGGTCCCTTTTGGGGCTTTTTTTCCATGGCCGATTTAATGCTTGGAAATTTCCTCACACTCGTGACGGAGTTTATCGGCATTCGCGCGGGCTTGGGCTACTTTGGTGTACCGGGACTCGCGGCGGTAGGGGGGGCTATTACGCTTATCCTGGCTGTAACCATGACGCGCCGCTATTGGACTTGGGAACGTATTTTACTTGCTCTGGCCCTGTTTAACGGCCTGTTTATTCCCGTGGCCCTCATGACACACCCGAACTGGGGGGCCGTCGGACACGCATTTATTACCTGGGGGCCGTTGCCCGGAGGGCTTGGTTCACAGAATATTCTGCTGATGATGGCGGATATCGGTGCTACCGTCACCCCCTGGATGCTGTTTTTTCAGCAGGGTGCCACATCCGATAAAGGCATGCAGCCACGCGATGTCGGTTTTGGCCGATGGGACACCTCCATTGGTACGCTTCTGGCGGCAATATTTGGTATTGCAGTCGTCCTGGCCACCGTGCCTTTGTACACTCATGGCATCAGCACCGAAAATTATAAGGGAGCACAATTTGCGCAGGCTTTACAGCCTTATGTCGGCAAACTCGGTTCAAGCCTCTTCGCATTGGGACTTGTGGAAGCGGGCCTCGTGGCCGCCATCAGTATCTCAACTTCGTCGGGTTATGCCTTTGGTGAAGTCATGCACCATGCCCACAGCCTCAATCGCAGTATAAAAGAGGCGTGGCCCTTTTATCTCACGCTGCTTGGCTCCGCCATTGCCGCCGGTGCCATTGTCCTGATTCCCCACGCGCCATTGGAGTTTATTGTTCTGATTGTAAACGTCATTGCCGTACTGGCCATGCCCCCCGCGCTGCTGTTTCTGTTGCTGCTGGTCAATGACCGAGAAGTAATGGGGGACAGCGTTAATGGTTTGTGGCTCAATATCGCGGGCATCGCCGTGACCGTACTGCTGATTCTCGCCGGCCTGGGGTATGGTGTGACAACCGTATTTCCAAAATTACTCGGATAAGGATTCAAGGCTATGAACGCCGAATTAAAACCTGATAACCACGACGTGAAAAGCACGGAACTTTCCCAACGCCATGATGTCGTGCGCGCACTGCTGGAAGAGGACCAACTGGTTGCATTCAAACAACGTACCCGTTTTGGTCGGCGCAAGTTCTCCCCCGGCTTAAAAGTGCTGCTCTGGGCCTTGCGTATCTACGTCGTGGGAATGCTGATTATCGTCATTATCCAGATTGTCCGAACGCTGCGCTGACATTGGCACACTCTTCTCAACATTCACCGCCGGTAAATGGCATTGCCTGCGTCACTGTTTAGTTGTTTAACGATGAATGTCACCGGTTCGCGTTCATATCAACACGATTTGCATGTGTACCTTTGCTGACCGTTTCGGGCGGATATGCCATGGAAATCAGTGGATGCTACCCTGTGGAAACGGCACATTGCAAAATCCCATCTTGATACATTATTTATATCTTTGGCCCTAATTTTTACAGCATCTTGATACCACCCTGGATAAAACTACAGGTGTGCAACGCGCAATGCGCGTGCTTAATAAGGAGTGTTCCTATGGACGCTTTGTATCTCGGTGCCATGGTTGTTCTGGCTGTCATTACCTGGGTGCTCTTGAAACTCTGTGAATTTTTAGGAGATCGATGATGAGTGTCATGGACTGGATCGGCTTGGTGCTCGCGGGTGCCATTTTGATTTACCTGATTATTGCGATGTTTTTTCCGGAGAAATTCTAATGACGCCCAATGCGTGGATTCAAATGGGATTATTTTTGCTGGTGCTTGTGGCACTGGTCAAACCGCTGGGCGCTTTTATGGCCCGGGTCTATGAAGGCCAGCCATGCGGGCTTGATAAGCCACTGGGCTGGTTGGAGCGTCTGACCTATCGGTTTGCAGGCATCAAGCCGGATCAGCCGATGAATTGGAAAACCTATGCAATTGCCGTGCTGTTGTTTAATCTGCTCGGCGGCCTGGTGGTGTATGCCTTGCAACGTCTGCAGGGATTTCTTCCGCTGAACCCGGCCCATCTTGGTGCGGTCTCACCGGATTTGGCTTGGAATACCGCCATCAGCTTTATCAGCAATACCAACTGGCAAAGCTACAGCGGTGAAACTACCATGAGTTACCTCACGCAAATGCTGGGCCTGACGGTGCAAAATTTTGTATCAGCAGCGACGGGTATGGCCGTGCTTGTAGCGCTCATTCGTGGTATCCGCGGCAAGCAAACGGACAACATCGGAAATTTCTGGGTTGATCTGGTCCGCGGCACGCTCTATATCCTTCTGCCGCTGTCGTTTGTGCTGGCCCTGATTCTCGTGTCGCAAGGCGTGGTGCAGACACTTTCGCCGTATAAAAAAGTGCAACTGATCCAGCCGGTAAGCTATGTGCAGTCCACCACCAACGCGGCCGGCAAGACCGTTCATCAGACCGTTTGGGTAAAACATCAAGTATTGCCCTTAGGGCCGGCCGCCTCGCAAATTGCCATTAAACAACTGGGCACCAACGGCGGCGGATTTTTTGGCCAGAATTCCGCCCATCCATTTGAAAATCCCAATCCGCTGAGCAATTTTCTGGAAGTGCTGGCAATTCTGTTAATCCCTGCCGCGCTGTGTTACACCTTTGGCCGCATGGTCGGTGATACGCGGCAAGGCTGGGCGATTTTCGCGGCGATGATGATCATATTTGTCCCGCTGATGATCGGATGCGTCTGGGCCGAACATTCCGGCAATCCCAAAATGGCCGCTCTGGGCGTGAACCAAAGTTCATCCGCCCTGATGTCCGGCGGCAATATGGAAGGAAAGGAAACTCGCTTCGGCGTTACCGACTCTGCGATTTGGGCCACGGCAACCACTGCCGCATCCAATGGATCGGTCAATTCCATGCATGATTCCTATACTCCGCTGGGCGGTTTGGTGCCCATGTGGCTGATGGAATTGGGCGAGGTTATTTTCGGCGGCGTCGGTTCCGGTCTTTACGGCATGTTGATGTTTGTCATCGTGGCCGTGTTTGTCGCCGGCCTCATGGTAGGCCGCACGCCGGAATACCTGGGTAAAAAAATTGAAGCCTTTGAAATGAAAATGGCCACCATTTGCGTGCTGGTTCCGCCCGCTCTGGTATTGGTCACTGCCGCCCTCGCCTGCGTCACCGTTATGGGCACCAGTGCCATCGAAAATCCCGGCGCGCATGGCTTTTCGGAAATTCTCTACTGGGCCAGTTCGGTAGGCAATAACAACGGCAGCGCCTTCGCCGGCCTTGGCACCAATACGCTGTTCTACAATATCGCCGGTGGTATTGTGATGTGGATATCACGCTATTTTCTCATTATCCCAACATTGGCTTTAGCCGGTGCTTTGGCCCGCAAAAAACCGGTCCCCGTTTCCAGCGGAACGCTCCCCACGCATGATGCCCTGTTTACCGGTTGGCTTGTCGCCACGGTAGTGCTGATTGGTGCCTTGACGTTCCTGCCCGCTTTGGCGTTAGGGCCAATTGTGGAATATCTGCACTTATGGCATTGACCCGAAATATATTTAGCTCGCTTTGATCTTTTTTTATTTGGAGTTGCAATCATCATGGCTGCAAAATCAACATCCCTGTTCAACAGCGCCATTACCCGTCGCGCCATTGTTGAATCCTTTAAGAAATTGGATCCGCGAATTCAGTTTCGTAATCCGGTGATGTTTGTCGTCTATATCGGCAGCATCCTCACCAGCGGCTTATTTATCCAGGCTCTCTTCGGCCATGGCGAAGCATCAACCGGATTTATACTCGCCATCTGCCTCTGGCTCTGGTTTACGGTCTTATTCGCCAATTTTGCCGAAGCTATGGCCGAAGGCCGCGGCAAAGCCCAGGCCGATACCCTCCGTAAAGCCAGGCGGGATACCCCAGCAAAAAAACTGGCAGCGGCCCGTCGCGATGCCGCGGTTCAAACTGTTTCCGCCACCACCTTAAGAAAAGGCGACATCCTCCTGGCTGAAGCCGGCGATCTTATTCCCGCCGATGGAGAAGTCATTGAGGGCGTTGCTTCGGTCGATGAATCCGCCATTACCGGTGAATCCGCTCCGGTTATTCGAGAATCCGGTGGAGATCGCTCCAGCGTTACTGGTGGTACACGTGTGCTTTCCGACTGGCTGATTATTCGCGTGGCCTGCAATCCGGGTGAAACATTTCTGGATCGCATGATTGCCATGGTGGAAGGGGCTAAACGCCAGAAAACCCCGAATGAAATTGCCCTCAATATTCTCCTGGCCAAACTCACCATTATCTTTCTTCTGGCCACCGTCACACTCCTGCCATTTTCCATTTATGCCGTCAATGCCTCTGGCCACGGCGCACCCGTGCCGGTTACGGTACTGGTAGCACTGCTGGTATGCCTCATTCCCACCACCATTGGCGGGCTGTTATCCGCCATCGGCATCGCCGGTATGGATCGCATGATTCAAAAAAATGTCATTGCAACCTCCGGTCGTGCCGTGGAAGCCGCCGGCAATGTGGATGTGCTGCTGTTGGATAAAACCGGAACCATTACATTGGGCAATCGGCAGGCGGTAAATTTTATCCCCGCCAAAGGCGTAACCGTTGAGCAACTCGCCGATGCGGCACAGCTATCTTCCTTGGCGGATGAAACACCCGAGGGCCGCAGCATTGTTGTGCTCGCCAAGGATCGCTACAAGTTGCGGGGGCGTGAATTAAGTTCCATGCACGCCCAATTTATTCCATTTACCGCCCAAACCCGCATGAGTGGCGTGGATTTGGATGGCCGGAAAATCCGCAAAGGTGCTGCCGAAGCCATTGCCGCCTATGTAACCGAACTCGGCGGCGAATATGGCGAATCAGTTAAGGCCGCTGTGGATGAAATATCCCGCCGGGGTGGAACGCCTTTGGCCGTGGCCGATGGCCCCAATGTGCTGGGTGTTATTGAACTTAAGGATATTGTCAAAGGTGGAATCAAAGAGCGCTTTGCGGAATTACGCCGCATGGGCATAAAAACCGTGATGATCACCGGTGACAATCCGTTAACTGCCGCCGCCATCGCCGCAGAGGCGGGTGTCGATGATTTTCTCGCCCAGGCCACCCCCGAAACCAAGCTCAAACTCATCCGTGAATATCAGCAGGGTGGCCGACTCGTCGCCATGACCGGGGATGGTACCAATGATGCTCCCGCCTTGGCTCAGGCGGATGTGGCCGTCGCCATGAATTCCGGCACCCAAGCCGCCAAAGAAGCCGGCAATATGGTGGATTTGGATTCCAACCCCACCAAACTCATTGAAGTTATTGAAACCGGCAAGCAACTTTTAATGACGCGCGGCTCGCTGACCACCTTTTCCATTGCCAATGATGTCAGTAAATATTTTGCCATCATTCCGGCGATATTTGTAGGCATCTATCCCGCGATGGGGCGGCTCAATATCATGCACCTCGCCACGCCGCAGAGTGCGATCATGTCCGCCGTTATTTTCAATGCCCTGATTATTGTCGTTCTGATCCCGTTGGCGTTGCGCGGTGTGAAATATCGCCCCATGCCCGCAGGTAAACTGCTTTTGCAGAATATTCTGCTTTATGGCGTCGGCGGCCTGATTGTGCCGTTCATCGGGATCAAACTTATTGACATGGCTCTGGTGGCCATGCACCTCGCGTAACAGCTTTGTCGTGAAAGGAATAATCTATATGTGGTCACAATGTCGTCCCGCAATTGTTGTGTTTGTCATTTTATCCGCTATCACGGGCTTGGCGTATCCCCTGCTGGTTACCGGAATTGCCGCTGTAGCGTTTCCCTGGCAGGCCAATGGCAGCGTCTTAAAAAACCGTTCTGGAAAAGCCATCGGTTCACGCCTGATTGGCCAATATTTCTCGGATCCCAAGTATTTTTGGCCCCGGCCATCGGCAACGTCACCCGTGCCCTATACCTCCTACAACGGCCCGCTGGGTGATTGTGGATCCGCCTCCAATTTAGGACCCACGAATCCCGCCTTATTTGCCGCGGTAAAACGCCGTGTCGCGCGCCTTCGAACGGCTGATCCCGCTGAAAAAGGGTCCGTCCCCGTCGATCTGGTAACATCATCTGCCAGCGGATTGGATCCTGACATCAGCCCGGCGGCAGCCTTTTACCAGGTGGATCGAGTGGCCAAGGCTCGCGGTTTGCCCGTTGCGGAAGTCAAAAAGTTGGTAAAACAGTTTTGTCGGGGGCGCGATTTCGGTATTCTCGGTGCTCCGAGAGTCAATGTGCTGGAGCTTAATGTGGCCTTAGATCGATTATCATCTGCCCAACGCGCGGCAGGTCACGGGCCTCGGTAAAATTGCTTCGCCGCTTCGCGCTCAGCCGCGCGGTGGAAACCCGCTGCCGTTGGGCCTGCGTGCACATGATGATTCCAGGAAGTCTTAAATCGCATGGGCCTTAATCGGTGAATAATATGGAACAATCGCACAGACCCAATCCCGATGAACTGCTTAGACAGGTCACAAAGCAGGAAGAATCTCTGCGCCGTGGTAAACTGAAAATTTTCTTCGGTGCTTCCGCTGGCGTCGGAAAAACCTATACCATGCTGGAGGAAGCACAGCGACGGGCCATTGACGGCGTGCGCGTATTGGTCGGATATGCCGAACCGCATATCCGTCCGGAAACCGAATCGCTGCTTCTGGGCTTGGATATTCTCCCCTACAAAATGGTGGAATACCGCGGAGCAACACTCAAGGAATTCGACCTTGACGCCGCCTTGAGCAAGGCCCCGGAACTGATTTTAGTTGATGAACTCGCCCATACCAACGCCCCCGGTATGCGGCACGCCAAGCGCTGGCAGGATGTCGCGGAACTCCTCGCTGCGGGAATCGATGTATACACAACACTTAATGTGCAACATCTTGAATCCGTCAATGATATTGTGGAACGGGCCACGGGCGTAAAAGTTCAGGAGACACTTCCCGATTCCGTGTTTCAAAGTGCCGATGAAGTCCAACTCGTGGACCTGTCGCCGGAAAAGCTCATCGAACGCCTGCAGGAAGGAAAAATTTACGCGCCCGATCGCGCCGCCACCGCCTTACGACATTTCTTCAGTATCGGCAATTTGCTGGCCCTGCGTGAACTCGCCCTGCGCCGCACCGCCGATCGCATCAATCAGGATATTGATACGCTCCGACAGGGTACTGCCACGGCCCAGGCGTCCGCCGTGTCTGAACGTATTTTAGTGTGCGTCGGTCCAAGTCCCTTTTCCGCCAATCTGGTACGTACCGCCGCGCGTATGGCTGCCGCCTGGAAAGCGCCCTGGATCGCCGTCTATGTGGAAACCGCAAAATCTCTGGGCCTGTCGGAATTGGATCGCCAGCGCGTGGCGCGCACGCTGAATTTAGCCGAGCAACTCGGCGGTGAAGCTGTAACGCTTTCCGGTTTGCATCCCGATCAGGAAATTATCGCCTATGCCAAAATGCGGAATGTGGCTCGGATAATCGTTGGAAAGCCGGCCGAAAAAGGCTGGCGGCGCTGGCTCCGGCGATCCTTTGTGGACCGCCTGATTCTCCGGAGTGGAGACATTCATCTCGAATTAATCCGGGAAGACGCGGAGAAACAACCCGTCGCGGCGTTGCCCGAAAATAAATCCTTCGATCGGCGCGGAATTGCCACGGCACTCGCGGTAGTGGCTTTCAATACGGCATTGGGCATTTTTCTCTATCACCATCTTGGATTATCCGATATCAACGTCATCATGTTTTATCTCCTTGGCGTGATCTGGATTTCCGCCCGCCACAGCCGCTTTGCCGGCATTTTAACCGCCGTTCTCAGCGTCGCCGCGTTCGATTTTACCGTCGTAAGGCCCTACTATTCCTTTGCTATTTCCGATACGCAATATCTGCTCACCTTTGCCGCCATGCTTGTCACCGGCGTCTATATCAGCACGTTGACCGCCCGACTTCGGGATTTAGAGCGGCTGTCCCGATCACGTGAGCAGCGCACCGAGTCGCTGTTGCGCTTAAGCCGGGAATTAATTCTCTGCCCGGATCATAACGCCCTGCTGCGTGTTTCCATTGGGCATATCGCGGAATTCTTCACATCCCCGGCGGGCGTCGTTCTGCCTGATGCTTCGGGCCGGCCCGCATTAACTCACGGTTCACCCGAATTGACGCTGGATGATAAAGAACTTGCCGTGGCGGATTGGGTCATCCGCCACGGCGAAAAAGCCGGTGCCGGCACTTCCACCCTGCCATCCGCCAAAGCCATTTATCTGCCGCTCAAAGGCGTAACATCAACACTCGGCGCCTTGTGTGTCATTCCTTCGACCTCGACCCAATTCACCCATCCGGATGAATTGCGCACGCTTGAGGCCTTCACCGCTCAAATTGCCGTAGCACTTGAACGCATGATGCTTTCCGAGGAATCCCACCGCGCCTGGGCACGCACCGAACGTGAAGTGCTGCGCAATACTCTATTATCCGCCGTCTCGCATGACCTTCGCACGCCGCTGGCCGCAATTACCGGCTCTGCCACCAGCATCCTTCAAGCCGGCCCCTCCATGTCCGCCGCCACCCGTGACGAACTGCTTGCCACCATTTCCCATGAATCCCAACGCATGGAAGGCCTCATCGGAAAGCTCCTGGAAATGACCCGTTTGGAATCCGGAAATCCAGTGATTCAAAAAGACCTCGTGGATGTGCGGGAGGTCATCATCTCAGCGGTTGCCCGGTGGCAAAATAACGACCTGCACCGTGCGTTTCAAGTTCTTATCCCCGAATCTCTTCCGTCCGTTCACGGTGATCCGGTTCTTATTGAACAAGTCCTCTCCAACCTCATTGAAAACGCGCTTGAGCACGCCCCAGATCAAACGCCCATTGAAATCAACGCCATATCGCGCCCCGATTCCGTACTTATCCGCGTCATGGACCGCGGCCCGGGCCTTCCCGTCCATGACACCCAAAGAATATTCGAAAAGTTTTTTCGCGGATCATCCTCCCCACACGGCCCCGGCCTCGGCCTCGGTCTGGCCATCTGCCGCGCTATCCTGCAACTCCACCACGGCACCATCACCGCCCGCAACCGCGACGGCGGCGGCGCCGAATTCCAGGTAACAATCCCCACCACCAACACCCCATAAGCCCCCGCCACGCGTCACATGGGCCTGGCAATTTTTCCGGGCACCCCTGGGAGCGTCCCGATTGCTATCGGGTGACATATCGGGATTGTTCCCTGAAGCGCAGCGCCAACGCCGCTCTGACCCGTCGCCTGGTACTCCACATACTCCGGTGTAGTCGATGGCAATACTGCGCTGCAAATAGACCAATGGCAGGCGGGCTGTTCTTACGTTATCATCGGGTTAGTCAAACAAAGGAATGGACCACGGAATGGCGAAAGATTATTCCTTAGACACACGGAATACGGGAGGCCCGGAAACTGACGCGGGGGATCGGCGGATTCTCGCCGAATACCTCAACGAACTGAAAGCAATTCGCGCCACTGGTGCTGGGGTTCCCGAAACATCCTATTACCCGGCTCTGTCAAATCTGTTTAACGCGGCGGGCAAAATACTCAAACCCAAGGTCCGTTGCGTAATCAATATAGGCAATCGTGGCGTCGGGTTGCCCGACGGTGGATTATTCACCGCTGATCAATTTTCCGGCGAGCTTAAGAAGGGCCAACTTCCATCTCGCGGCGCCATCGAGGTCAAGGGAACGGCACAGGAACTGCTCGCCATCGCGGCAAGCCGCCAAGTCCGCGATTACTTGACCCGGTACGGGCTGGTCGTTGTAACCAATCTGCGATCGTTTGCCGTCCTTACCGCAGATGATGCTGGCAACCCGGTGATTCTTGAAAACTTCTCGCTCGCAAAAAACGAACAGGACTTCTGGAATTCCATCGCTGCACACCCACGCGCTGCTGCCCAGACCAAGGGTGATCAGTTCGTCGAATTCATCCGCCGCGTCTGCCTTCACAACGCCCCGATTTCAAGTCCCAAAGACGTGGCATGGTTTCTGGCGTCCTATGCCCGCGACGCGCTCGTGCGTGTGGAACGGCAAAAGGAACTTCCAGCCCTGCAGGCGATTCGCTCTGCCCTGGAAGAAGCTCTGGGCATGAATTTCGTCGGCGAAAAAGGCGAACATTTTTTCCGCTCCACGCTCATCCAAACGCTGTTCTACGGCGTTTTTTCCGCATGGGTGCGCTGGCACCGCGACGGCCCGGTTCCGGATACCGCCTTTGATTGGCAGACCGCCGAATGGTCCCTGCATATTCCCTTCATCAGGACACTGTATGAAGAAGTAGCCAAGCCCAGCCGGCTTCGGCCCCTTGAACTCGTTGAACTGCTCAATTGGTCAGCCGGCGTTCTGAACCGCGTTGATCGCCGGGCCTTCTTCAAGGACTTCGATGACGAACATGCCGTCCAATATTTCTACGAACCGTTCCTGGAAGCCTACGACCCGGAACTTCGCAAGGAATTGGGCGTCTGGTACACTCCGCCTGAAATCGTCCAATACCAGGTGGCCCGTGTGGATCGCGTTTTACGTGATGAATTAAATTTGGCCGATGGCTTGGCCGATCCGAAAGTAGTTGTCCTGGATCCCTGCTGCGGTACAGGGGCATATCTGGTAGAAGTGCTACGCACCATCGCGGCCACGCTGCACGAAAAAGGCGGCGATGCGCTGGTGGCATCTGACCTCAAACAGGCCGCGATGACCCGTGTATTCGGCTTTGAAATCATGCCCGCTCCATTCGTTGTTTCGCACCTGCAGTTAGGATTGACATTACAGGCCCACGGCGCACGGCTATCGCAGAAAAAAGGCGAGCGCGTTGGTGTTTACCTGACAAATGCCTTGACCGGCTGGGAACCGCCCAAGGGTGCCAAGGCCCAATTAGCGTTTCCATACCCCGAGTTGCAAGAAGAGCGCGACGCCGCCGAGCACGTCAAGCGCGATAATAAAATCCTGGTGATCCTGGGAAATCCACCGTACAACGCCTTCGCCGGCGTCAGCCCGCAGGAGGAACAGGGATTGGTGGAACCTTATAAGGGCGTTTACTACACAGCAAAGCGCGGCCGCACGAGCAAGAACATACCCCCCAAGCGGACTCGCCACTACCTGTTGAGCGATCCCACTTCGATAGGTGGCTGGGGGATTAAAAAGTTTAACCTTGACGATTTATATGTCCGTTTTTTCCGCCTCGCAGAGCGACGAATCGCCGAGATGAGCGGCATGGGCGTGATATCATTTATCTCCAATTTTTCTTACCTCTCCGATCCATCTTTTGTCGTGATGCGTCAGCGGTTCCTCGCCGAGTTCGATGATATATGGCTGGACTGCATGAACGGCGACAGCCGGGAAACCGGCAAACTAACTCCCGATGGCAAGTCCGATCCTTCGGTCTTTTCCACTGCCTACAACCGCGAAGGCATCCGCGTAGGCACCGCAGTGAGCGTTATCGTTCGCAAGCCCCTGCGCCGCAAAGTGCCGAACGTCCGCTTCCGCCACCTATGGGGAACCAACAAGAGAGCCGACCTGCTGGAAAGCCTGAAAGCAAAACATTTTGGCGATGCCTATACCGTGGCGAGTCCGCATCTGGAAAATCGCCTTTCCTTCCGTCCAGAGGACGTAGCCGCCCACTATACCGCTTGGCCGAAGATCATCGACCTGTGCAAAGCCCCACCATCAAACGGCCTGATGGAAAAACGCGGAGGGGGCCTCATCGATATTGATCGATCCTTGCTCGAAATCCGGATGCGGGATTATTTTGACGCCGATCTCCCTTGGGAACAATACAAAGCACGGCACACGGCGCTGACGGCGGATGCAGCGGGTTTTGCGCCGGAAAAGGCGAGACCTAAGGCCAGTGCGGACGAATCATACGATGTCCGGCGGTTGCACCGCTACGCGCTGCGTCCATTCGACACCAGGTGGTGCTATTACACGCAGGTTAATCCCTTGTGGAATCGTGCCCGCCCGGCACTATGGCGCCAGTACCGCCCGGGCAACGCCTTTCTGCTGACGCGGCCCGCCGGCGTGGCTGCTCCAGAAGGCGCGCCATTCAGTTTCACGCGTTGCATCGGTGACAACGACTACCAGCGCGGGCATGCGTATTTCATCCCGTGGCGCCTAATGCCCCAACCTGCGGCGGCGGGGGAAGGCGGATTGTTCGGTGTCACACGGGCAAAAGCCAACGCCTCCACGGCCGCACGACAGTACCTCGCCAAGCTGGGCACCGACGACCTCGATGCCGACGAAAAATCTGCGGAGTTGCTGTGGTTGCACACCTTAGCCATCGGCTACAGCCCCGATTACCTGAACGAGAACGCCGACGGCATCCGCCGCGATTGGCCCCGTATCCCGCTGCCGGAAAGTCGGAAACTGTTGGAAGCATCAGCCGCTCTGGGTGCACGGATCGCGGCCCTGCTGGACACCGAATCCAACGTATCCGGGGTGACGACCGGTAAAATTTCACCGCTGCTCAAAGCCATCGGCCCTATCGCAAAAGTTGGTGGCGGATCGCTTGATCCGGCTGCAAACGACCTGGAGATAACCGCCGGCTGGGGCCACCGCGGAAAACAGGGCGTGGTTATGCCCGCTAAGGGCAAATTGCAGGAAAGGGGCTACAACGCCAAGGAGGCCGACGCCATCGCCGCCGAGGCTGCGGCCAGCGGCACGACCGCAAATGAAATCCGCCGGCTGCTGGGTGAAAACACTTTTGATGTATATTTAAATGGCGTCGCGTATTGGCACAATATTCCACTGAATGTATGGGAGTATTATATCGGCGGCTACCAGGTCATTAAAAAATGGCTCAGTTATCGTGAATGCAAAATCATCGGACGCGCCATCAAACCCGAAGAAGCCCGCGAAGTGACTGAAATGGCTCGCCGCATCGCCAGCATCATCCTCCTGCAACCCAAACTGGATGAGAACTACCAATCGGTGAAAGCGGCTGCATTTGACTGGCCAGCAACGCCGTGAGAACCCGTAGTTCGGGTAGCGCCGCCCCTATAGCATGTCAACGGCATCACTGAAAGATCCGGCCTTTTGCAGGCAGCTTAGCCGCGGATATAATCGGGGTATGGCAAGTGAGGTGCGATTTTCAGAAGTCCGCAAGCTTTTGGAAAGCAAGGGCTGGGCGTTCATACGAATCTCCGGTTCGCACCATATATTCAAAAAGCCCGGCGTTCCGGAAGCGTTGTCGGTGCCGGTGCACGGCGGAAAGGTGAAGCCTGTATATGTCAAAAAAATTCAAAAGCTCTGATATTGCCCGTCCGTTCTCCAGTGTAGTCTTGGCTGAGGCTCGCAAGGTTGCCCGGCGCTATCATGTTGTCATTGAAGAAACCGATGGCCTTTTTCTGGGAAGCGGATTGGAGATGCCACTTGTGATGGCCGACGGCCAGACCCCCGAAGAGTGCCTGAAAAATACCCGCGAGGCGTTGGTGGCTGCCAGCGCAGCGCTGATCGAATGTGGTGACGCCCTGCCACCACCGCTGGATCAGCAGAAACGCACGACCCATGTCAATCTTCGGCTCACGGGATATGAGAAGCGCATCATTGAAGCGGTAGCCCGCCGCAAAGGGTATGACGGTGTATCAGAATTTTTGCGGGTGACGGCGTTAAAAGCGTGTAGTTCTTAATTTTATGGATCATGAACAGGCTATTCGCGCGGGGATACGTCTTAATTCACAGAAAAGGTGGCATATTACGTTACATCGTGCTTTCGCCGAGCCATCCCGACGACTTCATAGAGAAGCTTGTAGCGGCCGGCGCAATAAAGGAGCCGGACTGATTTATTATCGCGGCATGAAGGCTTATCACACCGCGCCGCAGGGGTCTGAACATCGACGCTTCGTGATCAGTGAAACCTTTGCTCAATAGCTTTAGAGTTCCATAAATTTTAAGGCCGTCCCGGGGCGGGCGTCTCATTAAGACGAAGCCGTCTCATTATTTTATTTATCGCCACCCGCGCCCCCCTATAGCCACCAACGACATCACTGGATTCCGGATTCTGGATTCTGGATTCTGGATTCTAAACCGGAGTTTTGGAGAAAAAAATACATAACTCATTCTGTAATAATGATTTATATCAATTTTCAACTTCTTGGCACTGGAACAAGACCCCTCGAAAATCAAGGAAATTTGTGTTTTTTACATGGGTACACTTTGCCGCCGAAAAACCACCCCAAGGCTCATCAAATACAACACCATCAAGGGTTTTCTCTTCTGGAAATGAAATTCTCGTGGCTAAACTCCGGTCTAAAGCGATGCCGCACAGCGCTCCCGAATTCTGATCTTTGATCATTGGTCATCGATCATTGAAACCGGGAACCGGCGCTGTTTGAAAAAATAATACGATGTCCCGGCGCGCCGGGACATGACCCGCTCTCGGCGAAGATTCTCCGCGCTGTGCCGCAGCATGGATGCCGTAGTCGCGACGCGATTTGAAATCGCGTATCGAGATTGCTCGTTGTTCGTCAAGCGCAGTGTTTCGTTGTTCGTTGTAGCCAACAACCCGCGCCCACTCCGCGCGCTCTCCTGTTCACCTGTTCGACGATCACCTGCTCCGCGGCAGCCGCCGCCACCCCCCCTATAAAACAACTTGGCAATCTTGGCACACTTGAATAATATCCGCTGCCATCAAGGCTTTTCTCAACTTTCCGAACTTGGCATCCTTGCTCCCCCAACTTGGCAATCTTGGCATCCGTGAAATTCGCAAAGCCTTCTAAATACTAAATACTAAATGCTGGCGGCCACAGCCGCCCAAAAACATCTTGGACATCTAGGGCATCCGATGAATTGAAAATATTCTCTGATTTGCCTTTCCCGCGCAATAGGTGTAAAAGGATAGATGACCTCTGCCTTGTTCGTGCTAGAGCGGCCTAATGCTTCGGACCGATGAGCATTGTACAGGACCCCGGGTGTCGGAACGATGGACAAGCCTGGTCTCGATTTATCGAGACAGTTGTGGAAGTCTTGAGCCGGTGCGTTGTGCTGGTCCGCCCTTGTAACAAGGGTTCGAAACTCTCCCGCTCTCACGGCATCATGGTGGAGGTCTTTTTATTGGTATAATG
>JAJZVR010000228.1 GCA_021847065.1 Planctomycetota bacterium | reverse complement strand
ATTACCCTCCGATGGGATGGTTCGGTTTTATGCCCTTAACTTGGGAGGCGATCTTCCTTGCGTGGTCGGGCGGACGATATTTTGCCCAGCGCACGGCGAAACTTGTTCCGCTTGCCGCGTTTGGCACGGCCAGTGAGATAATCAGATGTTTCCAGTGCGGAAATTTTTTCCGCCAAGGCCAATGTGACAAGTTGGTTGATCGAAGTACCTTCGTGGTCGGCCAGCCGGCGCGCGGCGTCATGCAGACTTCTGGGTAATCGTAGGCTTATTGCGGTCATGGAAGTTCTCCTATTTCTTTGAGGAACGCCCGGGGGCGTAAAACACGAATTCCAAATTGCGATGCCGCACCAAAATCTGTTACGTTGAAGGTGACAATGGCATGACATCGCGCGGTTACGGCAAGTTCAAGAATCATTTCATCGCCCGGGTCCGACAGACTGGGCCTCCATAAATACGATATTGGCCAATGCCTGGTTACCGCACAGAGGTAATCAAGCATGTCGTCGATATCTTCGGTAGCCAATCCAAGGCGTTTGGCCTCACGCTTCGCGACCGATTCATACTCCAAGATCAACGGGACGGACACATTCAATACGAACCGCCGACGATCAATCAGTTCGAGCAGTTGGAAGGACGCACCAAGCCGCGAGCCTAACGCGGCAATCCAAACACTGGTATCCATGACGATGCTTGGACGATCCATGGTGGTATTATAGGTAATACCGTTGTGAGTGTAAAACAACCGGGCGGGGGTTTTCACGGAACACGGACCATTGTGGTAGCGAACGACGATAAACGATCAACAACACAGTGTGGGGATGTTTTGTCATCCTGATTATCGTTATTTAATTCAGGTCGGCGGGATAAACTGCGAAGCGACGGGAAGTAGGCAGCATTTGGCATTTGGTATTGGGGCGGCGGTGCGGGGTTAACGTTAGAATACGCGGCGTGATGATAGTGGTGTTGCCACGGATATGAATAGCATGAAAATAATCAAACCGCTATCCGATGAGCATATTCAGGCCGCCGACAAGATTTATGCGCAATGTCCTAAATGGAAAATGGCGGATGCCGCCCTGAAACTGCTGAGTGAGCAACTTCCCGGGTTTACTCAGGAAAGTTGCCTGCTTAAGAGCGTGGCTATTAATACGCTTTACGGGACGCAAGGGCCAGTGCAAAAACAACTTCGTGCCACAATCCGTCGATTTCTTCGCAGCGTGCGAAGAATTTTTAGGCAGCTTTCATCAGTATTTCCGCGGTTGCCGAGCGTGCGGCCATCAAACTGGTGATGATTTCACGCCCCCTGTCCGTCAGCACGTAGCGGTGGGTCTTGGGGACTTTTTTAATTAAACCGTGGGCGCGCAGTTGCCGCAGCTTCCGGGTGATCGCAGCACTGCGACGGCGTTGTTCCCGAATATCTTCAGTTGGATGGTCGTACAGATGGTTCCGCAAGTCGCGATTTCGGAAACCGGCGCTTTCCGGTGCGTTTCTGTTCCTTCCAATGCACAGCGAATTGGCTTAGCTGGAAACGACCAAACCCGCATGGATCAAGGCTTTAACGCATGTAGTCATGAACATCCGAGGGGTGGGGATCGAACCCACGACCAAGGGATTATGAGTCCCCGGCTCTAACCGCTGAGCTACCCTCGGGTTTTGGCGGGCTGATGGTTATTGGCCATCAACCCGCTCCAATTGCATTGTTTGTATCCGCCCAGGGGTTTTGATGCAACTGTTTGGCCGCTGCTGCTGTTTCGCGGGCGTGGCAATTTTTCCGGGCAGCGTGCCGCCGTGGCATTCTTTACATAGCCGCCGGCTTTGCCGGTGGTGGAATATCCGATGGAAACACAAAGCCATCTCGGCGCCGGGACGATTGTGGCCGCAATTTGGTGCCACCCGGAAAAATTGCCACACCCCTGTTTCCCGCAACTAAACATCATGTGGTTTGACCTGTTGTGCCAATATCTGAATAATAGAAGAGTCAATTGGCGGCGATATAGGTTGATCCAGAGGCATACATGATCCCGATAGGCACTGATGCACCAAGGCGGCGCACACCATGGATGAACTGGGCGATCATCGCACTGTGTTTTGCCATCTATTTGATTTCCCACCCGGACAACCCCAATGCCCATTATCTCGGGGTTAATTCCGGATGGGGCAAGTTTCTGCTGTGGCGGCAACATCTGCATTTATATCAATTTGTCACCTATCTGTTTCTCCATGCCAATATCATGCATATACTCGGAAATATGCTGTTTTTATGGGTCTTTGGCGATACCGTCAACGAACGTCTGGGGCACATTGCTTATTTGCTGTTTTTCCTGGCGGGGGGTGTTTTTGCCGGAGTCGGGCAGGTTTTAACTTCCGGAGCACCCACGCTGGGGGCATCCGGAGCGATCGCGGCTGTGGCGGGAATGTTTCTGGTGCTGGCACCGCTGAGCAATATTCGCGTCTGGTTTTTCTTTTTCATCTTCAAGGTGCCCAGTCTGTTATTTGTTCTCTTTGAAATTGTCACCTTTGATTTGGCTGGGGAAATTTTCCCGGGCCGCAATGACGATGTCGCCCATTTTGCCCACCTCACCGGATATACCACAGGATTTACCGTGGGAATTATTCTCCTGGCGCTGCGCTTGGTGCCACGCGATCATTCCGACCTTCTGTCGCTGTTGAATCGCTGGCGGCGCAAACATGTATACCGGTCCATGGTGGCGGCCGGATTTAACCCCTTCGCCACCGCTCCGCAAGGCGGCAACATCGTTCGGCCTGATGGCCCCATGCCGCTGCGGCCAGATTCTCCCAATTATCTTCGCTGCCAGGAACTGCGAAATCGCATTACTGAATTGCGCCGAGATCACCTCCTGGCGGACGCCGCCAATGTTTACCTGGAGTTAAAACAGCTTGATCCCGCACAGGTACTGGCAGCACAAATCCAATTGGATATTGCCAATCAGCTTATGGCGGCCGGGCATTATCCACAGGCCGCCAATGCTTATGAAGATTATCTGAAACACTACGGCACAGGAACCAACTGCGATCAGGTGCAACTTGTGCTGGCGTTGATTTACACACGGTATTTTGTCAATCGGAACCGGGCCATTGATCTCTTTCAAAAAGCGCTTCCCAAACTCCATGACGGCACACAGCGCGAAATGGCACAAAAAGAACTTGCCGCACTCAAGGCCATCGGTACGTGAACATCACCAGCTTTGCAGTTCGCCGATCAGTTCTTCCACCAGATCCTTCATGGTCACCAGCCCCATGGGCCGGCCTTGCCGGTTTACCACGATCGCAATGGTTTGGTGCGCGGACTGCATCAGCGTTATGGCCGAGCGCACGGACTGTTCAGGAAATAACGTAATGGGTTGCTTCAGATTGGCTCTGATATTAAAGCCATCTTTCTGGCCCAGCACATCGACCACATAAACCACACCGAGAATGTCCTCCGTGCTGCGGCCCAGCACCGGCAAACGGGAAACATTATACCGCCGCACCAATGCGCGAAAGCCCACGCGACTGATGGTTTGCGGTATTCCAATAACGCGCGTCCATGGCACCATCACATCACCGACCACCACATGCGCCATGCGCAACGCCCTGCTGATTAAATCACGCTGCGTATCGCTGATCAGGCCGGTCGCGGACGATTCCTCGGCAAAACTTAGAACGGCGGGTGCCGTTCCGGCTTTTACATCTCCGGCGCAAAAAAGTCGTAGCGCCAGTATATTCAGCAACAGTAACAGAGGCAGTAATGGAACAATGGTAATCAGCCGCAAAGCGGATTTTAAAAAGCCCACCAGGCGATAAGTCCAGTGATCGGCATGGATCATGAACATGTCTTTCGGAATAATTTCCGCAAATAACAACATGAACGGCGTAAGCAGAAAGACCGTCAGCAATGCCTGGATTTGATCTGGCACGTCGGAGTGGCGCAGGATCACCGTTGCCGCCGCAGAAACCGCAAAGTTGCATATATTCTGCCAGATCAGCAACCCCGCCAGCACCGCCGCAGGCTCCCTCAGCCAGCGTTCAATTTGCAGAGCCGCCGATTCCTTTCGCCATGATCGCAACTGCAGGCGCAATCGCGAAAGCGTGTAAAGACCGGTTTCCATCCCGCTGAAAATCATGGAACCAATCAGCCCTAAAACCGCCAGAATCGCCCATGGCCAGATCGCCGCATACCATCGAACTATTGCCGGCGTAGCCGCCAGAATCAGTATTGAATGTTCAGCATGGTTCATAGCCGGGCCTCCGGGGGCGGCTGATCAGCATGTTTGCCTTTCATGGGGGTATTGGCATCATCGAGGAGAATGATTTTTACCTGATCCACGCGCCGCCCGCGCATGGATTCCACAGTTAATTGCAGATGATCAAGCGATACAGAATCTCCCGGGCGGGGCACACGATTTAGCTGGGCGTAAATCAGTCCGCCCACGGTGGAAATATGGGGGGCTTTTAACGGATCGCCAAAGAGTTCACCGCATTCAATAAGCGATAAATCACCAGAAACCAGAAATTCATCCGGAGCGATCTGCCGAACCGGTATTTTAACGGGTTCATCTGGCTCATAAATTTCGCCGATAAGTTGTTCCACAACGTCTTCCAGAGCGATCATGCCGGCGATGCCCCCATATTCATCCACCGCCATGGCCAGTTGAATATGCTTTTCACGAAAACCCGCCAGCAATCGATCCAGGGTCTGCAACTCCGGGACGAAATGTGCGGGCCGCAGCAGCGGTGTAAGCGCTGCCGAGGTAGCGGGCGTATCGAGCAGAAATGTTTTGGCGTAAAGAACGCCGAGAATATTATCAATATCCCGATCGTAAACCGGGATTTTGGAAAGATGACTGCGCTCAATAAGTTCCGAAAGCTCTGAAATCGGACGCTGAATATTAAAAGCCACCATGTCCACCCGCGGCACCATCACATGCCGCACACGGATCTCCCGCAGCCACAACACCTGCTGCAAAACCTGATTTTCCGCTATATCAATCACTCCCTGATCCCGGCTCATCATCAGCAGTTCGCGCAACTCAACCAACGACAAATTCGGGCTGCCCTTGCGCCCCAGAAGCCGGTGCGATGGATTAATTAAAAGCCGTTCAATCATGCCCAGAATAGGTGCCGCGACCCGCATCAGCACGGTCATGGGACCTGCCGCCAGAGGCGCCAAATATCGGTTAAATCGCCGGGCAAAAATTTTGGGAACCAATTCCCCGAAATATGCGACAATCAGCACCGGCGCAAAGCTCAACGCAATGACCGCCAGGTGACCGTAATGGCGGCTAAGGCGTTGCAGCAGGATGGTACTAAGCACAAAAATAAGAATGGTGCAGGCCATATTGACCAACAGGATCAGCACCAGCAGTGGCCTGCTGTGTTCACGCAAGGCTGACGCCAATATTTGTCCGCGTTTGCCGCTGTTTTTGAACTGATAAAGTTCATGGCGAGTCAGAGAGAAAAACACGGTTTCCACACCGGCAAATACCGCCGCTACGCCTAAGAGAACCAGCATCGGCAGCAGAAGATCAATATTGTGTATGAAATACGCCGTCATTGTCCTTCCCGCTTCGGCCAACACTGCGACCGTGGTTATCATCTTGTGGGTTAGAGCCGCGAATTGCAAGGCCCACATGGCCGGATGGAACGCGCGCGGGCGGGCGACATCAGGCTTTAACGGCGTTAATATTTTGATAATATCTAAAAAGTATAGTGTGCGAAAGTTTGATGGTCATTGGCTGAAAATCGGAGTTGTGGTTTTGGAATGTTGCTTCGCTTGCCGTCATCGTTTGGCTCTCACAATTTCCGCGCACGGATTATAGCAATGGTATTGCTGGCTTTCGGTGCGCTGGCGGGGTGTGCTGGACCGGGAACCGCTTCTTCCGGGCTGGCGCGAAGGCAGAAGACACTGCTGCGCATATTGGGCGATATTTCCGATGCTACCAGCACGCGAAAAAAGGCTGATAGTCATTTGCTGCATATCACACCGGCAGATAATCCGGCCCGCCTGGCTGTGCTTGTGGGCGTAGTGACTGGCTATGGCCAGAAACCGGCGATGAAAATATATGCCATGGACCAGATCATGGCAGCGGATAAACTTCTTGGAATTGCCGTATTGGCCCGACAGATTCCCCGCTTTCAACATTGGCGTGTCTTGATTCACGCGTGTGCCCTGGCGCAGAGCACCGGTAATCAAACAATGGTGGATCCGTTAATTCTTTCGCTGAAGCGACCGGCGCATCGTTTCACCTTGGCGCAACGCCCCGAAGCCAAAGCGATTCGCAGCTTGTGCCATCGCGGACTGCGGCGCTGTCTGGCCAACAAACTCTTTCACGGTCACACCTTGACGGTCCGGCTTGCGGCTCTCAAATTGTTGTATCATTTGCTGCCACCAACGCAGTTATATGCATTGATCCTGGAGCAGAAACACGTTTCTGATGCCATGCTTTCCGCCCTGCGCTGGTATGGCCGGAAATTTTCCTACATCCCACATACCGCCGCACAGGTGGCCTGGATTGAGGAACTTCATGGCGGCTGCTTTTCCGCGTTGGCACGCTTAGCCGAATTGCA
>JAJZVR010000227.1 GCA_021847065.1 Planctomycetota bacterium | reverse complement strand
ATATTTGCCGCGATGCCGGACTGAAAACAGTTCTTACCATACATTATTTTGATGAACTTGCGCAGGCGTTGAAAGCCGCGGGATTTCAAGTCGTGTTCATGGAGGAACTCTCCTTTAAGAAAATTCCATGGCCGCGCCGCCTACCGGATCGCAAGCCTGACGATCTGGCGGTCATTTTGTATACCAGCGGTACCAGCAGTTCGCCCAAAGGTGTCATGCTGACCAGCGGCAATCTGGATTCCAACGCCGCTGATGCCATCGCCCATGCCCAGTTCAGTCAGCAGATGACGTTTCTTGGCGTATTGCCGATGTTTCATGCGTTGGGACTCATGGCGGGCTTTTTAGTGCCGCTGAGCCTTGGCTGCCGGGTAATTTATCAGGCCCGCTTCAGCCCTGCGGCTACATTGGAACTGATTATAAAAAACAAAGTCCAGGTGCTGGTGGCTGTGCCGACCATGTACGCCCTGCTGGCGAATTGTAAAAGCGCTTCGCGTGAAAGCCTCTCCAGCGTCATGTACGCCATCAGCGGGGGTGAGCCGCTGCCTCTGGCCCTGCTGGAAAAATACCAGACGGATTTCGACATTGATATGCTTGAAGGCTTCGGCTTAACTGAAACATCTCCCATGGTCAGTTTTTGCGTGCCCTGGGCGCACAAGCCCGGCAGTGTTGGTAAAGCGCTGCCTAATGTGGAACTGCGGATCGTTGATGAAACGGAAAAGCCGCTGGGGCCAAATCAGGACGGGGAACTTTGGATTCGCGGGAGAAATGTCATGAAAGGATATTTGAATAAACCCTCTGAAACCGCTGCCGTGCTTACGGCTGACCGATGGTTTAAAACCGGAGACATCGCCCGGATAGATCAGGACGGATTCTTGTTTATCACTGGGCGGAAAAAAGAATTAATTATCATGGCGGGGGAAAAAATCGCACCATACGAAATTGAGGAAGTGATCCGGCAGCACCCGGCGGTGCTGCTCACGGCGGTCATCGGCGTTAAAGACCCGCAGCGCGGCGAGGTGCCGGTGGCTTTTATTCAACTGGAACCCGGATTGACGGAGAAACCCACCGCCCAGGATATTCGCGTGTTTGTCCGCCAGCGGCTGGCCCCCTACAAAATGCCCCGCGATGTGTATTTTGTCGATGATATGCCGCGATCTCCAACCGGAAAAATTCTGAAAAGAGAATTGCAGGTGCCACCGCCCCAGGCGGTCGTATCGGTAGATGGATAATCCCGCCACGACCGTCGGTCTTAATTTGGCATATAAGCCGCCATATTGGAACCGTCAACGCTCTCAGGCCTCTAAAAATTTGGAGATCGCGGTAAAAGGCAATTCGCGTAACGGGACCTTTAGCGGAATTTGACGCTGGAATAAATGGTCGGGCGGGAGATGATAACTACGTATGACCCAAGGCGGCGTAGTCGGCAACCAAAAAGATTTACCACAAATGCGACAATCCTTGGGGGCCATTTCTGCTTGATGACCAATCATATCCGGTGGACTGCAACGCGGGCCTGTGACCGATTCGCCACATACACTTGCCTATATATGATTGCGACGTGAGTGGTTGCTGATGCGAAGCTTTGATCAGATTGTGGAGATTGGGAGGTTCGGGCATTGCGCGCCGATTAATATTGCTATTGATGCATCAAGGTAAGCACTTGGCGTAATGTGTCCAATGGCAGGCCCATCACATTGGAATGTTCGCCGGAGATTAATTTTACAAAGGGGTCATCGGGCGAATCCTGAATGCCGTAGGCACCGGCCTTGCCGCGCCAGAGATTTGAATCGAGATATGCCCGCAATTGACGTTCAGAGAGTTTTTTCATGCGGCAGATCGACACCACTGATTCCATCCGACATTCCGCGCCGCGTAACACGATCAGGCCGGTGATAACCGCGTGGGTGGTGCCGGAAAGACTGCGGAGAATAGCTTCCGCGTGGCGGCGGTTGGCGGCCTTGTTAATGATACGATTATCATGCACGACAATGGTATCGGCACCGATGATTGTAGAGTTGGCTTTTACAGCGCCGGCGACGCTTTGGGCCTTGCGGAGCGCGAGAGATACGGGCCAAACGCGGATCGGAACGCTGGCAGGACGGCGTGAAGGCTCGGGCAAGGTACTTTTAGCCACGCGGAAATGGTAGCCGGCCTGACGCATCAATTCCGCGCGGCGCGGCGAGGCACTGGCGAGCACCAGCTCCGGGAATTCCCGGGGGGTGGTTATTGTGCCAGAAGGTTTTGAATTTTGTTCCATACAGTCTCCACAGAAAGCGATTGTAAGGTGGCGCTGCGGTCTTGCATGCCCGAATCGCGATATTCACCAGGTTGAATAAAACGCAGTACATGTTCCATCTGGCCATAGGGGCCGACAGAGGCGGGATCAGTGGGTCCGTATAATCCCACCAGGGGACGGCCCAGAGCGGCGGCAACGTGCAAGGGGCCGCTGTCATTTCCGATAATGATCCGGCAGAGGGAAATGGCGGCAATTAATTCAGCGAGGGTGGTAGAACCCGCGAGATTTATGGCCGCAACTTGTGATTGCTCGATAACTTGCCGACACAGGACTTTTTCGCCCGGGGCACCGAGCACCAGTACACACATTCCGGCATCCGCGAGGTGCCGGACAATCTGGGAATACCCCTGTTCCGACCAGCGTTTGGCGTCCCAGCGGGCACCGGGAATTACCGCAGCCAGAGCTTGATCGGCTGGCACGAGGGTTTTGATTTTTGCGAGAGCTGTTGGCTGCACCGGCATACGGAATTCAACGCACTGACTTTGAGAACCAATAACCGTGGCGAGACTGCGCATGCGGACTACCGCGAGTTCGCGCTGCCGTGAAATGGTACTGTGATGGGTATAAAGAAACCGGGCACCTTCGCGCGCGTCGGCAAAGCCTACACGCACAGCGGCACGGGACACCTTGGCTAAAAGCGCACTTCGGAGAAGACCCTGCGCATCGAAGACAATATCGTACTGATTATCTTTGAGTGTTCGCATTAAGGTCCGCAGATTGCTGCGCGCGGTGCCGTGGGTAAGCCAACCGGCGATTTTCCTGCGATCAAAATAAATTAATTCGTTGACGGCGTCATGGCCGCGCACCAGATCCGCCAAAACGGGGTCAATTAACCAGTCAATGCGGCTGTGTGGAAAAAGATTTCTCAGATCGCACAGCAGGGGCAATGTGGTTGCGACGTCACCCAACGCGCTGGGCTTGATAATCAGCATGCGCTGCGGCGGATGGGCACGAACGGCAGACTGCAGCGATGCTAACACGCACTGGTCTCCGCAGAGGAAAAGCAGGAAGTATCCTTATATAAGTCCTGGGCATCCGGAACGCTCTGCGGGGCGCGGCCCGGGCCATCGGTGCTGTAAAAGCAATCCAGCACATGGTTCCAATCCGATTGAGATTTTACGGCGATAAAGGCCCGCCAAACGTCCGCCCCCCGCGGATGCAGACGCGAATATTTGATGCCGATTTTTCGCATTTGTCTTGAGGCCTGTTCTTCTCCATATATTTCAACGGCCAGGGCGAAATGCTCCATTAATCCTTCGCGTTGTTCAAATATTCCGGGCGGATCAATCGGCGGGCGGCCGGCAATGAGCGCGGAGAATTCGTGGAATATCCATGGATTACCGATGGCACCACGGGCAATCCATACACCGTCCAGGCCGGTATGTCGGTACATGCGCAAAGCGTCTTGCGCGGTAAAGACGTCACCGCTGCCAAAGATTGTCATATTTGGATAACGGGTTTTGAGCGTTCGCAGGAAATCCCAGTCCGCCGTGCCGGTGTACTTCTGTTCCACGGTGCGGCCATGCACAGCCATCGCCGCAAACTCCAGCTTCACGGCCTCACCAAAAATCCGGTCAAAATTCTCCGCGGCCAGCGATGAATCATCCAATGCCCGGCGCAACTTCATGGTCAACGGCCCGGGCACAACCGCCCGCACGGCGCGCATAATCTTGATGGCTTCATCGGGATCGCTTAGCAGATATCCGCCCCGGCAGCGACCCATGACTTTTTTTACCGGGCAGGCGAAATTCAAATCAATAACATCAAAGCCTGATTCCAGAAGAATTTGCGCCGCCGCCGCCATTTCATCCGCTTCGCTGCCCATGAGCTGTCCGGCCACCGGATGGTCGGCGGCGCAAAGAATGGAGCGTTTTTCACGTCCGCGCCCGCCGGTAATAATGACGCGATCGAGCAGGGCTTCGGTAACGGCATAAGGGCAGGAGCGGCGGCGGGCTACCACACGCATGGCCATGTCACTGTATCCGGCCAGGCCCGCCTGCATGGCCGGGATGGCAAGCTCATAAGGCCCAATGCGGCAGGGGCGCACGGCAGAATGGGCCGCAGGTTGCCGGTCAATGACGGTTAGAGAATCAAATTCTGGCACAATAACGGTCATGGCATTCCAAATACAGATCTTCCGCGCGCCGCGGAAAGCTTTAATGTAACATGGATGTGATGAAACAAAAATCCCGCGAAATCAATTTCCCGCCACGGGATTTCCGGCAGCTTGCAGTTCGCGGCGAACTTTATCGGCCATGAGCGTCTGGCCCTTTTCCCGAAGTCGCTTTTCCAGAAGTTTGCCCACCTGATACCAGTTGCTTTCGTGCATAAACGGATCAGCCATGCGCGGCGGCGCTTTAATGCGCGACCAGGTAACTTCATAAAGCTTGGTTATTCGATTGCTGTGTTTCTGCTGGCGAAGAATGGCGACCGCCTGATGCAACGCGTTAAGAATAAATGGACCGGCATTGGCGTACTGGTTGATGACATCCATAAGATAAATCCCGGCGCGATTGTAATGACCGGCCTTGCGCCATAGTTGCGCCTGCATCATTCGCACTTCCGCCGCGAGATCAAAACGTGTTGGCGCAAAGATTCTGAACGCCCGATTCCAGAATTGGTTTTGCTGTCTGGGATTTTTGACGGACATGATCATCGGCTGCACCACCGCCATGGCAAAGTCAGGATACCGCTGCCCGCAGAGTCGCATCAGTGCGCCGGCCCAGAGCGTTTTTTCCGCCAGCGTCAGCTTGCCCTTCGAAGCCAGATACCCCACGAGCATCCAGGATTCAGCATAACCATCGCATTGATGCACAGAGCGTTTCAAAAGCGCTAACTGCACGGGCACGCTGTTGCCAAGTGCTTTGGGGGTGCAGCCATAAACTTCCGCCGGTAAAGCCGGGGGAGAGAAGGTTCCGTGGGTGGCGGAAAAGGACAACAGGCGCAAGGCGGCATCGGTGAGAACGACAGCATTCCACCGTTGGCGCTGTGTGGTACCGATGAATTGGCTGGAAAGCGACATAAACGAGTCAGGCTCATGGCGTCGGGTAATGGGATTTTGTACCACACCAACGACGCCGCGATATTCGGTATACCGGCCGACGTTAAAATTCCATGCCGCCTGATTGCCCACCTGCTGCAGAAAGCCCACCCAGGCATGACCTACCACGCTGGACATACCGACGTCATAAGCCGTCGGTATACCGATGGCCTTACCGACTTGAGAAGCAAAAAAAGCCTGATCGGCACAGACGCCGCCGTATTGCAATATGTTCGGAAGGTTATATCCCTTGATGTCCACTGTTTTTTTGGTGCCGTGCAGATACGTGCTGTAATCATAGGGTACACGGAAAAACAACTGCCCGACCATCGAATCACCATGGTATTTATTCAACGCCCATATCATGCTGCGAATGCTGGAGCAGGAATCCACCACATAAATCAGTAATCTGGCCGGTACATTGCGAATACCGAAATACATCGACCGCTGATAACGGACGTAATATTTGAACAATGCCACGGGATCTGGTGAATGGACGGTATTTTCATTTATGTGCATTGTCAGGGGCTTATACAATACCGCGCATATCGCGGCCGTCAGGTTCGGATAGGCTACAACCATGGGGCCCAGCGCACGGCGCATTGCGGCAAGGCGATGATACACCTGTGCCAAGTTCTGTTGCCCGGGAGCATTAAGAAATACCAGCGTGGCTGCAAGTTCATGGTTGGCCATGAGAAACTTCAACATTTTCATGCGGTGTTGATGATTGGAAATGGAAGACAACTGGCTGACAAGCCGACGGGCGAAATCCGCATGGCGAAGTGCGGCCAGACCATTACGTGGCATGTAGGCGATGACCTGATCTTCCAACTGCCCCAATTTCTTCCGGGCTGTGTCAAATTCCCCATTTTCGGCCAGAGTATTCAAATCTTTTTTAATCTGCTGATCGGTCCATCGTATAAGATTGATGCGTTTCACTCGTTGACTGGTCGCCGTTTTTCCGCCCGCGGGCGATGCGGCAGCCGCAATGCTGTAATGGCTTGTCAGCATTGATCCGGCACATGCTAAAGCGATTGCCCATGTGCGAGTATTGAATTTCATCCGTATTCTCCATGCCATGGAAGGGTCCATCAATATACGCTTCTTTGTGGTTCCAGCAAAATGCGCAACGCGCTGGTTTCCTCACGTTTCAATTCCCAGACGCGCCATTTAAGGGAATCGCGTTTGATCGAGTTACCGAGGATGGGCCATTTTCATACAGCCAGCACAATTTTCATTATAATCGTTTTCCATGGCGGCA
>JAJZVR010000226.1 GCA_021847065.1 Planctomycetota bacterium | reverse complement strand
CAGTTTTGGCGGATGGCACGGCAGATGCGATGCAAAGGGGCAAGTGTGAGATTTCTGGAGGATGGTTACAATTGAGACGTACTTTTAATTGGAAGAAGTGAGTTTAGCGATGGCAATTGTTGGACATGGGGTGGATGTGGTGGACATCGGACGCATCAATGACCTCATTGAGCGTCATGGTGAGCATTTTTTACACCGCTGCTTTACCGCCGGAGAAACGGACTACTGCCGCGAACATCGGGATTTTGCCATCCATTTCGCGGGGCGCTTTGCCGCCAAAGAAGCCATTGTGAAGGCATTGGGCACAGGATTTCGCGGGCGCATTGCCTGGACGGATATGGAAATTCTGCCGGACTCCAAAGGCAAACCTGTATTACGGCTGACCGGCCACACGGCATGTCTGTCGCACCAGGCGGGAATTGCCGCCTGGCATATATCCATTTCTCATACAGCCCAGACTGCTTTTGCCAGCGCGATTGCGGAAAAATAAGATGATGGCTTTAATCGAGATGGAAAACTTCTTGTAACGCCACGGCCAGCGGACTGTGGTCAGGATTACTGGGCATGATGTCGCCCATGAATTTCCACCATTTTTGGCATATTGGCGTATTGGCCACCGCATTCCAGCGGCCTTCATCTTCAATTTCCACATAACCAAATAGTTGCCGGGTTTCCAGATTTAGAAAAATGCTGTAGTTATGGGCACCATGCTTTTTGAGCGTGTCTAAAAGTTCCTGCCACACGGGATTATGTCGCCGCTGATATTCAGTCTCCATTCCCGGATGCACGGACATGACAAAAGCTTTTCGAGTCATAATTGTTGCTCCTGCCAATAACGCATCAGTTGAGAAGCGTGGTTATCAGTTCTTACTCAAATTCCAGCAGCAGATCGTTGGATCCCACTGTCATGCCCGGTTGCACCAGAATTTTTCCGATTTTTCCGTCGCGCGGGCTGTAAACCGCCGTTTCCATTTTCATGGCTTCAATGGAAAGCAGTTTATCGCCACGGGTAACACTTTGACCGAGACTGACCGCGACTGCGGAAATTTTTCCCGGCATCGGCGCACCGATATGGCCCGGATTATCTCTTTCCGCTTTCGGCATTTGCACCCGGGCTTTGCCGCTTAATGATTTGTCAGCGACTTTTACTTCACGCGGCTGGCCATTGAGTTCAAAAAATACCGTTCTCATGCCATCGGGGTCTGGATCACCGACAGTCAGGAACTTCACAAGCATGGTCTTTCCCGGTTCGAGTTCAATGGGGACTTCCGCGTAAGGCTGCATGGGATAAAAGAACGCCGGGGTGGGCAGTACGCTGACGTTGTCATGCTGTTTGCGGAAACGATCAAACTGCGCAAAGACTTCCGGGTACATCAGATAGGCCGCGAGGTCCGTGTCGCTGATTTCACGGTGCAGTTTCTGGGCCACATCGCGGCGGGTGGCGTCAAGATCAATTGGTTCGAGTTTGGCACCCGGGCGGGCGGTCATGGGTGTTTTACCGCGCAGAATGATTTTTTGAAGTTTCCTGGGCCAGCCGCCCGGGGGTTGCCCCAAGTCCCCGCGAAGCATTTCCACCACGCTTTTGGGGAAATCAATATGCCGGGATTCGTCCAGCACATCCTGGGGCTTGAGATTGTTGGTGACCATAAACAAGGCCATATCGCCGACGACTTTGCTGGAGGGCGTGACTTTGACAATATCGCCAAACAGTTCGTTGACCTGCTGATACATGGCGGCAATTTCATTCCAGCGGTCCGCCAATCCGAGACTCTTGGCCTGCACGCGCAAATTGGTGTATTGTCCACCGGGCATTTCATGCTCATAAACCGACGCGGTGGTGGCCAGCATCCCTTCTTCAAAGGGCTGATAGAACCGCCGCACCGCCTCCCAATAATCCGCCAGGGAGGCCAGAGAGTTTTGATCCAGGCCGCTGTCACGCGGGGTGTGGGCCAGAGCGGCCACCAGCGAATTCATATTGGGCTGACTGGTCATGCCGCTCATGGAACTGATGGCCGCATCCACAATATTCACGCCCGATTCGGCAGCCAGCAAAAGGCTCCCCGCCTGCACGCCGGCGGTATCGTGGGTGTGGAAGTGAATGGGAAGTCCGACTTCATTTTTTAATGCTTTGACGAGTTTCTGCGCGGCCAATGGCCGGCACAGGCCCGCCATATCCTTAATGGCCAGGATATGCGTGCCCATTTTTTCCAACTCTTTGGCCATGTTGACGTAATATTTCAGCGAATATTTTTCCCGCCGCGGATTAAGTATGTCGCCGGTATAGCAGATTGCCGCTTCAAGTATGGCACCGCTTTCCACGACAGCGTCCATGGCCACGCGCATGTTGCGCGTCCAGTTGAGCGAATCAAACACACGAAAAACGTCAATGCCGTTGGCCGCGGCCTGCTGGACAAAATATTTCACAACATTGTCGGGGTAGTTGGTGTATCCCACAGCATTGCTGGCGCGTAACAGCATTTGAAACAGCAGATTCGGTGCCCGGGATCGCAAATCGGCGAGGCGATTCCAGGGGTCTTCATGCAAAAACCGCATGGCGGTATCAAATGTTGCGCCGCCCCACATTTCCACACTGAATAAATTCGGCAGCAGATGAGCCATGGCGTCCGCCGCCGGCAGCATATCAATGGTGCGCATGCGTGTGGCCAGCAGCGACTGATGCGCATCGCGCATGGTGGTGTCGGTAAACAGGAGGGCTTTTTGTTTGGTCAGCCATTGGGAAAAATTCTTTGCGCCCATTTGCTTAAATCGGTCACGCATGCCCGGCGGCAGGCTCTGGCCATGCGGATATGGAATTTTCGGTGGCGGCGTCATGGCGGATAGATCAGGCGTGCGTTTAACCTCCGGGGAACCGTTGACAATCACATCTCCAAGATACGTCAGCAGTTTGGTGGCACGATCGCGCCGGGCGGAAAATCGGAACAGCGCCGGGGTGTGATCCACAAAAGTTGTCGTGGCAGCGCCGGAGGCAAACGTGGGGTGCTGCACGAGATTTTCCAGAAATGGGATATTGGTCTTTACGCCGCGCACGCGGAATTCCGACAGGGCGCGCAGCGTGCGGGATACAGATTCCTCCAGGGTGGGAGCAAAGCAGGTAAGCTTGACCAGAAGCGAATCAAAATAGGGTGTAATGACGGCACCGGTATAGGCCGTTCCGCCATCGAGCCGCACGCCAAAGCCGGCGGGAGAACGGTAACTGGTGATGCGGCCATAATCCGGAATGAAATGATTGCCGGCATCTTCCGAGGTGATCCGGCATTGCAGGGCTACGCCGCGGAAGGTGATTTTATCCTGGGTGGGAATCTGAATTTCCGGCCCATGCAGGTTGTGCCCCTGCGCGACCCGAATTTGTGATTTCACCAGATCAATACCGGTGATGATTTCCGTGACGGTGTGTTCCACCTGAATACGCGGATTTACTTCAATAAAGAAAAATTCACCCGATTCCACATCCACCAGAAATTCGACCGTGCCGGCATTGCGGTAATGGACCTGCCGCCCGATGGCCACCGCCGCATCGCATATTTTGGCCCGCAGTTCTTCGGGCAGCCCCACACTGGGAGCCAATTCCACCACTTTCTGATGTCGGCGCTGTACGGAGCAATCCCGTTCGTATAAATGCACCAGATTACCGTGCGCATCGCCCAGCAACTGCACTTCAATGTGTTTGGCGCTGGTAATGTAACGTTCCAGAAACACTTCGGATTTGCCAAACGCGCCGCCGGCTTCGCGCTGGGCTTCTTCCAGCTTGGCGCTTAATTCACCGGCTTCACGCACCACGCGCATGCCGCGACCACCGCCGCCAAAGCTGGCTTTGATAATCAGCGGAAAGCCGATGTCTTTGGCCATTTTTTTAATTTTTGCGGGATCGGTGACGCCATGTTCGGTTCCCGGCAGCACCGGCGCTCCGGCAAGCTGCGCGATGCGGCGGGCGGCGGTTTTATCACCGAAGTCGCGCAGCATATCAGGAGTCGGGCCGACAAAGGTTATGCCCGCAGCTTCACATGCGGCGGCGAATTCGGCATTTTCCGATAAAAAGCCATAACCGGGGTGAATGGCATCGACTTCATGGGCTTTGGCAATATCAATAATGGCGGGAATATTGAGATAATTTTTGACCGGAGCATCGGGTCCGCCAACCTGATAGCTTTCATCCGCCTTAAAGCGGTGCAATGAATAACGATCTTCATAGGTATATATGGCGACGGTGGACAGGCCCAATTCCGTGGCGGCACGTAACACACGGATGGCAATTTCACTGCGATTGGCAACCAGCAACTTCTTCATTTTGAGCGTTCCTCAAACTTCTCAATACACGACCCCAAGAATAGCCGAAAAATCGTAATTCGTTAAGTGCTTACATGCTCGGTCAGGGCGTGGTCTTCCATACCACTGATATCGTCAAAGAATTAATGGAAAAAAACGCCACCAATACCGGCCTGCATGTGACCGTTGACATTCTCAATAAAGTCTGCGAAACCGGACGCCAATGCACCAGGGAATTCAAACGCGACATGAAAATCCGCTTCGATTCATTTCTGCCCCAGTAAAACTACCGGGCCGCCCCTGCCAGCACTTAAATAGGGAAGTTATTTCAGGCCCGTTCCTTACCGGTACTGCCGTAGTTTATCCCGGTGCGTCGGGGTTGTGGATCCTTCCCCGTCACCGGAAGACAAAACCCGTAGTCCATAAACTAAAAACCTCCCCGAATTATCCGAGTTATCCGCGTAATTCGCGGTTTTTCCAAATTCCATCAAAAATTATTAAAGTTTTTTCAATTTTCGCTTGACAAATATTTTGGGATGTTGTATACGTCCATATTGGCTAATGGAGTGGCCGGGGGAGTCCACACTCAAGTTGCCGTGTGGCATCTCATATTAAAAAAAGCGGTTCAAATAAGAGTCGGGGTTTGCTGGGGTTGGGTTCTGCGCCGTATTTAATTTACGGCGGTGCCGGGCGCGATATATCCAAATTTCCCACGCAGAGGGTCCCATGTCGAGATTCTCCGGGAGAAGATGGCTTTTTGCTGTTTATGGATATGTTTATCCATATAGTAGTTGACTCCGAAGAGCGCAACGGCAAGAGGATGAGTTTTTGGAGTTTTATTAGGTATGTTGGTGCGTAAGAATGCCGTGAAGCGGTGCCTGGCGCGGGTCCGGCACTGGAAGGTGCCATCCAATTGGTCGCGACACCAGTGGCTGGAGGAAGCTGCGGCCCAAGCGGAATTGGCGGCAACCATTGAGCGCCCGACGGTTGGCGAACCGTCCGCATCGCGCTTGCGATCCAACGCCCTCGCAAGCCGAATTCTCAACAGCGTATTAAAGCGCTATCGTCAGGAATGGTCGTTTGCCCGGCATTGCGGTCGGTGTATTGTTTGCGAGCCGGCCGAACCGGATGATCCGGATGATGGAGTTGCTCCAATGGTTCCGTGTCTACCGTGTGCTCTGGCACAACTTTCCGAACCGGACCGGCGATTAATTCAGATGCTGTATTGGGAGCATCGCACCGAAGCCCAGATCGCCGCGGATTTTGGCATCAGCCAGCAGGCGATCAGCAAACGCAAACGCCGCATCTTTTTACAACTCTCCAGCACCCTGAAAACAGAGCATGGGCCAGCGCACGTATAACTCCGCGGCATTCACACAGTCCCGGCGCGCCGGGATGTAAACCCGCGGCCGTTTGGCTGGTGCGGCGGTGGAAAACCCCGAAGAAGTTAATCATGCACTGGCCCTAACCGTTCACGGGCAGGTCTACCTACCGGCAGGCAGGCGGCCAATAGCTTGTGGTGCAGGTTTTCTTACCTGCATTCATCGCCACGGCATACTGGAAAATCTGCACCACAAAGAAAGCAACGGGATAAAAGCCCGTCCGTGAACGGTTACGATTTCGCGCGCATGCGCTGAATCTATTTTCTTGCCGCGGCGCGTTGAGTTTTTTCCAGTGCCCGCACGATCTTCCTGACGGTCGCCGGATCGGGTGTGACCTTTGCTTTTTCAAGGCGGTTGAGCGTCTCATGCCGGATACCCGCCCGGCGGGCGAGTTCCGCCTGGGTTAGTTGCGCCGCCCATCGCCTTTTAATCAGGTCGCGCGCCAGATCAGCCCGCAGCGCTTCCACGGCCGGATAATTGCCGCCGGGCAGTTTGTCCGGTAGCGCCGGCAATGTCACATCACCTTGGACGGTAGCAGTGTGCCCCGGAATGTTTCCAGTCAACCGGTCATACTGCCGCTTCTCCAGAATGACAAATTCCCTGCCCTCCAATCGAAAAGTCTGTAAAGCTGTGGTCATGGTTTCAGTCCTCGTAAAATCCGTCGCGGTGGCCGATTTTCTCAACGACCAGCACATTTCCCTACGGATGAAATTGCACCCGGTAATCGCCGGTTCTCATTCGGTACCGCCCGGCTAAGTTCCCGCGCAGCGGTTTGGCACCGCTTACCCGCGGCCAGTTGCCCAATCGCTCTATAATGGCCAGGATGCGCGAGCGCAACGGCTCATTTAACCGCGCGGCCTGCTCCCGCGCCTTGGGTGTGATTTCCACCGTTACGGCCATCAAAACCATATTAGAGCGTTTGGCGTTTTGAGTCAATAGTATTGAGTTGGAGTATTGAGTTGGAGGAAAAAGTGCCGGTACCATGGGCCACTGATCACGGATCAATAAATCGGCGTTTTTTATCCGCGTAATCCGTGTAATCCGC
>JAJZVR010000225.1 GCA_021847065.1 Planctomycetota bacterium | reverse complement strand
ATTAGGATGGACGGACCTCTGGTATACCAATTGCCCCGCTAGGGGCATCGTTGGGTAGCTATGTCCGGACAGGATAAACGCTGAAAGCATCTAAGCGTGAAACCTCCTTCAAGATGAGATGTCCCCACTAGCCTCCAGCTAGACTAGCTGGTTGATAGGCCGGAAGTGTAAGTGCAGTAATGTATTGAGCTGACCGGTACTAACAGGCGATTGGCTTGATCACTTTGATTTTTGATCGTTTCCTTTGGGTTTCGATCAACCTCAAATGTGCTCAGCGCCACTTTTGTAACCAAGCGTCTTTTGACGGCTTGGCTTTCCGGGTCTTGTTGTTACACTCACGCAATCTTCACTCGCCAAAGGGCGAGTTTGACATTTGAATATTCACTGAAATTCTCTGGATGAGTTGGGAAACCAGCTCTTCCGGTTTTCTGGTGCCTTTACGTCAGGGGTAACACTGCTTCCCATTCCGAACAGCACCGTAAAGCTCTGACGGCCAATGGTAGTGCTTACGCGCGAGAGTAGGTGAGTGCCAGATTTATGACCCGGGCGGATCGAAAGATTCGCCCGGGTCTTTTTATGCGCCTTACTTCAACTGCCTCATTCCCACGCTCCGGGATTGACAAGCAAATTTTTTCCGGCAACATGACGTGTGCTTGAATTTGGCTGGATCACGTTGGAACCGCGTTGATAAGGGATGAATTGGAACCCATCGAAACAGATCATCCCCTGCCGGGAAAATGGTTGCATACCGATCCCATGGTGATCGTCGCCGTGCTGTTTATCGCTGGAATTGTTATCGGGCGATTCACCAGTCTGCCAATTAATCCTGTTTGGATCGCTTCCGCGTTGTTTATAACAGCGGCATTGCTGCTTTTGGGAACGGTTTTCCTGCGGGAAATATCTGCGGCTCAAAATCCATCGGCGTTGTGCGGAAATATTACGCCGCCCGCAATGGCCGGAACTTGGTCAGCATTAAGTCGTATCTATCCGCTATTGGCACGCCGTACGGCATGGGGGCTTCTGGCTTTGACGCTGGTGGTTGCCGGAATGGCTCGCTGGCAAATCAATCAGCATTTGCTGTCGAGCAACAATATAACCAGAGCCGCACCAGTGCGGGGACGCAGATTTATTACCGCCCGGATGCTTATTGTTTCCGAGCCCGATTTTCACCCCCTTCCGCCGCGCGGCATTTTATTTTCCGCGGTGGGGCCATCAACCACATTTTTTGCCCAAGTAAATGCCACGCGCATCAACGGTCGCTGGATACATACCACTGGCAATGTTGTCGTGCGCGTGCCGGGCTATTTGCCGGCCCTCCGCAACAACCAGTACGTTGTCTTAACAGGCTGGTTGTCTCGCCCCGCCACGGCGGAAAATCCCGGTGGCTTTGACTATCGGCAATACCTCACGTCGTTTCGCGTATTTGCCGAAATCTCGGCATCACAGGTGGAACAAATCCATGTTCTTTCCAACAAACAAACACTTTTTCCTCTAAGCGGTTGGCTGGACGCCTGGCGGGCACACCTGCGTAAAAGACTTATTGCCGATCATCCACGGAATCGGCGCGCCGATGGCTACGCCTTAATTGCATTGCTCCTAGGTTATCGCGATCCCGCCATTCGCCCTCTGGCAAGAGCTTTCTCCCGCGCTGGCGCGGCACATCTGCTGGCGCTTTCCGGCATGCACGTTGTGATTATTGCCGCGGCAATATGGCTGGTGTTAAAGTTCTTCATCCGCCGCCCGCGCTATCGGGCGCTGGTAACACTTATCCTCTTATTTATTTATATGCTCATGACGCCCTGCGGGCCGCCGGTTGTCCGGGCGGCCATTGGAACCAGCCTTGTGCTGATATCCTGGATGTTGGCTCGGCCCGTGCGCGCACTGAATATTTTGGCCACCACCGCGCTGATTGTTACGCTTTGGCGGCCTGCGGAATTATTTCAGCCGCCATTTCAACTTAGTTTTGTTGTTACGCTGGGCCTGATTCTTCTGGCCCACCGCGTGCATCTGGTGCTGTTTCATCCTTGGCTTACGCGGCAGGGAGACATCGCCCGCGCCATGGGTACCCGCTGGGCAAACTTCAAAGTCACCGCCATGGCCTGGATTGCCGCCATCACCACCGCCAATCTGGTGGGTTCCTTTGTGGCATTGCCGCTCGTGGCGTATCACTACAATCAGTTTAATCCGCTTTCGATAATCAGCGGTCTGATACTGTTGCCTCTGGTGGCCGCGGCACTGATCGCCGGGCTTATTGAAATGGCCGCGGGTTTCGGTTCCGCTGCCCTTGGCCACTTTGCCGCCATGATTGCCGGACCGGTAGCTCATGCTCTGGCTTGGACGGTAACACATCTTGCAGCGCTGCCGGGCAGCGAAATCATGGTACGATCCCCGCCGATCCTGCTGATTTGTTTGTTTTTCGCCATTCTTCTCACTTGGATGTTTCGCCGAAATCTGCATCTGCATCGGGCGATTATTGCCGGGGCGTTTACATGTTGGGCCGTGGGAATGGGCGTATGGTATGTTGCTACCGGCCCGGCTCGCGGTACCCATATATGGGTTCTCAACGCTGGCAGCGGTAATAGTGTGGTCATCCATGCAAGCCAGACGATACTGCTGGACGCCGGTTCCCTGGGTTCCCCTTCCCGATTGGCCGAAACCGTGGACACGGCATTGCGGAAACTGGGCTTGTGGCATGTCAATAAGAGTATTATCACACAGATCGATTCCGCGCATGCCGCGGCTCTGCCCAATATTGCACAACGCCATGGCGGTTTAACTGCCTGGTGTGATGCGATGGATTTTCACAGTACGACGGCGGCTTCGGCGCGATTTGTGAAAGCCGCCGGAGTTGCGGGATTTAGGCTTCACCCGGCGGAATATGGGCAATCCATGCGTATTGGCCGCCACACGCGGATCACCGTTCTCTGGCCGAAAGAAGGGGAAAAAATTGTGCGAAAACTCCGTGGCCTGATTGTACTGCTGCGCCATGGCACCGAGCGTGTAATATTCATCGGACGCACGCAGGCAGTAGCTTCCGTACTCCGACAGTTAAATATATCGCAGAGCTTGACCGGTGTGGTGCTTTTGGGATCAGGCACCATCCATCCGCCGCTGACGCATTGGCTGATCAAAGAAAATCCGCAGTGGATTGTCGCAACCGGTGAGACGCGTGCCGCCAGCGTATCGGATAAAAATATAATAGTGCCCAGCGGCCTGCCTTTCTTCCAAACCCGCGCGCTTGGAGCCGTGCACATTGTGTTGCGTCATGGCCGTTCTCGAATCAGCGGTTATTCGCAACCACCAGCCAATATCGGGGCTATTTCCCAAGCATCCGTTCCGCCGGACCGATGAGGGAACAGAAAATATGGACACACCCATAGCACAACATCCTGACGAATGATATTTTATGTAAGAATTGATGCAGTGCTGTAAATATTCAGTTATTTTATTGGAATAAATCCGGTTTTAATGAAGGGTGTTTCAATTTTGCAGCTTTGACGCACCGGGCATGTGATACTTGGACAGGTTCCCAGGCTCGAAAAAATTGCGTGATGGCGTATCATACTTGTCGCGGCTTCGTCCGCTTTTTTGGAGTGACGTTGGATGCTTGAATTGCATAAACTCATACGTGATGTGCCGGATTTTCCCAAACCGGGTATTGTGTTCAAAGATATTACGCCGCTGCTGCGCGATCCCGCGGGGCTGGCTTTATCGGTGGAATTGCTGGCTAATCCATTTCGTGGTAAAGGCGTGGAATTGGTTATCGGTGCGGAATCGCGCGGGTTTATTTTTGGGACCGCCTTGGCACAGGCCCTGTCCTGTGGCTTTGTGCCAATTCGTAAACCCAAAAAGCTGCCCGCCCAAAAAGCCTCCATCACCTATGACCTGGAATATGGCCAGGACACGCTGGAAATTCATTGTGATGCGGTGGTGCGCGGCCAGAAATGTCTGCTCGTTGATGACTTACTGGCCACCGGTGGCACAATGGATGCCTGTTGCCAGCTGGTGGAAAATCTCGGCGGAAGTATTGTCGGCATCGCGGTTCTTATTGAACTAAGCTTCCTCAATGGCCGTAAAAAATTCGAGAAATATGATCTGCACAGCGTGATAAACTACCAACAGGAATAATCAGCGATGGTCTCTATTTTGAGCGAAAACGAGAAAACATTTCGCATATGTGTCAAAATATTGTGCCCCCGTTGCCGCATGGACATCATTGAATCCATGCCCGAACGCCTGCCGCTAAAATATTTGCAATGATGTCCATGACCGAGCGTTAAACTCCAAGAGGGTTAATGATGGCAACTGCCCAACCGGCGCATGGTAATTGTCTGAAATGCTGTCCCTTGGAGGATATGTCTATGACTAAGCATCTGATCCGCACGGCCGTGATTGCAGCATTGCTGGCCTTTGCGCCCGTTGCATTGGCCGATGATGTCGCCGGAAACACCGCCGCGACCAGTCCGGCCCCGACAACTGCGCCGCACGTCGTTGACGCACGTTATGCCAGTCCAACCGCCGTTATCAAAACGCTCGCGATGGCAATTAAATCGGGAAATGGAAAGTCCATTCGCCACTGCCTCGTGGTGAAGGGAAATGCCGGGCGGGCGGCCGTGGCGGCCTTTGCTCATATTTCATCGGCCAGCGAAACCTTTACCAAAACCGCCATTTCCAAACTTGGTACTCCTCCCTCCGGCATGGCCAACGCCTTTGGTTCAATTAAAGCCAGCATGGATCGACTCTTGGCACTTTTACCCAAGGCCGTTGTCACCATTCATGGTGCCGCAGCACAGGTGACATTTCCACCCACCGCCACCGGACATGGCCAGACAATTTTTGTCCGGCAATCTGTCACGGGATGGAAGGTCGATGGGGCCAGGCTTCTGCATTTGGACCAGTCCGGAATAGCCACGGCGGCAGTAAGGCATCGGGCCAGACAACTGAATCTTCTGGCCGCAGCGCTTAATCAAACCACCGATGATATCAACACCGGAAAAGTAAAAACATGGACCGGTCTTGAAAAGGATATGGAATTGCATATCCTTGAAGTTCAGGCCGCCATGGAATCCAGTAAGCAGGCCAAATCCGCGCCGCCCATAATGGCCGCATCGCCACCACCACCTCCCGCCGCAAAATAACCAAACCGGTTGCATTGCGTTATTTTATCGCGGGATAATCAGCATCAGCGGTCAGGGGTTTGATCGTCTGAATCTTCTCTCATTGTGTCTTCCGCATCGGTTTTCAGCCGCTGGCCGGCAATTTTCCAGGCATCAATATGCGCCGTTTTTTCATGCCCCCGGCTGCGCCGCGCCAGCATAATTCTCCGCACCGCTACCAGCAGGCTGACCATGAAAATAAAAAGCAGCAGCAGAAAAATCGCAAGGACAAGAGATTGCACCAGGCTGGCTACCGCGCGCGCGGATTTTGCCACCGGAGAGACAGGTCTGGTCTGTGCCGCAGCGGCCTGCGCCAAGACAGTATGGAAAAACACTGTCAGCATCACCGCTGTGATGCCGCAAAACCACCGGCGCTGTGGCGTAAACTTCGCGGCCATGTTCGTTCCTCACCAACTCCACCTTGTTTTCTTTACCGCCCGATACATGTCGGCGGGGGGCTTATCCCGTCGCGTCGGCTTACCCAGTGATTCGGTTTATGTCGCGCTGGAAAATTTCCAAGGCACTGCGCTTCGCGCATCAAAGTGATGCGTTTTATCCATTTCCGCCAAGGCCGCTTTTTCCGCTTCCGTCAGCGATTCGGGCAATACCACAAGAATTCGGCACAACTGATCACCTTTGGTTCCATCCCGCCGCGGGATACCCCGTTCTCTAATGCGCAGTTTTTTTCCCGAGTTAATTCCGGGCGGTACACGCAATTCCACCGGGCCATCAAGCGTGGGAACACGCACCGTGGTGCCCGTGGCGGCTTCCGAGGGGCTTAGCGGCAGTTCCAATATGACATCCTGACCTGAACGTGTGAAATACGGATGCGCAGCAACATGTGTAATAATCACAAGATCACCACGGCTGCTGCCCATCATGGAGGGTTGCCCTTTGCCGCGCACGCGCACTTTCGAGCCTTCATCCACACCGGCGGGAATTTTGACGCTGATGGTCTCCGAAAACGCCCGATTCGCCGCATCAAAGCGCAAATCCAAGGTTGTTCCGCGGGCCGCATGTTCAAAACTCAGCGTTACATGATGCACAATATCGGCGCCCGCCGCTTCCGGGGCATCGGTAGCCTCCGCGGCAAATGGCGACGCTGTGGCCCCACGGCGGCTTTTTCGCCGGCGCGAACCGATGGAAGCAAACAGATCGTCAATATCCACATCACCGAAATCGACCGTCGCTCCGCCCGGCGTGCGCCGCGAATAGCGAAACCCCGACCCGTCGCGCGGCGAACCCGAGGCCGCCGCCGCAGCCGCGGCTTCCGCAGCGGCCGCACTGCTGACCCCGGCGTGGCCAAACTGATCATACGCCTGGCGCTTTTTCGTGTCGCTTAAAATATCGTAAGCTTCCTGAACCTCTTTGAATTTGGACTCCGCCGATTTGTCATTTTTATTCACATCGGGATGAAATTTTCGAGCCAATTTTCGGTAAGCGGATTTAATTTGGTCCGCCGCCGCAGTTTTACCCACGCCAAGTACTTCGTAGAAATCTCTTTTGGTATCAGCCATACTTCAACACCTGTCTCCAATGCTTTTCAATTATAACCAATATCTAAAGACTATCGACCC
>JAJZVR010000224.1 GCA_021847065.1 Planctomycetota bacterium | reverse complement strand
TCGGAATCAGAGATGGCTGGTCAGCTTTGGTCATGACCGATAGTAGAACATATCCGGCGCAAATGCGCAAATTAAATTTGTGTTAATTCTTCTCTGGTTTTGTGTTAGCATTTTCCGGACAGTATTGTTATCTCCCCCCGCCCGCCCCTATAACATGTCAACGGCATCGCTTGATTCTGGATTCTCAAGCGACGCCGCACGGCGCTTTCCGAATTTTTGATCTTTGATCATTGGTCATCGATCATTGCGACGGTCCGCGCCGTTTGACATGTGAATAATATGATGTCCCGGCGCGCCGGGACATGGCCCGCTCTCGGCGAAGATTCTCCGCGCTACGATGCAGCATGGATGCCGTAGTCGCGATGCGATTTGAAATCGCGTATCGGGATTGTTCGTTGCAGCCAACAGGCCGCGCCCAATCCGCGCGCTCCCCTGTTCACCTGTTCAACGATCACCTGTTCTGCGGCGGCCGCCGCCACCCCCCCCCTAAAAACATCTTGGGCATCTAGGGCAACTTGAACCAAATCCGCTAACATCAAGGCTTTCATCAACTTGCGCATCTTGGGCAAGTTGACCCGCTAACTTGGGCAACTTGGCCACCTTGAAATTCGCAAAGCCTTCTAACTCCAAAATGCTGGCGGCCACAGCCGCCCCAAAACATCTTGAGCATCTTGAGCATCTTGCCCCGACGTGGCACTGAAAACCGAAAACTACCTGTAACCCGTCACCTGTAACCTAACACCTCGGCGACAGCCGCCACCGCTGGCCATCCATATTTGCTCCCTGTTGAGGCTGGAAGCCGAAATCTCCCGACATATCGGGACAGGCCTTTTGCCGCAGGAGCCGGCTAATCGGGGTTCACCTGTTCAACGATCACCTGTTCTGCGGCGGCAGCCGCCGCCCCCCCCATGGGTGACCGGGAAAATAGCCTCGTCCTATCGGGTCTGCCAATTGTTTTGGCGGGGTGAGCGTTTCCATCGTCGCAACTCGCGTTTTGATAGCGCCAACGCCACCTGACGCAATCCGATTTGGCCCGACGCCAGATTTATTGGCAGCCTCGTCCTATCGGCTCGTTACCTGTACGCTGGCGTTTGGGCGGTGGGCGCGTAAACTATACACAGCGCGAGGTTTGGTCGACCCGAAGGGTTTGACATTGGCGGCCATGGAATGGATTTGTTTACTCGTGATGCTTATGTGCAGGAGTTTTATAAATGGTTAATCGTCCCCGGAGTCCGGAAGTTACTGAAGGTTTTGATCGTGCGCCGCAAAGAGCGTTTTTTAGGTCCATGGGTCTTACCGATGCGGATATTCATCAACCGTGGGTGGGCGTAGCCAGCACATGGAATCAGGCCACCCCGTGCAATATTACCCTGGATCGGCAGGCCCGCGCAGCGGCGGATGGTGTTAAGTCCGCCGGCGGAACACCGCGGGAATTTGTCACCATTGCGGTATCCGATGGCATTGCCATGGGGCATGAAGGAATGAAGGCATCGCTGATTTCGCGTGAAGTCATTGCCGACTCCATTGAACTTATGATGCACGCGCATCGATATGATGCGCTGGTGGGACTGGCGGGGTGTGATAAATCACTGCCGGGTACGCTCATGGCTTTGGCCCGGCTTAATTTGCCGGGGATATTTATCTATGGCGGCACCATCCTTCCCGGAAAATTCAAAGGCAAAGATGTAACTATTGTAGATGTGTATGAAGGCGTAGGTGCTCACGCCGCCGGCAAAATGACCGATGCGGAACTCTATGAATTGGAATGCTGCGCGTGCCCCTCTGCGGGATCCTGTGGTGGGCAATTTACCGCCAACACCATGGCGTGCGTGGCGGAGGCCATGGGCATGGCGTTGCCCGGTTCGGGTTCTCCGCCAGCGGTGGAACTGTCGCGCGATGAATTCTGCAAATCGGCAGGTCAGCAGGTCATGCAATTGCTGGAAAGCAACATTCGCCCACGCGACATTATGACGCGCGAAGCTCTGGAAAATGCGGTCGCTATTGGTGCAGCCACCGGCGGCAGCACGAATATCTGCCTGCATCTGCCGGCCATTGCTCACGAAGCGGGCTTGAAATTGACACTTGATGATATTGAACGCATCAGCCGGCGCACCCCCACAGTGGCCGATCTTAAACCAGGCGGGAAGTATGTCGCACTGGATGTTTACCGCGTGGGTGGTATTCCCGTGATTCTCAAAGTGCTGCTGGATGCGGGCCTTATTCATGGTGACTGCATGACCGTAACGGGTAAAACCATGCGGGAAAATTTAAAAAACGTCGTCTTACCCGGTGGGCAAGATGTAGTCGTACCGGTGGACAAAGCCATCAGCCCCAATGGCGGCTTGAGAATCCTGAAGGGAAATCTGGCCAGGGAAGGATGCGTAATAAAAATCACCGGCGTGAAAAAATTACAGCATCGCGGCCCGGCGAAATGCTTTGATTCAGAACAGGACGCCATGAAAGCGGTACAGAGCCTGCAAATAAAAAAAGGCGATGTGGTCATTATCCGTTACGAAGGCCCTAAGGGTGGCCCTGGCATGAGAGAAATGCTGGCCGTTACCGCCGCTATTGTCGGCCAGGGGTTGGGATATGACACCTGCCTGATCACCGATGGCCGATTCAGTGGCGGCACACGCGGGCTGTGTATCGGGCATGTCGGACCCGAGGCTCAAGTCGGTGGCAACATTGCCCTGGTACACGACGGCGATATGGTCACCGTGGATGCGGAAAAAGGTACCATTGACGTTGAACTTTCGGATGATGAACTGGCCCGGCGGCGTAAGCTATGGAAGCCTAAAGCTCCGATGTATACCCACGGCGCATTGGCAAAATACGCCAAACTCGTTGGCCCGGCGTGCGATGGCGCTGTGACGCATTAAATTGGCAATTAAATCTGGGAGCAGGATCGCCATTGCGTGCACCCGGTTTTACAAGCTTTCACGCGATACAGCGCGCTGTCAGCCTGGCGCAGCATGTCTGCCGAAGCGGTGGTATCGGTGGGGAATAGACAATAGCCAATACTGGCCGATACATTAATTCGTCGGTTTCCCGGCAAAGAAAAGGCTTCATCAAGCACCGCCGCCAGACGCACAAAGTAGGCCGTCGCATCATCCACATTGCGCAAATCTTCCAGAATAATGACGAATTCATCCCCGCCGAGGCGCAACGCGGAATCGGTTTTACGCAGAGCATTTTTGATTCGCCCGGCCAGGGCACGCAAAAAAGCATCTCCGGACGCATGTCCATACGTGTCATTAATAAGCTTAAAATCGTTGACATCCATCATCGCCACCGCCATGAGTGTCTTGTGGCGCTGTGCTCTGGCAACGGCCTTTTCGATATGTCCTTCCAATGTCGCGCGATTGGGCAGGCCGGTAAGCGTATCATGGCTGGCCAGCCACGCCTGCTGGGTTAATTCTTCATCCAATCGGGTGCGGAGGTCAATTTCATCCAGTGCATGGCCCAGCAGTTGTGCCACGCGGGATATGAGATTTCTCATTTCCTGATCAAATAAATTTTCATGGTCTGAAATCAGCCCCATGACCGCCCAGATGTGACCTTTACGCATAATCGGAACCGCTGCCGCAGATTTTCCCCCAATCGCCGTGACCACCTGACGATTGTTTTCCAGTGCGGCATCCGATTGGTAATCATCAGACCAGCAGAGCTGATTGTCGCGCCACGCTCTGGCCATCAGGCTTTTGCTGTCCCCGACCATCAGTGAAACGCGATGCTTTTGAATTTGATCGCCACCTTTACCGGCAATGGCAACATATTCAAATATTCCACCCGCGTTGGGTCTCGCGACGGTAACGGTGATAAACAGTCCACCACGCGCCAATTGGTCAACCGTCTGGGTCAGCAGAGTGTTTTCATCCGGGGCTTCAAGAATGATTTCGCCCTGAATACTTAAGGATTTATATAAACTTCCCAGACGTTCGAGCCGAGATTTCATATCCATTGAATCCAACGCCCGCCCCAGCATTTGGGCGCAACTGACGATGAGGTTCAGCATGTCCTGGTTAAAAAAATCCTTATGGCTGGAAACCACGGAAAGCACGCCCCATATTGCCCCGCCACGAAATATCGGGGCGGTGGCCACAGAGCGAAAGATCCGTGCCACCTGCTGGGACTTAAAGCCAGCACCGTATGTATCATTGGGATAATCGTTGCTGTATTGCATTTGCTGTGTTTGCCAGGCACGAACTGAAATGGTGGGGGTTCCGTCTTTGACGGAAAAAGCAAAGCGCCGAATAATTTCATCCGCATCTAAGCCGGCACCGAATCGATAGCGCATGATCTCTTGGTCATCGGGATATCCAATTCCCACGAGCTGAAAAACTCCATTGGCGACAAGTGTTTCACAGGTACCCTGCAGAAGCTGGCGTTCATCACCGGCGCTTAAGATAAATGTTGATTCTTCCAGCATCGCTTGATACAGGCTGTTGAGCCGCTCGAGCGCAATTTTCCTGTCCTCCAGCCGTTCAAAAAGATTACGACGCTCCAATGCCCGGCCAATGAGCATAGCGCTGGTGGAAAGCAGTTGCAGCATATCGTCATCAAAATAATCTTCGCGATGGCTTATAATTCCCAGCACGCCCCAAGTCTGATTGTCACAGACAATGGGGATCGCCGCCCAGGCATTGATATTCATTTTTCGAGCTTTAGCCTGAAAAGCTGATGTACGGGGATCATTAAGATAATGGTTGCTTACCTGCATTTTTCCGCTGCTCATGGCTTCACCGGAAAGTGTTCCAGCGCCCAATTTTATCGCCGTACTGAATGTCTGCATCAACTCGGCAGCCTGCTTGCCCGCTGCATGATGATAGCGCATCATGCCATCGGCATCAGGCGAACCAATGCCGACAAGATCAAAAAAGCCCGTAGCAATAAGCCGCTCGCATATATCGTTTAATAAACCCGGACGATCGGTTGCTCCCACCAGCAGTTGCTCTTGTTCCAGCAACGCACGGTAAATGCAATTCATACGGAACAGCGCCGATGGCGTTGGCTCTCTGGATTCGGCAGTTGAATGTGTATTGGCCATCGTGCAGCTCGTACAAAGTCCCGGGATAAAGCTCCAAGAACCTGTCCCAGTGCTATTATCGGTCGAAAACGCGCCGGAGAATCAGTGCAAAATTGCATAATTAATGTGCCAAAATGTTTAACCGATTTTCGCGTGTACGTAGGAAATAGCTGATTTGAAGCGCGAACCGCCACTATTTCAATTCCTGTTGGATCGGTTGACGTTTCCGCGTTACTCGGCGAGAGTGGTCATATATTGGCTGTGAGGTTTTACAGTGCATTTATTGCCGCGCGATGGGGTCTATTTTGTTGAACATATGCGTGAACTCGGGGCACTCGTTCGGGAAGCTGCAATGGCTGCCCGTCAGCCCGTAACACCGGTCAGGGATCAACCACTTGCTCAAGTAGCGCGTGAAACCGCCGCCGACACCATTTATGAATTGGATACACATATCGACCCGGTACTGGAAGATTTTTGCCAACGGTGGGGTCGTGAACTGCCCCTGGTTTTGATTGCCGAAGGTATTGAGGATGAAAATGGCACCGAGGGCATGAAATGTTTTCCCTCCGGCACAGCACCGGCTGATGCGGCATTTCGGCTGATTGTGGATCCCATTGATGGCACACGCGGGCTGATGTATGACAAACGATCAGGCTGGCTGCTGGCGGGCGTTGCGGCCAATAACGGTTCGGCGACCCGTTTATCAGATATAACAGCGGCGGTGCAGGTGGAAATTCCCACCAGCAAACAAAATCAGTCGGATGTGCTATGGGCGGTGCGCGGAAGAGGCGCAGCGGCAGAGCGCGAAAATCTGGACTCCGGCCAATCGGCACCGCTGGTTCTGCGGCCCAGCAGCGCCACGGATATTGCCCATGGCTTTGGATCGGTGGTAAGTTTTTTTCCCGGCACAAAAGCGTTGGCGGCGGAATTAATGGAGAGTATTTCCCTGCGTTGCGGCGGCGGAATTGATCCGGGCAGACCACTGGTATTTGATGATCAATATATCTCAACGGGTGGGCAGCTTTATGAAGTCATGGTCGGACATGACCGGTTTGTCGCCGATGTGCGTCCGCATTTCCACCAGATCACGCAACAACCCGCCGGACTCTGCGCCCATGCGTATGATTTAAGCACCATGCTCATTGCCCAGGAGGCCGGCGTGATATTATCCAACGGCTTGGGCGGAACGGTAGACGGCATACTGGATGCCACCAGCCCGGTAGCATGGGTGGCCTACGCCAATAAGTCCCTGCGTGACCGCATCGAGCCGGTGATGGTGAAGTTCTTTGCCGAGCACAGTTTATCCGCGCGCTGAAATTCAGGAGATTGTTATGAAAGTTGTCATAATTACCGGTGGAGGCGGCGGCATTGGCGGTGCAACCGCGAAAAAATTTTTGGCCCGCGGTGATGCCGTTGTCATTGCCGGACGTAACAGCACAAAGCTCAATGCCTTTGCCGCCGCACAAAATGGTTCAGGCGGAGAACTCATCTGCTGCCCTGCTGACGTAAGCAAACCGGACGAGGTTGGACAACTCATTGGTCGTGCACTGGAATGGAAAGGCCGCATTGACGCGGTAATTAATTGCGCCGGGGCCGCTCCGATGCAACCAACGTGTGACATAACGGTGGAACAATGGCGGGAAATTCTGGATATAAACCTCTCCTCGGTATTTTATATGACCCGGGCGATCTGGGGAGTTTTTAAAAAGCAATTTGACGCTCTGAA
>JAJZVR010000223.1 GCA_021847065.1 Planctomycetota bacterium | reverse complement strand
TCTTGCCATGGCGGCAATGGTGGCTGGAGCATTGGCCTTCTTCAATGCTCCGCGCGTATCGGCGGCTAATCGAATCGCGGAAATTACGCTCGAAGGACAATTGCAGGAGCATCCCAGCGGGTTTTCCTTTAGTTGGCTGACCATGGGGCCAAGCCGACAATCTTCGTTGACTCAGACAATGACACAGTTGCTCCGGGCGGCGCATGACCCGGCAATTCAGGGCGTATTTTTGAATCTCAGATCATTTGATCTATCCTTAACGCAATCGCAGGAACTCGGTGAACTTATTGCGGACTTGCGGGCCAAAGGAAAAAAGGTGGCCGTTTTTTCGCCGGATTTTGATACCAATACCTACCTCCTTGCCAGCTATGCCAATGATGCCATCATGTCCAGACATGGAGATTTGTTTCTACCTGGTGTGGCAATTCAATTGATGTTCTTCAAAGGGTTGCTTAGTAAATTGGATTTGCAGGCCGACATGGTTCAAATTGGTAAATTTAAAGGCGCTGAAGAGCCGATGACCCGTAACTCCGCCAGCCCGGCGTTCGCCCGACAAATTAATCGGCTCATTACCGCATGGTATGGGCAGATCGTTGCGACCATCGCTAAAAACAGACCCAAACTTACCCATTCCCAGATCGTTTCCGCGATCAACACGGGATGGATGGAGGGCATCCGTGCCAGAAAAAGTGGGTTTGTGGATCAACTGGAAAGTCGTCAGAATATCCGAAAATGGATTCAGACCGATTTTGACGGTCCGGCGAAACTTATAACGCATTATGGCACCAAAAAAGTTTCTCCAATGGATTTAAGCAGCCCTCTGGCGCTTTTGCAAATGCTCGGTTCGCCCCGTCATGCCCGAACCAGCGTCAAGCCGGCAGTCGCGGTTATTTGTGCCGATGGCACCATCACCGATGATTCTCCCGGCACCAGCTACGATGCCAACCTCGTAACACCGGCCCGGATTCGCCGAGAAGTAAAATCTGCTTTGAAAAATTCTGCTGTCAAGGCCATCGTGCTGCGGGTGGACTCGCCGGGAGGATCAGCGGAGGCCAGTGAGGAAATCTGGCAGATTCTTCACGCCGCCGGAAGGAAAAAGCCGCTGCTGGTTTCCATGGGTGCGGAGGCCGCCAGCGGGGGCTACTATATTTCCACAGCCGGGCAGGAAATAATCGCCGATCCCGGTACCATTGCCGGTTCGATTGGCGTGGTGGGCGGAAAAGTGGTGCTGGGAGGATTATTTAAAAAAGTCGGGCTGCATGTTCAAACATTTTCCATGGGCGATCATGCCGCGATGTTTGACAGCACTACGCCGTTTACGCCCGAAGAGCGTACCTTTATCACCCATATGATGAAACGGACATACTCGCTATTTACCCGGCGGGTCATGCAATCGCGCGGTAAAAAAATACCGGACATTCAAAAAATCGCCCGTGGCCGGTTATTTCCCGGCGCCATGGCCGTAAGCAAGGGACTGGTAGACCGCGTGGGTTCACTGCACGATTCGATTGTCATTGCAGCGAAGGATGGAAAAATCAGCGGGACTTACCATGTGCTGATTTATCCGCGGGCACAGACGCTGGCACAGATAATTCGGCAACGGCTGGGCATTGAAACACAACTTCCCGCCGGGCTGACGATGATGACGGCCGGCTTGCCAAAATCCTACCGCAATACGATGGTGCAAATGTATGAACTTCTCCATGTGCTGCGGCAAGATAACGTGCTGCTGGCCGCGCCAGTGGGCATTGTGCAGCAATAACCGTCGTCACTGGTGGACGCCGGAACGGTAACAGACCAGCAGACTGCGAATGCTGACCATCATTGAAATGGGCACCGCTTGCCTGATTCGGCAGGTGGGCGTTTGTGAATTTATTGTGCTGACTGGTCTGGATTATGCCGTATTATGGCGTGGACTTAGCTGGCGGCGTAATATCTTTTAGCTGTACATGGCGGAAAAAAGCATCCCCGGGGTGTAAGTAGGAGTAAAAGTCGATGCGTACCCAGCGGATGGGATATTTCTTTCGCATGCCCTTAATAGATTGTGGAGTAAAGTCGATGCCGGTTTGGCTCCATCCGGTATTTTTTGTCACAGGCAATACCTGACAGCGATAAATTTCACGTCGCTGGCTCGCCAGGATGTTGGTATTGCTGAATTGATCGGGGCTGTAGGCAAAGCCATTGATAAAAATCCTAATTCTCGGGGCGTTGCTGTGATATTGCACAATAAGGCGGTACCGATCTGCCTGAATAACCGGTATCCAGTTGCTTTCACAGGCCAGGCCATTGCTTTGGGCAATTCCCAAATCGGTGCGCAACATCAGGCAATAGCCTTTGGCCCGGGGTGAAACCACGCTTTGTGGCACAATCGCGGCATGATTGGCGGCCAGCGTTTTGGCCGCTTCTTGGGAAAGCAACGGCGGGTGATAGTCCTGTTTCATCAGAAAAACATCCCAGTTGGCCGCACGGAAACCGGATTGAGCCGCCTGGGAAAAGTCGGGGTCTTTTACCAGATTGGGGCGGGAGTCAAATATTTTTTTTAATGCCGCACTGGGATCAATCTGCCAGGATCGCACATGATGGAATTGAACATGGCATAAATCCGTGAGCATTTTCTCAATGGTCAATCGCGGGCTGGTATTATTGGGTGGAATGGTGGCCGAAACGGTTTTGGCCAATGTTGTGCCGATAAACAATTCCAGCGTAAGCCGCCGAGCTTTAACGAAACCTGCGACGGTCTGGTCGGTGGCCAGTGATTTAATGACGGTTTGAATATCGGCGGTAGTGACCGGGGGTGTCCAGGGCATTTGCAGGGCATCGATCATCATGTTGACATCATGGTCATCGATGCGTTTGTAATGGCCATCACGGGAAAGTTTTTTGGCCACGGCAAACCGCATACGCTGCGCGAGGTTTTTGGCGTCGCGTGTGGCGGGAACAAATGGGAGCACAGCAAGGGTTGGAGGGTTGGATGCGGCACGCGCACCGGCGTGAGCATAATGGGTTCCGAACGCCAATGAGATCAACAATCCAATGAAAAAAAAAGCGGAAGCATTCCGGTCATACGTTGGCATGGCGATAAACCTCGCAAGTTCCGTTGTTACCCGCTGGGGTACCAATGAGTATTATAGCCTTCATGTGAGGCTCATTACATCGGAATGCCCAAGGCGAAACTGATGTATTGAATGTGATCGTTTTGCGTATGGTGGATGGGATATGCCAAGTCAATGCCCAGCGGCAACTTGCCGAAGAAGGGCAGCACAACCCGAATACCCACACCGGCATCAACAACCGTGGTACCGAGATGTACGTTGGGTTCCACATCACCGGCATCGACAAATGCCACGCCGCGCAAAATTTTCTTATAAAGCGGGAAGTTGACCTCCGCAGTTGCTACATCCATGAAGTTGCCGCCGATGCCGTCTTGCAGCGGGCCAGATCGCGGGGTAACGCCCTGATAGGTATAACCGCGTAAAGATCCGATGCCACCGGCATAAAACCGCTCAAAAAATACCGATGTTCCCCATGGAATAAAGCCAAAATCGTTTTTCAGCATCAACACGGTCTTCTGGTCGAATAAGTTGGTGTAGAGGGTATGATAATAGGTTCCGAAGACATCAAATTTAGTAAACTTATAGGCCCCGCCCATGGCACCAAACTGTTCCATTGAAATTCCCGCCACCACACCGCGGGTGGGAAAAATGCTGCTGTTGGTATTATTAAACACAATGGCAGGTTTGATGCTGCTTAAGTAATGACCGCCTGCCTGTGCAAATACTTGTGGTGCGGCATCAGGATAATTGGGGTTATAGCCAGCCGGGCCGACATCGGTAATGTTGTTGATATCGACATTCTCCCAGCGAAATGCCAGTGTTAATTCCAGATGATTGGTAATCCGGCGACCAAGCGTGACGCGATCGCCCATCCGATTGATATCATACGTGTTGTAATATTCCGTAAAGTAATACGCACTGTTACGAAAGCTGTATGGGCTGTCCCACAGATACGGCTCGGCAAACGTTACCCGATACAACTGATAGACCGTGCCGGGTTCCAAGGTGATGTTAAAGTATTGGCCATTGCCCTGAAACGCCTGCCCGCGCAGCAGTTCACCAAGCGAATGGGGGGTATCGGTAATATCAAAATTTTTCTGCGTAACGCTGACCTGCCCAATCAGCCCGGCATTGGATGATACACCGGCTCCAATCATAAATTGTGCCGTCTGCCCCTGGTCCAGATTCACCAGAGCGTTGCGGGTATTGGGTTGATTGCCGATGGGCGTTATATTGGCGTGATTAAAAAGCCCTAAATCCTGTATATGGGAAATGGACCGCCGGACTGCCGTGGTATCATAAAGTTTGCCGGGATACAGTCTCACGTCCCGTCGTACCACATGATCTTCCACCTTGGCGTTGCCACGAATAATAATGCGGCCAACATGGTAGGAGAGCCCCTCGGAAATCCGGATTACCAGATTGACATATCCCTGCTTGGATGTGTAGGCGAAAGACGGATTAACCCGACTGTATATATAGCCGAGTTTGCCGTAGATATCGGCGATGCGATGTTGTGTAGCTTCAATGAGGCCTCGATCATAATAGTGGCCCGGAGGCATGGTAACATCTTTCATGAGCGCGGCGGTGGTTAATACATGGTTGCCTTTGAAAATGATCTGGCCGATCCGATATCGCGTGCCGGGATGGATGACATATTGCACCTGCACATGATGCAGATCCGGCGTGTATTTCAAATTGTATGATGTTCGGCAATCCAGAAAGCCCTTTTTCAGCCACAAATTTCGCAGCGTGACCAGATCGGTTTCCAGGTCGGAATGCTGCAAAACACCATCATGAATCGGAATAAGCCAGAATAATTTCCAGCGGGCGGTAACATCGGTCTTAAAATGTAAAAACCAGTCGGGATAGTAATTATTTCCGACGAAGGAGACCTTGTTGATATATACCCGCGGCCCTTCAGTGACGTGATATTGCACAACTCCGTTGGCTAACTCTTTCTGATTCACGCCGACACGGGCAAAAGGGAATCCTTTGCTGTGATAAAGGCGGATGATGTCATGCCGGTCGGTCTGGAAAATAAAGGGATCTACCGCGCCGCCTGGATGAGCCATCAGCGATTTCAAAATTGTCGCGGTTTTAACGTGCTGATTGCCGATGATTTGCACGGTACGAATAACCGGTCGTTCTTTAACGATGTAACGGACGGTCACCTCATGATGGGCGGTGGGAATAACGTCTGCCCGAACGGAAGAGAACCTTCCCAGTGATGCAATGGATCGCACATCCACGCCAACTTCGGCGCGGTTGTAGCCGGAACCGGGAACGACACGAATTTGATTTTCAATCAGCGTGCGATCAGCGGGAACACTGCCGTAAATTTCAACGTTCTTTACCGGCCAGCCGTTAAACGGGCTGGGGGTATGCGATATTGTCGGCAGGCGATGGTGGCGGCGTTTGGCCGGGTGCGTGGTGGCGGGGCGGGGAGTAGAAACGGTCTGGGCCTGTATCAGGCCGGAGGTTGCCAGTACCGCCAGACAGGCCGCAGCGACAATGTGGCTGCGTACGCGGGCCATAGCGGCCAGCGTCTTTTGATGCGTGATGCTTTGAGCCTGCATGAAACGTTCCCATATCCGAGGTTCGCGGCGTACCTGCTGGTTCCGCTACCTGAAGTCAAAGGCAGCGCCGTTTTCGCCGCCGTTTGACACTTCCAAAAGCCACGTCGCCCGGAGGGCGCTCGCCGGTAAGATCGCGCCGGTCGCAATCAAAGCGTGCGTAGTCTATACGGAGTTGTTCAACTTGTGAATTCCACCGGCGTGAACAAGCGCAATTATTAAGCATGCTGTGCGTTGCGGAAGCGACATGGCTATAATCGCCGAATAGTTTTACGGCAAGATTTGGGTATCATACCCAGCGGTTGGTACGAATAGGGCGGTTGGAATGGCTGGAGCACCACGAAAATCACTTTGGGAGTTTTACCCCAATCGCGTGGATATTCCGGTGTATCTGATTCTGCTGCTGGGCCTGCTGATTACCGCGCAGTGTCTGCCGGTGCTGTCGATAAAGAAATTTGTTTTCTGGAAGAGCCAGTATTCACTCTGGTCGGGAACCATTGGTTTATTTCGTGATCAGCACTACAGCTTGGGCGTGATTCTGTTGATATTTTCGATATTTTTTCCTTTTGCCAAGCTTTGCACGTTATTAGTGCTGTGGTGCGGAAAATTTACCGATGATCAGCGGTTGCGGGCTTTTAAGTGGCTGGAAATTCTTGGGCGATGGTCCATGCTTGATGTGTTTGTGGTAGCCATGATTGTGGTGATTGCGAAATCCGGTGGTGCGTTGCAGGCTTCGCCGAAAATTGGCATTTATCTGTTTGCGGTCGCGGTACTGCTTTCATTGGTGGTCACCGTGTATATTCGCACGCTGGCAAGACGGGTGTCAACGAGTAAAGTCCAGGAATAGAAGTTAGTCTCCCATGATGCCAAGCCTCACCCGCGCAGGATGAAAAAAGGTCGTGCGCTTGCTATCATTTCTACGGCTTGCATTCCTGGGTCGTAGGCCGTCTTTTTCCTTGGCGCGGCGTAGTTGCCAGCCCGCAAGTTAGTCTGGTCCGGACATCGCCTCGTCCCCCGCATTGTTGCAAGCGCTGTGAGCAGGGGATCGGATATTTAACCGTTCCCATTGGTTACGGCGTAAAGCACGCAGAGCAGATTGAACTGTTCTTGCGATGTTCCCCGGGAAGCGGCTTGGTGTGTAGTGTCCGTATAAGCTCTATGCAAGGAGA
>JAJZVR010000009.1:23252-32722 GCA_021847065.1 Planctomycetota bacterium | reverse complement strand
GCCACGGGCTGGCGGGCGGCGGGGCGGAATGTGAATCAGATTCGCCGGGATCATCCGGCGGTTGCGGCAAAGATGTGTATTGTGGTCGGCCTTTGCGATATTCCACGGGGACCGCGAGGTTGCCATTGATTTCCGCGAGGTCAAGCGTTGCGGTCAGACCGAGTTTCTGGCTGGTCAACGCGAGGCTGCGCACGGATTTTGGTCTATCCGGATCAGGCGGCAAGGCATCGGATTGCGGATCCGCATCATCGGTTTTGGTGTCGTGCCCGTTATTTGCGGCACTGGGTTTATCCACGCGCTTGTGAACAGCTTTGCCTTTTTCGGTATCGGCATTGGGGTAATACACGCCCTCCACTTCCATAAGATAAAACAATCGCGGGCAGTAGGCGTATTCGGCAACGTGGCGAGCGGGCCATAAGTATTCGTCCATATTCCAATCTCCCTACAATAAATGGCCGAGCACCATTACGTGTTGCCACGGCAGCGCGTGTTAAAATCCGCCGGCGCGGACGGGGTCAGCACAAGTTCCGATGATGCGTATCTATATCAAGAATAGAACATGTGTGGGGACAACGCCAAATATCTCGTGGTTATGGGACGGGTGGGGCCGATAATTGGTGGGGTCGGTGGAAGATTTCAAATTTCAAATTTGAAATGAAAGATTCGATATCAAAGGATCGAAATTTGAGATTTGGAGTCCAAAATTTGAGATTTGAGATTTCAAATTTGAAATGTGAAGTGTGAGATATGAGATTGCTAATTGGCCAACTCACATTTGGTCATGCGTCTTTTCACGCTCCGGAGGAGTTTGCCGTATGGAGCGTTGGATGTTTTCTTCCGTCACCCGCCGAATATGCGCATCAAGGTCCACCGCCCGTTGGGCCTGGTGGTATTTGTGTTTACTTTCCGCGGTAAGATGCCGCTGGCCGCGAATATCTCCGTCCTGCAAACTTTGCGCCCAGGCCCGTATTTGGCGGGAGACCGATTCACATGAAGTCACGCAATGCGCAATCTGTGCTGGCATATCGGTGGCGTCGCATTTGACGCCGTCTTCCAGCAGCAGTGCGCAAAATCGGCAGCCACTGCGAACCTCACCGGCGGAACCGCGGGCGATATAAAGGAACATCAGGAGTTCGGAGGTGGTGCCGCGCTCAAATCCCTCGGCAATATTATTGGAAACGGAAAGCGCGGCGCGGCGCATCTGATCGCGCACATCCGCCTTATCCGCAAACCAGCGTGGAGTGGTAAGGCGATAGACTTCAACACCAAGCTTTATAGCCGCCTGCCAGACCGGCAAGTCTTCAAACCGTTGGTAAGTCACACTCAATCTCCCTTTAACAATATGAAATTTAAAATTTAAAATTTAAAATCTAAACGGCCAAATCGAAATTTGAAATCTCAAATGCCAGATGTAGTTTCCCGCCAGCGGCCAGGAATGTCAAATCCGCGCTCTAATATCTCAAATTTGAAATTTCAGATTTCAAATGGTTTCCCCTTGGCACTCCATCATGAAAAATCTCAAATTTCAGATTTCAAATTTCAAATTTCAAATTCTAAACATCCGCCGCCAGCACCCCCAACCCGCAATGGCGTCCGGTGCCGATGGTGATGGGACCGGGGAGAGGCATAGGCGCTAACGTAAGCGAACGAGATCGGTGAATTTACAACGAAAAACCATGAAAATAAAGGAATCTTTAGCAGATGCGTTTTTGTTCCAGCATGGTGATTTCCGCGATTTTTCGTTTTAAGTTAGCGCCTATGCCGGGGAGAGGTCGGGTTTGAACATCATCAAACGCCCCTCTTATCGTCAGAATTTACCCCGATATCCACCTGCTGTCCCATGATCGGGATTTATGCCGCGTCCGAAATCGGTGTTCGCCGGCAAAAACAATCCCATACCAAAATGGGACGAATGGCCCAGGGCGATGGGACCGGGGACGGGGGAATCGAAGGTGATACGGAAAAATCCCGCTGGCCGTCGTCCGCCGTCGTCGGTTCGTTTCTGGCGGAACCGTTTGAACTGGATGGGGCACAGACTGGGGGCACCGGGGAGACGGAAGGCGGCCCCGTCTATCAATGGTTCAATTGTGAAGGTTGGAAGCCTGCTATTAAGTCGTTCGGACATTCGCGCCAGTTCCCTCCCGAGGTCTGCCTCCAGGAAGGCTGCCCTGTCGGCAAGCGACTGCATATCAACCCGCTCTCTGCCGCGGGTCTTCGCAAAACGTGTCGCGATATACGGCGTGCCGGAAACCCATTCACGCGCCTGCGTGAGCGGTCCCCTGCGGAACTCAGTGGCAGCCGCCATACCGAGCAGCAACAGCCTGATATCGCCGGCATCGCCGCGCTTCATGGTGCTCAGCTTGTCCAACACCAGTTGCTCCGCCGGGTTGAACCCTTCGGCAGCATACACGGTTAGATGATCCAGTCGTCCATCACCGTCCTCATCAGTCGGCAGAAAATAAGCATGACGGTGGTCTGACAGTGGCTCGCCATTTGCTGACTTGCCGGAAAGCATATCCGATCGGCCTTTTTCGTCGTTTGGTCCGTAATTCTGTCTACCGTAAATTCCCATCAGGCACCGCCGAGCCAATTCCGCGATCGGCAATGTGTCGGAAACCATCGGCAGAATAGTCGCGTCGATGGCGTAGCGGGCGAACTGAGGCTTTTGCTGCGGCTTAGGAATGCGCCGGGATGGGGCCAATGCAGGATCAAAGCAGTTTGCGGGACGGCAGTAACTCACCCAAGTTGAACCTGGCGGGTCGGACCAGCGTTCCTTATGCAACTGCAGTGTTTCCATACAAATATTCCACGCCGGATCGTATATCGAGGATTGAATCTCGATCGTTCGCCTGTTTGCCCCCCGGCCTTCGGTTTTTGTTTTGACCGATACGGCATGCTCATGGTCGAAGGCTTTTACAGCGTTCGGACAAAGCAATCGCACGATTTCACAACCCCGTGGGAGATCGCCGTCAATTGGCGGGCAAAACATGCGACCCTGAGATGCCGAATCCGCCACCAGCGACGCCTCGCACCACGATTCCGAACGCCCCAGCGTACCCATATTCGCAAGAATGCGGGAGAGGATATCCCTTTCGGACTCGGTCAGGTTGACGTATGGCCAACGTGCCAAGACTGTATCACCACGAGGGACAACCACGAAGGCATCGAAAACAAGCGTTTTATCATCCGGCCCAGTTTTCGGCATGAAATGGCGGGTGTGGCCGGTGGTCACGGGTGGAAGCAGGAATTCTGGTGGCACCGCCAAGGCCCGCAAGATCGGTTCCACTTCCACTTGAGGCAGGCTCGGCAGCGTTCGCTTCCAAGTGGCTATCATTGCGCGCAAGATACGCCATGGCGATGGCGGCCATTCCACCGCCCCCTCATTCACATGCCGCCCCCATGGCGTTGCGTGGTATCGGCCAGCCAGAAATCGGATCGAAATGGTAATCATTGACCGTCGCCCGCCTCCGCTTCGGGATTGTTATCCTGATTGATTGCGGCATTCGTGGCTACTTTTTCGCTCTTTTTCTTCTTTGATGGCTTCCATTCGACGTCCGTCACCGGCGGGTCGGAGAAAAGTCCGTCGGCCTTGCATTTGGTAATCATTTCCTTGCATTCCGCAAGCAAACCGGCTTCTTCTGGCAGGGAAAAATCATCCGGGCGCGTCACGACAGGCACCCCGTCAACCTCCAAGTCACAAGCCGTGCGCAGGCGCAGACCGGTGGAAAGGAACCGCCAAATCTTAAACAACGAAAGTGCCACAAGCAGTCTTTCCGCATTTTCGCCCAACCCGTAACCACGCAGCAATGCCAGATCAAGATTGAAAAATGCTTTGATTTCTCGGGCAGTGAACTCAGTGCGGGGGAATGGAACGTTGCCCTCACCGTCTTTGAGATCCGGTTGCACAATGTTGTTCTTAACCCCTCCGCTCTCAGCGACCTGTACCCCGCAGGCCTCTATGAACCCGGAGAGTATGCGAGTTATGCGAAGGCGTCCGCCTATTTCCTCCAAGAAACACCCGTGGATAAGGCTGTTTAGGTCGAATCTGAAAAGCCCTTTGTGGAATTTTCTCCAGTCGACCCGGCCATCCTTCCGGTAGCCGATCTCCTCTGCAAACTCCTCATTGAAGGTTCGATCACTGGCTCGCCTTACTCCGTCAGATAGAGAAATGCGCCTCGCTTCGCGCATCACATATTCCGAGTTTATCCGATGAGCTTCCAGCAAGGAGTTGCTTAAATGCTCGCCGGTTGTGCCGATAATTCTAATATACGGGATCCCTTGAAGCTCCGGGATCATAGATTCAGCGCTCGAATCCCAGCAAGCAAGTTCCATGTGATTCGCGATAGATTGTACCGATTCGACCAAAAGCATTTCAGTTTTGTCGGGCAGGGTGTACCGGGCCGCACCAAGGTCCGCAAAGCCGGTCGGCTGGAAGCGGTTTCCTTGCAAGGGTTTCAGCTTGGCCTCCAGAAGAAGGCGTGGTGCAACCTTGAGTTTTTCATGGTCAATTATCATAATCAATTTTCTCCATTCAAAGCGGCGTCGGCATCAGCCGTCGCCTAGTTTTTAGAATCATCTTCGCCACGAATACAAAGACGATAAATCTCATTTACTCCGGGATCATCTATCGGAATCAGTAACGCTGCGGACAGCCGCACCGGATTGATGCCCACCGCAAGCTCCTTCCAGCCGGATTGCCGGTCGATTTCGCGCCACTTCTGCGGCAGTGGCATTAGGCCGGAGATTCTTAGGCGGCGGGCGGCGATGGCGAGTGCATCGTCCAATCTCCCGCTGCGTACCAAGGAAAGGATCGCCGACTCCGGCCTAATTTTGATCCCATTTTTCTCGTCGTTGCGGGCCAGCCGTGCGTGTTGTAGGCCGTCTTCGCCATTTGCGATAAGCAGTGGACGCGGCAAAAAGAGCAACTTCAGCAGGGCATATGCACGCGGTAGCGGAATCTTGGAAGTAGTCGCTCGGGGGAGGTTCTCGTGGCCGTCGCCCCGGACGAGAATTAATCCCCAAAGCAGGTTGCCGATCAAATCATCATCCAAATTTCCGTCGATAAACTCAGCGATGGAGCTTAAGGATATCCTAAGCCTCGATTCCAGCGGAAGTTCTCTGCATCCTTTTTGCGAGCCGTCGATAACCCTGCGTTGCAGGATGTTGGCCATGTTTTCACAAAGGCCCGCTCCATTCCAAACAATCGAGCGCCCATTCTCCGCCCATGTGGGATACCGCCCCTGCCCATCCACCGGCTCGAGGTTAGCGCGAAGCGGACCAATCTTTTTCCCCGCATCATAGATGGAGGCCAATGATCGCGCGACGGCAAATTCGGTCGAGTTATCGTCCGCCGCCTTGATCCATTGTGCGGCCAAGCCGGAAAGTGGCCGCAGTTTCTTTTCCTCCCTGAATCGTGTGGATTGGGCCAGAGCCCGTTCAACGTAGCCCAATGCGACCAACACTCGCCGAAAATGGACCTTACCGCCGTATTTGCAGAAATCAAATGTGGCTGTATCGATTTCGTGGAGGGCGGAGCCAAAACGCGCGGGCGTATTCTTGTCCCCGGCCGCACGCCGTAACGGCTCCAGCGTGGAACCCAATTCACGAAGCAGGTCTATCATCGCGCGGCTTTCGACGTGAAACCTCCCAATGGGTGTTGCTAAATAGGCTTTGCCGCTGCGCTTGAGGAAAGCGAAGCGGTTGAAGACTGAAAGGCCACGATCAACGCCAAGGCCAGCAACGGCTTGGGCGAACTCAATACCGTTTTCTGCCGGTCGGCCCGATATTTCGGCGCGGGCTTCGCCAAAGAGTTGTCGGAGCTCCGGAAGTCCCGTTGGGTGGGTCCAGAGCGGCAGCCACAATTCGCCGCGCGAGCCCTGTGCGTCGTTGGCCGCAGGAGTTCCGAAGCCGGCGGCAACAGTCCGCACAGTGAACGGAAAGGAACCGCGCGATGAGTGGGGATCGCCCGGGCAAAGCCGTCTGACGGCGGCCGCGGCAAGCACTATCGCACCCTCAATCATGAGCACGAAGTCCCACGGGTTGTCAGTGGGGCCACCCTCCATGCCCTGGGTCGCATTGGGGCCCCCGGCGCGCCCTGGTGAAAACTGGCCAACGCTTGCCTGGCTAAGATTAGTCACCGCGCCGGACAGCGCGTTTTCGAGCCAGCCGCACGACTGTTTATCCGCCGGGCCGGCCTCATGGAGTTTAAGGGTCCGAATTCTCTGCATAAAGTTCAGCGTGAAGTCCAAACGTCCGTCGTTACCGCCGCTTCCAAATAGCGGAGCAAATGCCTGTCCCGTTGTTTGGACAGCTAATACCGTGTCCATCCATGCAACTACCGAATCGGGAAGCTCACGCCGGTAACGCCGGATTAGGCGAGCCTTGTCGTCGTCCTTGGGCTTTTCGCTAATTTTCTCGGCCGCTATAATCTCCCGCGCCTTGCGAATTGCGAACGAGTAATCCGTACAACGTAAAGACACGCTCCTATAAATCGCCTCGACCGCCTCAATGTTGTCGTCTTTGAAAAAACCCGAGCCGCCGGCCCACGGCGCGATGATCGGCGTGGGTTTGTACTCCTCCAAAAAGAACCTCGCCAATCCATCCTTTTCGAGCGACGAGCGAAGCTGGAACGCATCATTCTTCCAATAGCCCCGCGCATTGGGATCCTTCTGCTCGCTGACCAACCGAAGGACGCCAAGCGCCTTGAGGTATGCCATCAGCGGTTCGGGCGTGCAACCGGGCAACGGAACGTCGTGGAGGATGGCTTCAGGCATACGTATCCCTCCTTTCCATTTTCGGAGCTGATTGCGCAGCCGCAGCGCTGGCTCGTATGTCTGCTGATCGCAATAGTGCTTCCAGATAGGTTAACCGAAATGGACCTACTGCATCGCGTAATCGCAGCATTCTCTCCCCCCAGGATGGTTGTCCCGTGAACGGATCGGCGCCGCATAAACCAATCCCCATAGGCTCAAGTGATAGCTTCACCGACGGAGCGTATACGCCGCCGCCAAGGTCAACTCCAGGCAGCACGTCTTCATCCCAAACTCCGCGTGCAAAGCGCCGGTCATCACCGGGCTTTTTCTCACCGGGAAGCGAACGGATTGACAACCGCACTTTGCCGTGATGGGCGGCGACGAGATAGGCGACGAGGTTAAGAAGATTTTCGCTGAGCTCACAAAGGTTCTGGTGCGGACGCTGGAGCAGTGCCAGTGCGGAGGCCAGTTCGTGGCGGAAGTGCCTGCGTCCATTTTTCTGCCAATCATACGGCCGCCACCAGCCAGAATCGGCGAACTTTCCGTTCTCAAACCGTTTGCCTGGTGCCTTGGCAACAACGCGAGAGCCATAAAATGCTTCCGGCCGCTGGCGGCGCGTGATCGGATTACCACGGCGTTCAACGGTTTGGCCGTCATCGATCGCGTCTTGGAACACATCGTGCGCCTTGCCCAGGTCGTGCCAGCGAGCAGCGATCCGCAGTGCTCCAGATTCAGCGGGCTGTATGGCATCGAGAATGTGTTCCAACTTGGCACACACCTCGTCAGTGTGTTCGTCAATGCGCTGCCATTGTCCGATCATCGACATACTGTCGTCGTCGTAGCCATCGAGCGTCGCCGAGATGTCCGCTCGCTGTGCCGGGGTAACCTGCTGCTTATTGCGGGCAGGATCCCAACCATGCGACTCGGTGTAACCGCCCGCATCGGAATTTACGAGGTAGACTTGGCCGGGGGCAATTTTGTTCTGGCCCACGTTCTGCCATTTTTTATCCAGGAAGTTCCATCTCCATACCATTTTCGCATTCGCTTTGACAAATTGATAAAACTCGCCAATCGGCGCGGGGCAAAGTTCATAACGCGATGGCTCGGCCTGTTGTTCCTCCCCATCGCGATCATTAGGATCACCCTCAAATTTCCTCCAGAACGCGCGCACATCGGTATCGTCTACATCGCGCACATAGCGATCAATATCTATGTCATTGCCAGCCAAGTCCGGCGTGGTGTCGAACAGGTCGACGACATCTCGGCGTCGAATCACATGGGTGTGCTCGAAGTGTACATCCACGACAGGTAGGTGAGAAATCCCGACGTTGCTCATATCCAGTAGGCGTGTGCGTGTGGCTTTCAGATCTTCCAACTGGTATGGATTGGAAAATCCATCCTCATCGTGTTTTTTTGCGGGTAGATCGATCCATTTGACCGACGCCGATTCATTGTATTCGCCACGGCGATTGCAGCGGCCAAACCTCTGCACCATCGAAGCCCAAGGTGCCAGTTCGGTGAAAAGGGTTGTCGCGCTGGTATCCACGCCTGCCTCGACAACCTGTGTGCTGACGATAATTGTGCCGTCCGCCGGTGGCGCTGCCAGGGCATCTTTCACCGCCTTGGCTCGGTCCCCCGGACGGAATCGCGAGTGCAGGAGAAGGAGTTTTGGCTGCGCAACAGCCTCTTTTCCGGAAGTGGACTGCTTATCAATTTCACCGAATAGCTCACGCGTCCGTTTTACCGTATTGGCAATAACAATTGTGCGGGTCCCGGGCTTGTGGGCACGCAACACTTCCTTGGCCAATTCTTCCATTGCCCCTATTCTTGCCGTGGCGTTAGCAAGCGGCTTGGTGGCGGTGCGAAGTTTCTCGACGCGCCGATCCTTAATGTCGTCTTCGTTGAGTGAAAGTCGTTTCAGGCTTCCAACACGCGGTGCGAAATCAACTGTCTCTAGCCAGTTTGCATTGAGCGTCGCCGACATCCAGACACTCTGGCAGCCGTGGCCAGCCATCGCATTGGTCTCCGCCGCAGTTGGCAACTTCCAACGAAATGCTTCGAGTTGGGCTGTGGTTGCAAGACCGCTGCCCATTAACTGAATTTCGTCGAATACCCAGAGGCAATCATTGTTCAACAGACCGAACTGCATTGGCCAACGCGCCCGGCTGGCAGCGTAGCCGCGGTTGAGGGCCCGTGAGAGCAGCATATCCTGCGTCCCGATGATAACTGCGTCGCGCTCGGGGTAAATATCCCAGTCGTCGGTGTCCTCGCCACCCATCAGAACCGAAACCGTTATCTTTTCGGCTGCGCTGGGGCCGAGTGCCAACAGGTTCAGCCCCTCAAGCCATTTCGTGGCGTTGTCGCGCGTTTGTTCAACAAGTGTTCGCATCGGCAGGCAGTATACGAGGCGGCGTGGTGTTCTCGTGCGTACACTATCGGCCGCAAACCGTCGCCGCCATAACCAGCCTAAAACAGCCATTGCCGTTTTCCCAAGGCCAGTAGGGACATCTACGAGACCGGGGATTTCACCGTCGGTAGCGAACCGTTCTTGAAATGGAAACGGTCCTCCCGAAATCCCCGTCGCCTTGATAAACATTTCTCCAAATTGCATCATTGCGTGGTCCGTGTGTTGTGTTATCTCTTGGGCCAGTTCTCCGCCCTTTTTTTTCACCGATAACCGCTCTCCCGTAACCTTACCGTGGTTTCGCGAACATGTGT
>JAJZVR010000009.1:0-23152 GCA_021847065.1 Planctomycetota bacterium | reverse complement strand
ACGAGTAACGAGAACCTAGAACCTAGGAATCCTTTTACAGTATTGATCAGTATTGGTCGGCCATGTGTGAGGATTGCCATTTAAGCGTGCGGTCGGTGAAAAATGTAACGTAGCATTTCGCCGCATTGCGCATGGCGCAGCATGGAAGCTGATCGGTTATCAATGCGCTGCACGGGATAACGTGCCAATAAAAAAATGAAAAAAGGCGTAACTGGTTCAGGCTGACTTTTGTCGATCTTCTTGCGCGGGGTGCAGAATTTCCGCGGCGGGGCCGCCGTGTACAGCACGCTTGCGATTCATGGCCATATTCGCCAATTCGTCGGGCCGCGCGTTGGCGTCGCGGTACACATGCTTGATAGACCATGCGGGAATTTTATTTAATAGATCCATTGCCTGCTGATACAACGGGCGAAGGGTGGCGTTTTTTACCCGATAGATGCCTAAAATTTGTCGTACCACCAGTTCGCTATCCGCGCGAATTTCCAGTTTCCGCACACCTAGATTTACCGCAGCCGCCACGCCACGAATCAGGCCGGTGTATTCCGCATAGTTGTTGGTGTGATTGCCGAGATAATCGCCAAGTTCGTAAACCAGCTCTCCCGCCGGAGTGCTAAGCGTTACACCGCATCCTGCCGGACCGGGATTTCCGCGCGACCCTCCGTCAAACTGCATGAGCAGAATTGAATAGTCCACAGGGTTGTCTCCAAAATTTGGCCGAAGAACCCGGAAGTTGACTTCGCCGCCGGGGTTCAGAAGGCACGATTACTTGCAGCTATTGAAATTGTTAAGAAGCGGAAGCCTGCTGCGGAAGCATTTCCGGGAGATACAGAATTCGGCCACAGGACTGACACTTGCGAATTTCATCCCGCCCGCGCAACAAATTCACATCTTCAATGTTCAAACCCATAAAGCAACCGCCGCAGGTAATCGTTTCCATGTCGTTTTCATTGAAGTCCACCGGAGCCATCGCATCACCGGGATAACGCTGGCAGATGCGGTCATATTGCTTTCGTGATTCGGCGGGTACGGAGCGCAGCGCCCGTTCACGATGGCTTTCGAGTTCCCGGATGTGCGATTGGAGTTCCGCAACGCGCTGGCTGCTTTGCCGGCGGGAATCATCAAGGCTTTTTTGTGCTAAATCCAGTTGTTCGCGTATACCTGATGCTGATTTATTATTGGTTTCCAATTGCCCCATAAATTCGAGAATGATGGTTTCAATCTTGCTGACTTCTTCTTTTTCCGCGGAAATCTGGATGAGAATGGCCGAGTATTCCTTATTGGTCTTGGCATTATTTAAAGTTGTCCGCATTTTTTCGATGTGTTCTTGTCGGCTTTTCATATCCAGGTCATGGGTGCTGATCGTGGCTTGGAGCTTTCGTCCGGCGGATTCAAGTTCCGCCAGAGTGGCGTTGAGCCGGGTGATATTATTTTCTATCGCTACTTGATCTTTCATTACCGCCACCAGGCGGTTATTAAATTCATGTAAATCATGGTCAATGCGATAAAGCGCCAGCAGGGAAGGGATCGTTGTGAATACCGTCATGTCGTAACCTCAAATTCTTCAATCCCGCAGTGTACCAAGATTGAGCCTTTTCAGCCAGCGGTTTTCTCAATCCACACCGGCGGTGGTTCAATGTTATCAGCCGGACGACCGCCCGCATCTTTGGCTCCGGTACCCTTCCATCGGCTGATAACGCGAACAGTCATGTCCTGTTCACAAAGCACCTGGCAGCTAAGCCGCAGTCCAGGTTGCGCAGCCAGCCCGCGTTCTTTCATGACGTTTTTTTCCGCTTCAGTGATTTTGGACGGCTCGCCGTGCTCTATATGAACGCGGCAAGTGGTGCAGCGGGCGTGGCCGCCACAGGCGTGAAACTGGTCAATTTTGACAATATCCGTCAGGGCATTGACCAGTCGCGTTCCAGCGGGAACATCAAAATCACCAATATTTTCAACTGTAAGTTTCGGCATACTTATATCCTTAAAATTGCGATCCATCCTGAACCGCATGTTTAAGTCATTGAGTATGCAACCCAACGCCCGACGTTGCAAGTCTGCGAGGAGTTGAAGTTCTATTTTCACTGCGGATTAATGAGGCTCATAATTTCCGCGCTACCGCGCCGGCGCAATGTATCAAGCAGTAAATCGTACAGGCTGTTAAGTCCGGCGTCTGAAGGATCTTCCGTAAGCAATGTGGCGCGAGACATTTTTTTTCCATCAGGGGTGGCCAGGAAAGCGCGGACAATCCAACCAGCAAGATTGTTGACCGGATTTCCGCGTGGCATGGCACAAACGCCGATGGGGGCCAGGCAGTTACCCGCCAGTGCCGCAACCACCCGGCGCTCAAAAGCCAGAGCCGCCGCTGTGGCAATATGATTAATCGATCCGGCGGCAGTACGCATTGCGGAATCATCTGTCCGCGTCTGAAGTGCCAGAATGCCCTGACCGGCAGCGGGGATAAATTCGTCCAGTGGCAAGCTGATCGCATGTTCAGGAAGCAAATCTGTCCGATCTAACCCGGCTTTGGCCAGAAATGTGCCGGCAACAACACCTTCCCGCACCTTGCGCAAACGCGTTTCTATGTTGCCGCGCAGCGGTTCAACTGTAGCATCCGGGCGAGTGGCCAGAAGTTGGGCCTGCCGACGCAGCGAAGATGTTCCGACGGTGGCGTTTCGGGGAATTTCATTAATGGATTTATTTTCAAATCCAATCCATACATCCCGTGGATCTGCCCGCAGGGGTGTCCCGGCGATAACGGTTCCAGGGGCGAGTTCGGTCGGCATATCCTTGGCGGAATGTACCGCCAGGTCGATACGATTTTCCAGCAAAGCGGTTTCAAGTTCTTTTATGAACAGGCCCTTGCCGCCAGATTCCGCCAGGGGGCGCTGCTGCTGTTGATCCCCTGAAGTCGTAATGAAAACAAGTTCAATTTCCAGTGGCTCCTTGCCCGATTGCCTGGTTTCGAGCATTTGCTTAACCATACCCGCTTGCGTGCGTGCCAGGAGGCTTGCCCGGGTACCGATTCGGATTGTTCTATCGCGCGTTGCCATGGTCTTGATGCTACCGGCACCAAGACCCTTACGCCAGTGACAGCCGTTGAGCCGCAAAAAAGCCACCTCGGCTTTATGGACGAAACAGGGCTATCTGCGGTACACTGTCCAGAAGAGCCGGCCCGAATGGCTGAATATTGCCGGCCGGATTCGGAATGTGTAATGTTATTAACTTTACTGCGAGCCAAGATTCACGGCGCAATTATTACTCAAGCTAATCGTAATTACGTTGGAAGTATCACCATTGATCGTGATTTGCTTAAACTCAGCGGATTATTGCCCAATGAGCGCGTACTGGTGGCTGATATTCATAATGGTGTACGGTTTGAAACATATATCCTCGCCGGAGAAAAAGGTTCCGGTGTCATTGGTATTAACGGAGCGGCGGCGCATCTGGTCAAGCCGGGAGAAAAAATCATCATCATGGCTTTTGCCGAGATGACCCCGGAAGAAGCCGCCGAACATGAGGCACGCGTGCTGGTGTTGGATTCGTCCAATAAACCGATTAAGAATATGACCATCGCGAGCCGATTGGACGTATAACGCTGTAAGATGTTGTGCTGTAAGCCGATCTTTCGCGGCAGGTGACATTCGCCTGCCACTTTATATGGAGTGCCTGAATGCTGGACCGCATGAGACGATACCTGAATAAAGCCGAAGCATTGCATGCGCTCTGGGCGTTGCTGTTGGCGTTGTGGATCATTCCGCAACTGGGGGGCTGCTCCGCAACGCCTGCGTGGATGGTCAATGATAAGCCCTCCTGGCGAACCCAATATGCTTTGTCACATGTATCCCCGGCGGTTGTCCGAATTAACGTCGTGATGCGCGATTTCCGGAATGGCGTGCCGGAAAATTTTCGAGCCATCGGCAGCGGTGTTATTATTGATAAGCAGGGGCGGGTGCTGACCAATTTTCACGTCGCCGGCAGAGCCCGTCGAATTGAAATCATATTGCCGGATCAGGAACGCGTGCGAGCCAAACTCATCGGTTCGGATCACTGGACGGATCTGGCGCTTGTGCAGATGGATATGGCACAGATTAAAGCGCGCCATTTGCATTTCAAATGGGCCACCCTTGGCAACTCCAGGCATGTGCAACTTGGGGAACCCGTACTGGCCATCGGCACGCCATACGGTCTTTCCCGCACAGTAACCAGCGGCATTATCTCCGATACGGACAGATTCTTTAATGCCACAACCATTGATGGTTACGAAACCGGCTGGTTTAACAACTGGCTTCAGACTGATGCGGCAATTAATCCCGGAAATTCCGGAGGACCACTGATTAACCTGCGCGGCCATGTCATTGGCATCAATACGCGCGGTGATCCGACGGCTAACAACCTTGGCTTTGCCATCCCCATCAATGTCGCGCGCCGTGTCATTCCGTCATTGTTGAAAGATCGCAAAGTGTCGCGCAGTTATATCGGGCTGGAACTTGAACCCATGCTGGGATTAAGCCGATTTTATCATTTGCCTCCGGAAAAGGGCGTGTTAATCCGATCGGTGGATCATGATTCTCCCGCATCCGCTGCTGGCGTGCATGCCCTGGATGTACTGTTGTCGGTCGATGGCTACGCCACCAATTGCCGATTCCCGGAACAAATTTCCGCCGTGCGGCGTTACGTTGCCGATCAGCCGGTCGGTTCCACACTCACGCTGGTGTTGGATCGCATGAACAATGGATCCGTGATGAAACAGAAAACACTTCACGTTGTCACGCAGCGCTTGGAAAGTGTGATTTCATCGCGGCATCAAATCAAGCCATGGGGAATCGTGGTGCGGAATCTTACCAGCGCGTTTTTGCGGCAGCAGCAGATGAAAATGATTCGCGGTGTGCTGGTAACCAGTGTTCAAAGTGGATCGATTGCCGACAGCGCTGGAATGGAAGATGGCGACATCATTCGCGTGGTCGGTGCCACACGCATTACGGACAGTGTACAACTTAAAATCCTGGCTGACCGTATGGCCAAGACCAAGAAACCTTATGCCGTGGTGGTAAAACGTGGTCGCGCTGAACGCACGCTGGTATTTACACCCGGTGGCGGCAGTTAAAAACGGTTTAATATTGTTTATGGATAATGAGTAACTTTTAAGATCAGGAAACGACTATGAATTATCGTTCAATATGGCTCCGCGTGCTGGCCATGACGTGCGTATCGGCTGGTTTGATGGGGGGCGGTGCCTCGGCTTCCGCACCGCCGAGCGTCGCCAAGCGGATTCCCGAAATTGCCCGCAGCCTTGTGGTGGTCCAATACACCGCTGAAAACGAATTCCATAAAACCAATAAACTCAGCGGCCAGGGAATTGTGCTTAATAAAAAGGGCGTGGTGCTGGTATCCTCCGATCTTATCCCGCAAGATATTCCGTTGGACTACATCCGTCACTTAAAAATCCGCATTGCCCTGGGCGACATGCCGAAAATACCCGCCGAATATCTCGGACGTACCGTGGACGGCTTATTCTGCTATGTTCGGGCACTTAGACCTCTGGATGCGACACCGTTGCGCATTTCATCCACGTCCAAACCCTATCTTGCCGAGCGTGTTTTTTCGGTAGGGCGGTTGGGCAAGGATCAGGCGTATGGGGCTTTTGTTGGCGTCAACCGCATCAAAGCGATGATTCCGCTTGTGCACACGCTGATAGCAACGGATTCATTCGGTCTCACGGATGCCAACAGTCCGGTGTTTGATTACCGCACCGGAAAATTCGTCGGCATGACCGTCCCGAATCCCGGTGATGGAATGATCATGACTCTGCTGGGACGATCTGTTCCGGTTACCCTGCGCGATAATCAACAGGTAGGAATGTTTATTGCGTATGACTCGTTCAAGCAGGATTTAACCGATGTTCCGACCAAACGATTTGTAGCCAAAATCCCATGGTTTGGTACTTTGGACAGCACCGGCCTGCGGTCGGCGGTGCGGAAGCTTTACAACATTAAACTCACGTCAGGCCTGATGGTTGGCCAGGTTATTCCAGGCATGCCCGCGGCCAAAGGCGGCTTGAAGTCGCGCGATATTATCCTCACCGTGAATGGCAAGCCGTTTGCGCATACGCCGGTGGCAGCGCTCATGGTAGCACGTTTTGAGCACCGAATGCAGGAATTAAAGCCGGGCCAGATTATTAAACTTGGCATTCTACGAAACGGGAAGCCAAAGACCATTACCATTACCGTCGGACAGGCCCCGACTCCGCCGAGCCGTCTGCCTCGGTACTATGATCGTAAGATCGGTCTGGTGGTGCACGATCTGGCATTTATTGATACTTATTCCCGCAAACTGCCGCTGACCCAAAAGGGTGTTTATGTGGTACTGGTGCATAATGGAAAACCCGCGTCGCTGGGAACCACACCGGTGCAGTCCGGCTATATCATCACGCGCGTGGATGATCATCGCATTGATAATATTATCGATTTCAAAAAGCTGGTAACGCAAGCGGAGACCACGGCCGGTAAGCCGGAGATAGTATTTGAGGTCATCAAGGGTGATGGCCGTACGGCCGCTTGCCATGTCAGTTTGAATTAACGATGACCGAAGACATGGGCTGCATGTTTGGCTTCCAGGAGACTTTACGGATGGGGGCTATCGGGTATCTGGACGGGCGTGCGGACGACAGAGAGTCTTTTAAGGAACGGTTAATGCCGCGCCAGTATCCAATTTTACAGTTTCCTTTCCGCCAGCGCTTGGGGCGGTTCATGCAGCAGACCCGTCGGCGTTTGCGACTGGATCACTGGTTTCCCCATTTGCCGGTAGCCGCAGCCGCAGCCATTTTAGGCTTGCTGAATCTTCTGGATGGTATTTCCAGGCTTTCGAAGGCATTTCCGTTTATCAAGCAGCTAAAGCCGGTATTACACATCGGCCAGATCACCGTGGTGCCGGGACTTGGCGGCTTACCGGAAGCCGCGGCTGGAGCGGTGCTCCTGGCGATGTCTTTTGGATTGGCCTTTCGCTCGCGCCTGGCATGGGGAATAGCACTAATTATTTCCGCGGCCACGTTGGCACTGATATTACATCAATCGGATTTGCGATGGGGTGCTTTGACGCTGCTTAACGGGGCGGTGCTGGTGGCGCTGATTCTTTTTTATCGCCATTTTTCAAAATCCAGTCTGGCGGCGGGCACCATGTTCAGTCTGATGAGCGTGATATTGCTGTTGGGTTATAGCGTTTTCGGCTCGTTTGTTATCGGTCAGGGATTTTCACCTCCAATTAAAAATTTAATCGGGGCGCTTTATTTTTCGGTTGTGACGCTTTCAACGGTCGGGTACGGTGATATTGTGCCCAAGTCCGGCGACGCCCGCCTGTTTGTCATCTCCATGATCATTTTAGGTATAACGGTTTTTGCCACCTCCATTTCCGCGGTAATTGTGCCATTGGTAAACGGACGAATGCAGCGCCTGCTGGCAGGAGAAAAAAGACGCATGAAACAGGATCATTATATTGTCATTGGTGATAATCCTCTGGCGCATAATACTTATCGAGAACTTAAATCCCGGCACCTGCCGGTGGTCGTGGTTGTGCCTAAAGAGCCGGACAATTTATGGATGGACGCCGCGGACATCCTCGTCGGTGATGCCTCTGACATAGAAGTGCTTCGGAAAGCCGGCGGAGAAAAAGCGCTGGCCATTCTGGCGTTGCGGGCTGATGACAGCGAGAATGCGTTTATCGTTATGGCGGCAAAGGAATTGGCTGGTAATGCCCGCACGGTGGCGGCTGTAAAAAACAGCAAGAATATGCAGCGCATTCAGCGGGTTGGGCCGGATTTGATTATTGCACCGGATATTCTGGGCGGGGAACTATTGGCTATGGCGATCAGCGGAGAACAATTAAGCGGTGATAATATTTTAAAAAATCTCTTTATCTCGAAAGCCGATACATCGGTAACTGGAAAAGAAAAAAGTAAGGCATGAGCCGAGGCGCTGCGGAAACGCCTGGATTTTGCCGGAAGAAAGAAAGGAAAGGTTTTTATGCCAAGAACAGCACGGGCCGCCATGGGCGGGGTCATTTATCACGTTTACAACCGCGGGAAAAATGGCAAAACATTGTTTCGCTCATCGGAGGATTTCCAGGCGTACGTGGAATTACTCATTGAGGGCACATCAATGGCGTCAGTGGAAGTTTTCGGGTTTTGTCTGATGCCGAATTATTGGCACATCATTCTACGTCCGCGCGGCAAGTCTGATTTATCCAAGTATATGTCCTGGGTGGCCAATACCCATGTCAAGCGACATCAGGCACGATATAAGCGTTCCAAAGGGAGCCTGTATAAAGGTCGGTATGAAAGCCTGCCGGTACAACTGGGAGGCGATATGATTGATCTGCTTCGCTATATCGAATCCATTCCGTTGCGCGCCAGAGTCATAAAACATGCCGCTGATTGGTCATGGTCAAGCTTGGGCTGTGATAAAAAGCTTGGCCGACAATTACTAAGCTCCTTGCCTGTGGATCGACCGGAGCGTTGGAAAAAGCTGGTTAATAAGCAAATGGACAAATCTGTGCGAGACCGGCTGGAAGTAAGCCTGAAGCGTGGCAGCCCATTGGGTACCGATGCCTGGGCCGCCAAGATTGCGACAAAAATGGGCATCGAGCATAAGTTGCGCCCGATTGGTCGCCCCAAGGCAAACGGAGCTGGATAACGTTGAATGCCCGAAGATCTCACAAAGAAAAAAGTAGTTAAGCACTGGTGGAGCTGGGAAGACGCGCTGCTGATTATTCTTCTGGCGGGGGCGTTGTACCTGCCGGGATTGGCGCGTATTGCTCTTTTTGACCGCGACGAACCAAGGTTTGCCTCGGCGGCGCGGGAAATGCTTACCAGCGGGAATCTCATCGTCCCACGATTTGACGGCGTCCTGCGACCGGATAAGCCACCGGTAATCTATTGGCTTATGGACATCAGTTATAAAATCTTCGGTGTCAGCGGCAACGCAGCGCGGCTGCCAAGTGTTCTATTTGGCACACTGACATTGCTGGTGGTCTATTGGATGGCGGGGCGGCGCTTCGGCAGGACTACAGGTCTGCTCTCCGCGCTGATGCTTTCCGTGGCAGCGCTTTATTTTACTGAAACCCGCCTGGCCACTGCGGATTCGGTGATGATCTTTTTCACCACCGTGTGCATGGCCTGCGTGTGGGATGCTTGGGATTCACAGACCGTCGATGATGGCGTGCCAAAACTGCGTCCCCGCGTTGATGAGCTTCTGGAATCCAACGGCGGTGAGATACTCAATGAATCGTATGTGGCTTCTCACGGGCATGTCCCAATCGGGATGGTGCTGATTTTTTGGGTATCGATGGCGGCAGGCATCATGACCAAGGGTGTGACGCCCATTTTTGTCCTTGCCACAATGATCGCACTTTCCCTAACCACAGGCCGTGCCAGCGACGTATGGCGGGATTGGTGGAAAAGTCCCTCTCCGGACCGAATCATTCATTTGCCGGAACTGATTTATACATTAATCCGCAAAGGTAATTGGAACTGGTGGCGGCGATTGCGTCCGCTGCTTGGTTTTTGCATCCTGATTCTTCTGGTCTTGCCCTGGTTTATCGCGGCGTGGCATGCTACCCATGGCAAGCTCATTGAACAAATGATCAGTCAGAACCTTATCAAACGCACCTCCAGCGGCTTGCAGGGACATGGTGAACCTCCCGGATTTTATCTTCTGGTGATCTGGGCTATATTCTGGCCATGGAGCGTGTTACTTGTGCCGGCGGCCTATCACGCGATACGGCGTGTGCGTGGCAAGCTGGTGATGTCCATTGATCCTTCGCCGTATCAATTCATTTTGGCCTGGGTGATTCCATCGTGGCTGATTTTTGAGTGCATTGTCACCAAAATGGTGGAATATATACTTCCGCTTTTTATCCCGCTGGCGATTCTTTGCGCTGATACGCTTATACAGAGCTGGCACCGAATGACCGATGTGCTTGCACCGAAATGGTTTGCCACTGCGCGCTGGGTGTGGATGGCAATATGGCTGGGAATGGGGCTTGGTGCCGTGGCGGCGGGTTGGATGCTCTTTTCCCCACATCATCCGAATCAGTTTTATCATCTTATTCCATTGGCCGCGGCCTTGATCGCCACTGGTGCGGCGGGAGCCATATCGTGGAATCTCCCGGCATGGCCCTACGTCACGGTGTTGTGCTGCGGCCTGACATTAATGATTGCGGATATCTCAACATTGCCCAGCATCAAGGCGTTACAGTTAAGCCGGGAAGCCGGACAACAGATGCGGCGACTACGCGCGGAGGGCTTTGCGCTTGGAGCAGTCGGCTATATCGAACCAAGTCTGGTGTTTTACGCCCGCGGACATGTGCAATTGTTTCCCAGTCCCCAGGCGGTGTTGGGGAGTGTTGAATTTAACGCAAAGGGATCGCCAATCCGCATGATCCATAAACGATATTGCATCGTGGCTGATCGCCGGGCCATGAATTATTTTGCCGCACATCATATCCGCTATTATGTCTGGGACTGGTTCACCGGATTGAAATTAGCCAAAGCGCGGTTAGTGCGCATTACATTACTCACAAATGTCGATCCGTGGCCCAAAACCCGCGCTGCGGCCAAGCCGGTGGCAAAGAAATAGCCAACGCCGATTTCCTGCCTACAATAAATATTGACCGGCAGGTAAAAATGGCTGTTGCTGGTGCCGGAAAAACGGAAATAGCCAGATAATGTTTTATCGGGGTGCATCATGACCGATCAAATCGACACCGCGGCAGAGGCGGTTCCGCCGCATAATCGTTTGGGAATTAACTACCGCGCTGTGCCACACAGGAAAATTTCCGGATTAATTATCGACGCCCATACCCACACCCGCGAACCGGCGCTGACGCGCGACTTCCTGCGTGCTGCGGATGCTTATGGTATCGGTAGAATCTGGACCATGGCCCCGCTGGAGGATGTGGATGCGTTGCGTGAGGCATTTCCCGGCAGATTTGAATTTATCGCGATTCCAAAATGGCAAAATCTGGGGCCTGGAGAGGATTTTGTCAAAGAATGGCGGCGGAGAATTGACGATTTTTACGCCCGTGGCGCGCGTCTGATTAAATTTCATAATGCTCCCGGCACGCAAAAGCGTATGGGTATGAATCTGGATCATCCGGAAATGCAGAGCATAATGCGGCAGGCATATGAACTGGGCTATCATTTCATGACCCATGTGGGCGATCCGAAAGCCTGGTTTGGGCCGGGAAAAAAATACGATCCGAAGGATGGACATAAAAGCTACCTTGAACAATTCGAAATGCTCGATCGTATGCTGGAAAAATACCCTGATCGCGTACATCTTGGGGCCCATATTGGCGGGAGCCTGGAAGAATTGGATCAATTGCAGCGCCGCCTGGATCGCTTTCCGCATTACGTCGTGGATTCGAGTGCCACCAAGTGGATCGTGCGTGGGATCGCTGAGCAGCCCTTGGAGCCGGTGCGGGAATTTTTTATCCGCAATCAGGATCGCATTCTTTTTGGCAGTGATCTGGTAGTGGGGGAAAAATATGATTTTGATCATTACGCCAGCCGTTATTGGGTGCATCAGCAGCAGTGGGAAACGTCTTATCACGGCGAGTCACCGATTGATGACCCGGATGCCGCCAATGGCATCCCCCAGTTACATGGCCTGAATTTGCCCGCAACGGTGCTGGAAAAGCTTTATCGCGGGAACGCCGAGAAATGGCTTTTTGGAAAGGTTCTCGGCAAATCACTGGAGCCGGAAACGGTGGCAAACATACAATAATAATTTCACCTTGTTTGCCCTCCATACGCTGACGGGTACAATGCTCTAAGCATATAGTGCGTTCCGCACAGGGGCATGGATGGACGAATGAGCGTGGCATATTGACGTTACCTGTGTGGTAATTTCTATGCACAGGCTTTGCGGATGAAAACCACAAGTCGTTGAATATCGTTCAACGAACGATATAAATTTGTGGAAGTTCCTGTAGGCAAGGTAAACGTTATGGCTCGTGTAGTTATTCTCGGCGCCGGGATTGCGGGACACACCGCTGCGTTATTCATGCGGCGGAAATTACCCAAGGCTCATCAGGTAATCGTGGTCTCACCGAAAGATATTTATAACTGGATTCCTTCAAATATCTGGGTTGGCGTAGGGGCGATGAAATCTTCGGATGTGATTGTACCGTTACGGCCCGTTTACACGCGCATGGGGATTGAATTCATACAAGGCAAAGCCGTGGAAGTGTATCCGGAAGGTTCCGCCACAGACGCCAAATCAGAATCATCTGTGGTTGTGGAACTGACTTCCGGAGGGCAAAAGGGTACCAAGCAACATGTGGTTTATGATTATCTTATCAATGCCACCGGTCCCAAGTTGAATTTCGCGGCCACAGTGGGCCTTGGTCCGGAAGCCTTCACACAATCGGTTTGCACGTATGAACACGCCGATAAGGCATCAGCCGCTTTTTTGTCGTGCATTGCGGAGATGAAAAAGGGAATCAAGAAAACACTGGTCATAGGTACAGGTCATGGTACATGTACCTGCGAGGGTGCGGCGTTTGAATATGTGCTGAATGTGGAATTTGAGCTTCGGCGGCACGGCGTGCGAGATAAGGCTTCTATCATATTTATTACCAATGAAGCACAATTAGGTGATTTTGGTGTGGATGGTATGTATTTCAAACGCGGCGGATATGTGGTTCACAGCCGCACCTTTGCCGAATCACTGTTCGCGGAGCGCGGCATTCAATGGATTACCGGAGCACATGTTCAGAAAATTCAAGTTGATAAAATCTATTGTGAAACGTTGGATGGTCAAATCCATGAAACTCCCTACGACTTTGCCATGCTGCTGCCGCCCTTTACCGGCACCGGGATGAAAGCGGTAAATCGTGATGGGCGGGATATTACCGCTGATGTTTTTGTTCCCAGTGGTTTTATGAAAGTCGATGCCAATTACACCAAAAAAGAATATCGTGACTGGAAGGCTGCGGACTGGCCGCGCACCTATCAGAATCCCAAATATAGTAACATTTTCGCGGTTGGAATCGCCTTTGCACCGCCGCATCCAATTTCCATGCCCCGAACCAGCGTGAATGGTACTCCCATATCGCCGGCCCCGCCACGCACAGGCATGCCCTCCGCAATCATGGGCCGGGTGGTCGCTAATACCATTGCGGATCGTATATTGGGACATGGTGGGAAAGGAGCCAAGACCGCTTCGATGGCGGAATTAGGCGCTGCATGTGTGGCATCGGCGGGCGCTAACTTTTGGTCAGGGACGGCCGCCTCCATGACCATGTTTCCGATTGTTCCGGATTTTGAAAATTTTCCCGAATATGGCAGAGATTTGAAGTTCACCTTCGGCGACATTGGCTCCGCGGGCCACTGGATCAAGAAAATTCTACACTATATGTTTATTTACAAAGCAAAAGCCAAACCCCTGTGGTGGCTGATTCCGGAGTAGTTCAATGAAAAGCGATGATTTAATTCCCTTCGCTCCGCGTCCCACAAGACTTACGCGATTCTTTCGCACGTTCGTGCCCTGGCAGTTTTTGAAATTTATCTTCATTAACATCAAAATGATCCGCATGATCCGCAAGTCTCATTAAGGCCAGTGAAGATGGCTTGTTGTCATTGTCACAACCACGGCCAAAAATGCTTGACAAAACTTAAATATAAAATGGAATAATGTAAATGGATCAAGATATACACAAAAGAATCGCATCGGCACAAAGGGGAAAGAAAAAACAGGCGTCCGGCAAGCTGCGTGTTCTTCACTGGCGGACACTCTGGGGCCAACGGCAGATGATTATTGCCACCTTGGCGGTCCTCGGCATAATCACGAATTTATTCCTGCGGTTTGCCTTGCAGCTTGTGCCATCCGTTTACGATGTTCCTCTGCTGATGACGCTGACGATTGGCGGTATTCCTCTGGTGGGTGAACTGCTGGTTAAATTAGCGCATCGGCAGTTTGGATCGGATCTGCTGGCGGGGATCTCCATTGTAACCGCGGCGTTGCTGAATCAATATCTCGCCGGGGCATTGGTTGTGTTGATGCTTTCCGGCGGCGAGGCCCTCGAACGCTACGCCGTGGGCAGTGCTTCATCCGTACTGCGTGCTCTGGCTGGCCGAATGCCCTTGATTGCTCATAAAAAGCAGGGCAACAAAATTTTAGATGTGGCCCTCCATGACGTCGCCATTGGAGACGAATTGCAGGTGTTTCCGCATGAGCTTTGTCCAGTGGATGGCGTGGTCACCGCGGGTCATGGCGTAATGGATGAAGCCTATTTGACCGGTGAGCCTTTCAAAATTTCCAAAACGCCCGGTTCAAATGTGCTTTCCGGATCAATCAATGGCCAGAGTGTATTGGATATTAGGGCCACGAAATTGGCAATTGATTCACGCTACGCCAAGATCATGCGCGTGATGCAGGCCAGCGAGCATGACCGTCCGCAACTGCGCCGTCTGGGTGATCAACTGGGAGCCTTTTACACGCCTCTGGCTGTGGCCGTGGCGATTCTTGCGTGGTTCATCACCGGTCAGCCGGTGCGCTTTCTTGCTGTATTGGTCATCGCTACGCCATGCCCGTTGCTAATTGCCATTCCCGTGGCCATTATTGGAGCCATTTCACTCTCGGCCCGGCGGGGAATTATTATTAAAAAGCCGGTAGTGCTGGAACAGGTTGAAGCGTGCCGCACCATTATTTTTGACAAGACTGGAACACTGACTTATGGCGAACCGAGCCTTGCGGCCGTGTACAGCAAGCCCGGCATTGATGGCAATGAAAGTCTCATGTTCGCTGCCAGTCTGGAGCGTTATTCCAAACATCCTCTGGCCGGGGCGATTGTCAAAGCAGCGGCGGATGCCGGCCTGTCACAACGCGAGGCTACCGCAATCAGCGAACCACCGGGTGCTGGACTTACCGGTACTATTGATGGCCATCAGGTTGAAATTACCAGCCGTCGCAAACTCTTAGACCGTGATCCCTCCGCTCAGTCATTTCTGCCGCCGCATGGTGACGGTTTGGAATGTTTGGTCATCATTGACGGTGCGTATACCGCGAGCTTTCAGTTTCGCGATGAGCCACGGGCGGATGGCGTCTCATTTGTCAAACATCTGGGTCCCCGGCACCGTTTTGACCGCCTCATGCTTGTATCCGGAGATAGGGAATCTGAAGTGCGCTATCTGGCCGATCGTGTGGGTATATCGGAAGTGTATTCCGGCCAAACGCCCGAAGAGAAACTCAATATCGTCAAAGCCGAAACGCATAAAGCCCGCACACTTTACATCGGTGACGGCATAAACGATGCACCGGCGCTGATGGCGGCTACGGTGGGGGTGGCGCTGGGGCAGAACAGTGAAATAACCACGGAGGCCGCCGGTGCTGTTATTATGGACAGCTCGTTAAAAAAAGTGGATGAGTTTTTTCACATCAGCCGTCGGATGAGAAATGTGGCCCTGCAAAGCGCCTTGGGCGGCATGGCCTTAAGCATCATCGGGATGGTGCTGGCATCTTTTGGCCTATTACCACCGGTGGCCGGGGCGGTTTCCCAGGAGTTTATCGATCTGCTGGCCGTACTTAATGCGTTGCGTGCGGCTCTGCCGCCCAAAGCGCTCACGGATTTTTAGTTATCGCACCCTCCATGATCATGCACCCAAATAGAACGCAAGACTGATAATTCTTCGCCCTTCGCTGTGAACGTCCCAAAAGTAATATGTTCTGAATTATCCGCGCTCTTATGCCGATATGAATAGTTGCCTCTGCGCTGTTGGCTGGATTTATTGGCCACGCAGAAACTCCTTGCGAGGCTTAATGATGTGCCAAAGAAATCAACGCTATGCCATAAAATACGCTAAGAAACTGCTTCCATTTTGCTCCATCAAAGCAAATGATCGCCGGGGCGTTCGCGGTTTTTCTCTCATCGAAATACTTGTGGTCATGCTGATTATTGTGATTCTGATTTCCATTCTGTTGCCGGCGATCTCGCGGGCCAGAGAATTGGCGCGTTCAGCCGCCTGCGCGGCGACATTACGCAGTTTGGGACAGGTCACATTGTTGTACATCAATCAATCGCAAGGTGTTTTACCGTATGGAACCTACGGTAATCCAGCTTTCCCCGTCAGTTCTTTTCATTCGTATTTTGGCGAGTGGGCGAATCTCGATTTTTATCTTTTAGTCGGTCCGCCGGTGCCGGAGACCAATAACGGTGTTGTCGGGCAGAATATTCCTGCTGATCTCGCGGATAAATGGGATTCGATATTCTGGTGCCCGGATCGGCAAGAACCGATGACAACACTCTGGGGACTTAATTACGCCGCCAATCCCAACGTATTTCTTGTTCCGATTACCAATCCCGTGACGGGCAATGCTCTGAACCAAAGTCTCAATTACAGTGCGATTCCCGACCCGGCGCAAGTTATCGAAATTGGCGACACCAACCAGAGTTTTCCCGGTGGAAATTGCGCTTCATTTTTGTTCTCATGGACGCCCGCGCAATTGTCCTGGCAATATGGCAGCTACACCAATTCAACGGTTATACCTGCGAATCCCGGAAATACCGATGCCACCACAGTGATCATCAACCATCAGGGCTTGCGCTATCGGCACAATTCCTATACACCCACCACTGGCGATGCCAACGCGGCATTTTGTGATGGCCACGTTGAATCCATTCCACAAAATGGCCTGCATGTGTTAAATGTCCTTCCCTCAAATTAGAAATCGATATCTCGTTGTCTTCCGGCACGATTCGGACCTGCCGCCGCGTATGTTGAAAAAAGTATCTCTTGAGAACTGGAACGCCAGCGTGTCACATTCAAAATTGACACCATGTCGCTTTTACGTTTTTGAAGTAAATAAAACATGGCCGCGCCAATCCGGCTTTTTTCTCGACTTGGTATGCCCCGAAAATGTGATTTCGCGTTACAATAACCACCGTGGATGTTGGTTGTCAGGATGTACTGGATGAAATCCAATAATGTGTTATCTATATGCCGGGGTGCGTGCCGGTTGGGGAGGTGGGGCACTGTTCCTGCGATGCTGGCATTAATCGTCTTAACAGTTTATCTGGCAGGGTACGCCGGACCGGTGCGCGGCGGAATCGCCCGATACCCAAAACTGCCGATTGTCAATGTGAAACTCGGTAATAAAACAGTTAAACTCTGGGTTGCGGCTTGCGCGCGCACGCGGGATCGCGGTTTAATGTTTATTCGTAAAATGCCGGACGATCGTGGCATGTTGTTTGTTTTCCACCACCCCGGACCGGTGACCTTTTGGATGAAGCACACCCTGATTCCGCTGGACTTGCTGTTTCTTAATGAGCATGGGGTCATCGTCCGGCATTACACCATGCAACCGGATAACGGAAAAAAGCTGTATCCCAGCGGGCAGGCAATTCGCTTTGCCATTGAACTCAATGCGGGAGCATTTAAGCAACTGCGGTTACACAATGCCATGCAAATACACATTCCAACATTGCCCGCGGCCCTACCGCTTAAGCCAACTGGCGCGTCATGATCCGGAGGCCTTTATGAAAACAACATCCACCTCCAGTCGTCTTCGCAGACGCTCTTTATTCCTCGGCGGGCGTTACCGGCCAAAATCAACGACCAGCTGGTTGTTGGCGGTACTAATCCTCGTCGGATTGATTATCGCCGCCATTGCCGCGTTGATGATTCTACCGCCGTACTGGTATCGTCCGATTCATACCATGAATGATGCGGTATACAATCAGGCTGATCATGCGCAGGCCTCACTGATGGCGTTAAGGAATAAATTGCGAAACCCGCATCCGGGTGCCATTACATGGACGATTACCCAGCGTGAAATAAACAGCCTCTTGGCGGTTGCCTATGGCGTACCGAAAAAATCGAAAGCGCAGCACAATCCCGGTGGCTTAACGGATCCCTACGTCCGGTTTACGGACAATCAAATCACCTTCGCCGCCCAGGACAGCCGCGTACCGGGAAATGCGGTTGCGAGCGTGGGCGTTAACGTGAAATTAACTCCCGCGGGCGGTTCGCCACCGCAGGCGACAATTACCATAAATTCTCTGCGGATCGGTAACTTTCCCTTGCCCCCGTCGCTGCTGACCGATCGGTTGAAAGCGGTTCTGCCGCGACTGTCCCCGGTGGTGCAAAAAATTATTAATGTTTATGCCGGGCCGCGTTACGCCCGCGCTGCTACGCCGCAAATTGTTAATTCCGTTGCGGCAATATTTTCCGGAAAACCATTTCCTGCGGAGCTTCGATTGAATCATCGGAAACTGGTTATTGACAAGCTTGTCATTCGCGGGCCTTCCGTTGATGCTTCTGGCCGGCGACGGCCTGCAGCGCTTACTTTTGAACTTGTGCCGGAACCATAGCATATACCGGGCCGATCAAAGCACCTTGAACATCCGCTGGTATAACGGTTTGGAACGCACCGATGCAACGAAAAGAAATTGAGGAAATCCTGGCCGCCGCGGGCACACGACCCACGCGACGCCTTGGCCAGCACTTTATGATGCAACCACGGGTGCTCGATCAGATCATCGCTGCCGCTGGTCTAACGAGCGAAGATATTGTTTTGGAAGTGGGACCCGGACCGGGCAACTTGACATCCCGCCTCTCACCGCTTGTCCACGCGGTCTTAGCCGTAGACCTTGATGCTCCGTTATTGGCGGCGGCTTCGCAGTATTGGGAAAAGTTGTCCAATGTGCGCTGGATAACCGCCGATGTGCTGGCGGGCAAGCATTGCCTGAATCCTCTGGTGATCAACGCTTTGCATGCACTTAAACCGATGGCATCCGCCGGTGCTGTAAAACTCGTGTCCAATCTTCCCTATAATGTCGCCAGTCCGCTGATCGTCGATATTCTTGCCGCCCAATGCGTTGCTGCTTCAGAGGATAGTGCCAATGGTAACGTGAACTTTGAGCGTCTTGTCTTTACCGTGCAGTGGGAAGTTGGACAACGCATGAGGGCCGTACCGGGGACTGAACATTACGGATCGCTTTCGGTATTAATTTCGTTAATGGCCAATGTGGAAGTGCTGGCAAATATTCCTCCCGGTGCATTCTGGCCGCCTCCCAAAGTCAAATCCGCGCTGGTGCGAATTATTCCTTCTGCGGAGAAATTGCGGCGGATCGGAAATGTTAAACGATTGCAGTGTACGGTATCGAACCTCTTTTCCCATCGCCGGCAAAATATCAGCAATGCCATTCGCCATTCTTTTGATGCGACGATCGCAGTGCAGGTGCTGGAAAATCTGCGCACCATCGGCTTTAATCCATCCCGTCGATCGGAGGCCCTTTCGCCGGACGAGTTCCTCCAGCTTTCCCAATGCTGGCCGACGTGATATTGTACATATAGACAAGTGAGCCAAAAGATGTCAGATGTTATTGTACTTAATGGTCAGATCACCCCCGCGGAAGACACCCATATTTCATCTTTTGACGCCGGTTTGCTTCATGGGGCGGGCCTTTTTGAAACCATCCGGGTTCTGCGCGGCACACCATTGAATCTCGCGGATCATCTTGAGCGGCTTACCGAAAGCGGCCGCTGCCTGGGCATGGATATTCAACTTGATCCTCAGATCACGACCGGCTGGATATCCGATTTGCTGGAATTGAATAATATCAGTGATGCCCGGGTACGCATTACCATTAGTCGCGGCGACACCCGCCAAAACGCCGACGAAGCCTTAACCACCGTCGTTTCCGCGGTTCCCTTTGAACCTTATGCGCCGGCCCTGTATGAAAAGGGGATGGCTGTGATTGTTTCTCAATATGCTCAAAATCCACTTGGGCCGCTGACGGGGCACAAAACCACCAGCTATTTGGATCGACTCCTGGCCCTGCGCGAGGCCCGCGCTGTTCACGCCGGTGAGGCACTCTGGTTTACCAGCGCTGATAAACTGCTGGCCGAAGCCTGTGTCAGCAATGTGTTTATCGTCTTCCCTGATGGTACGGTCGCTACGCCCCCCAGCAACTTCCCCGTGCCGGTCCCCCCGTCTGCCGCCGGTAATGGCAACAGTTTTGCACCGCGCCTGGCATTGCCTGGAATTACGCGTAAGCATATCCTGCGATTATGTGCTGAAAATAATATTCCCGCAGTACAGCAGATGATCACCATTCATGATGTGCTTTCCGCCCGGGAAATATTTCTAACCAATGCCATCATGGGTGTAATGCCTGTAACGTATGTTGAACGCCATGCGGTGGCGGATCAGAAGCCCGGGCCGCTGACACTTCGCCTTGGCGCATTGTATAACGCATTTATTCAGGAGCAGAGCCATGGCCAAGCGCATTAAGCCGTTCAAGAATACTCTAGGCGCGGCACGCAAACAGCCACCTGTGCGTTATGCCATGGAAGAATATGATGATCCAAGCATCATCGCGACTTTACAAAATATCCTTGATTATCTTCAATCCGTTATTCCGCCTCATCTCGCGGAACCTTGGGACAAAGTGGGTTTGCTGGTCGGCCCGCGCCAGGAAGTGCGCGATCGGCAGCAGATTCGGCATATTCTTATTGCATTGGATTTAACCCCTGCTGTGCGCGATCAATGCCTCAGCGAATCTATTGATCTACTGATCTGCTATCACCCGCCAATATTTAAATCGCTTGATCGGCTTTGTGTGCAAGGTGATACGCCCGCTGATCTGGCCATGGAACTGGCTCAAAATAAAGTCTGGATTTACAGCCCACATACCGCTTTGGATGCCGCATCTTTCGGCACCAATGATGTCCTGGCGCAAGCTCTGGGCCTACCACCGCGCGGCTCGCTCATTTTGCGCCAGCCGGCTCTGAAGCACCTGAAACTGGTGACCTTTGTGCCGGAGAATCATCTTGAGGAGCTTGCCGCGGCCGTGTTCGACGCCGGGGCTGGAAAAATCGGCAAATTCAGCCGCTACACACAGTGCAGTTTTCGCACACCTGGTACCGGAACGTTTTTCGGCGACGATTCCACGTCGCCTGCCGTTGGCACCCGAGGACGTATGGAATTCGTTCGCGAGATCCGTTTTGAAACAATACTTCCTGAAACTCACGTTCAGGAGGTTGTCGCGGCATTACGCCGTGTCCATCCTTATGAGGAACCCGCGTATGACCTTCTGGTCATGCAGCCGGAAAAAGTGGAACCGGGAATGGGCCGCATCGCCGATGTACGAACCCAGGAGACATTGGCCAGTCTGGCGCAACGCTGCAAACAGAAGCTTGGCCTTAAATCTGTCCAGGTTCTCGGCGATGAAAAACGCCGCATCAAAACCGTCGGGATCGTCGCCGGAAGTTGTGGAACCATGCCATTACAACGTGCTGCGGAACTTGATTGTGTGATCACCGGTGAATTGAAACATCATGATATGCTGGCGTTTCAAGCCGCCGGCCTTAGCGCCATTATGCTCGGTCATGCCGCAAGTGAAATGCCCGTACTCTCTTCACTGGTTACCCGTCTGACCGCGGCATTCCCCATCTGTAACCCAGCACTGGCGAAACCGGCCACCATCCTGCGGCAACGATAAACAATGCGCGTCATTGGCGGCCCCGGCAAACGATTTGTGGGAAAATACAACGCGTCCCGCTTCAACGGACCACGTCAAGGTCCGTTGTCTGCGGAAATAGAGTATTTCTCAAAAGTCTGGTTCTCGGATCCTGTCCAAGTAATGGCCGGGTTGTTGAAGAGCGAACGTAATGCCGGGTCCGCGCGGGCGGCGAGTTCCTCGTGGGTAAGCAAGGGTCCAATTTGTCATTAATCAGCGGTATCGGCCAGTAGATGAAGTACTGCGGGCCGGAAGGATTTGGTCTCCTGCGCCAATAATATCCGGGGCGGGCTGCTTTGGTGAAGCACTGCGTTGCAATTTTGCGATACGTTTGTGCACGTCGTCCGCGTGATCACATGAGGTCGAAGCGGTCGAGGTTCATGACTTTGTTCCACGCGGTGATAAAGTCGCGGACAAACTTTTCCTGGGCGTCGGCGCAGGCGTACACTTCGGCTATGGCACGCAGTTGGGAATGTGAGCCGAAAATCAGATCGACGCGCGTGCCAATCCATTTGAGCGCACCGGTTTTGCGATCACGTCCTTCAAATATATCTTTGGCATCTGAGAGGGGTTTCCATTGTGTGTCCATGCTCAGGAGATTCACGAAGAAATCGTTGGTGAGCGTTTCGAGGCGCGTGGTGAAAACGCCGTGCTGCATCTGGCCGACGTTGGTATTGAGCACGCGCATGCCACCGATGAGTACGGTCATTTCAGGTGGCGTAAGCGTCAGAAGCTGGGCTTTATCGATCAGCAACGCTTCGGAGGTTACGCCCAGTTGTCCCTTGACATAATTGCGAAAGCCATCGGCGACGGGTTCTAGAAATTCGAAAGAGGCGGCATCGGTCTGCTCTTGCGAGGCGTCGGTGCGTCCCGGAGAAAAGGGTACGGTCACAGTATGGCCAGCCTTCTTTGCCGCCTGCTCAATGGCGGCGCATCCGCCTAACACAATCAGGTCTGCCAGTGATACGGTCCTGCCGCCGGACTGCGCGCTATTAAAATCCTGCTGGATGGCTTCAAGTGCTTTTAGCACCTTGGCCAACTGATCGGGTTGATTAACCGCCCAATGCTTCTGTGGCTCCAGATGAATGCGGGCGCCGTTGGCTCCGCCGCGCTTGTCCGAACCGCGGAAGCTTGAGGCTGAAGCCCAAGCGGTGGAAACCAATTGTGAAATCGACAGGCCGGAGGCGAGGATTTTGCCCTTGAGTGTCGCGATGTCCGGCTGATTGATCAGCGGGTGATTTACGGAGGGAACCGGGTCCTGCCAGATTAATTCCTCCTTGGGCACCAGCGAACCAAGATAACGTGATCGCGGACCCATGTCGCGGTGCGTGAGTTTGAACCAGGCCCGGGCAAACGCGTCGGCAAACTCATCGGGATGTTCGTAGAATCGCCGCGAAATTTTGTTATAGACCGGGTCAAACCGGAGGGAAAGATCGGTCGTTAACATGGTAGGCGCATGATGCCGGGATGGATCAGCCGCGTCTGGAACGGTATTGGCACCGGCACCGTTTGTGGCCGTCCACTGTTGTGCGCCGGCCGGGCTGCGGGTAAGTTCCCATTCATAGCCGAAGAGACTCTGAAAAAAGTTATTGCTCCATTTTGTGGGTGTGGTGGTCCAGGTAACTTCAGGTCCGCCACC
>JAJZVR010000222.1 GCA_021847065.1 Planctomycetota bacterium | reverse complement strand
AAAGCACACCGCAGTCGAGTTTTTCTAGAAAGCCCCGTCAGACCTTCAGGCCAGCCTTATTTGCTCTCCTGATCACCTGTTCCAAATTCTCCTGCTCCGCGGCGGCGACAGCCACCGCCGCAGCGCTCAGCAAATTTTAAGCGGTGCCCCGCACCGCGTCTCATTAATCCCGGCGCGCCGGGAGTCTCATTACTCATTGTTCACTGAGCGCAGCGCTCAATACTGACCAATACTGAAATTACTGCCCAATACTGAAACCCCACATCCTCCGCTCACCTCCGCTACCGGATTTTACCCCGATGACCTCTGCTTTTTAAACGAGGTCGGGATGTGAATCCATCGTCGCGTTGTGTCAGAGTTCATCCCGATGACCTCGGCGTAAATAATTGTGATCGGGATGCTGAATCCTCCCCGCCCAATTGCTATTGCTGGTTGATCGTTGTCCGTTGCTCGTTGCAATAATGATCCGCGACTAGGGCATTGTATTGATTTTGTTGGTTTTTATTGGCTTTTTTGACTCATTTCTTCCACAGAAAAAATGAGGCCGCTGGGGATCGAACCCAGGACCCACAGATTAAAAGTCTGTTGCTCTACCAGCTGAGCTACGGCCTCAGAAAGGGACAAAACCATCCCCCTCGCGTTTCACGCGAGACCCATTATTCTACGATACTGGCGAATTCTGGCAAGCGGCAAAGTAACGTCTGATAGACCGTGGGGCCTGTGACAGATTCTGCTAGTGTTGTGTCCCTAACGCTGCTTTACACTTGCTGGCATTGCCACACTACTGCAGCGTCCATCGGTTCCAAAACCAACCGAGAGTGATTCTTGCGTCCGGAACGCGAACACGTTGGCAAGCCACTGGCGGCACAACGTCAAGGATTCTCCGGGACACAACACTAGGGCAAGTTGAAATTCGCAAAGTCTTCTAACTCCTGAATGCTGGCCTCGTAGGGGCCCCAAAACATCTTGAGCATCTTGAGCACCTTGCCCCGACGTGGCACTTAAAACCGAAAACTACCTGTAACCTGTAACCAGTAACCTAACACCTCGGCGGAGAACGCCGCGGGCCCGAAAATTGTTGTTAGCTGGCCAGCACCCCGGTGTCGGCCTTACAATCACCACATTGGATTGGTGTTTATTGGAATATATAACAGGAACCTCAAATGGCAGATATTCAACCCCTGGCCGCGATTCGCTACCCGCAATCAGAACAAACCCCGCTTATTTCACCGCCTTATGATGTGCTTTCCGCCGCGGATAAACAGCATTTGCTGGCACAAAATCCGCATAATATTGTGGCTGTGGACTTGCCGCATGTTCCCCCGAAGAATGCCGGACCCGTTGCGGCGTATGAACAGGCTGCCAAAACATTGGAGGCCTGGATTCAGCAGGGCGTATTGCAGCGCGATGCCGCTGCGGCACTTTATCCTTATCAGCAGACTTATACATACGACGGCAAAACCTATCATCGTCGTGGATTATTTTGCCGCGTGCGGCTCGAAGAATTCGGGCCGCAGGGCACGATTCATCCGCATGAGCAGACGTTCAGCGGTCCCAAGGAAGACCGCCTGATGTTGATGCGGGCTACGAATGCCAATATATCTCCGGTTTTCGGGTTATATGATGATGCGGCCAATGTTGTAACCGGAAAATTATTTGCGGCAGTGGCCAACACCGCCCCGGTGGCGACGGCGAAACTTCCATCACAGGATGGCAAATCGCAGGTAACATCGGAACTTTGGAAAGTAACGGACCCGCAAGTCATTGCATCGGTGCAGAACTTGATGCGGGAAAAGCATTTGTACATTGCCGACGGGCACCATCGTTATGGCACATGCCTGAATTATCGGGCGGAAATAACCGCGAAACATGGGGCGAGCTTGCCGCGGGATCATGGGGCCAATTTTACATTGTTTGTGCTTATTGCCATGCAGGATCCGGGGTTGATTGTTTTGCCGACCCACCGCGTGGCGGCCAATCTTGCCGGATTTTCCATTGATTCATTCCTGCAGGCGGCGGCGGGTAATCTGGAGCGTGTATCCGATGAGCTTTCAGGCAACGATATGGATAACCTGGAAAAGCGGCTGCCGGAATTTGGGCTTCATGCCATGGGCATTTATGATCCCAAGACCGATCGTGTGGTGGTGGTGCGACCGGTGGATGCGGATCCGCTGGGGAAATTCAGCAATGATCCGGCATTGGCCGGGAAATCCGGGCCGTGGCGGCAATTGGATGTTGCGATATTGCAGCATCTGATATTTGACCGGATTGTGGCTCCGGCATTTGCGCAAGGGCAAGCCATGCAATGGGCGTTCCCGCATGTGGCCCATGAAGTACGTGAAATGTGCCAATCGGGGCAATATCAGGCGGGCTTTGTATTGCAGAGCACGCCATTGGAATCGGTGCGGCAGCTTTGCAATGCCAATGAACTTATGCCGCAGAAGAGTACGTTTTTCTATCCCAAACTGGCCACGGGGATGGTAATAAATTCGCTGTCCTGATATGGCGTTGATGGCCCGCAGGGCTGCGCCAGGCGGCGGTGGATAGCATCCGGTGATACAACAAATTGCCGGATGCGGCGTTAGGCCTGTGGATGCGGCTGGATTGCGGAATAATGTACCGGCTCCGGGCCAAGGGAATTGTGGCTCAGGCATTGTGACAGGTTGACGGCATGCGGGTAATAGCCACGGTAGCGCTGCACTTTTCAGGCCAGCAGGGTTTTGCCTGGTGGGGCATTGTAGCGCTGGCGGCGGGGATGGCGCTGGGCGTTTATAGCTGGCTCAATGTGCGGCAGGCGGTGGCGGGTGCGCGCAGCGCGGAGCGGGAACCCATGCCATGGACTGCCATGGTGGCCGCCGGTGTGGCGATTATCTATGGTCTGATGGTGCTGATTTTTCCCAGTGCGCGCGAAATATTTATCGCGGCATTGTTCACTTTTGCCATTGCCGCTCTGGCGATCTGGCTGTTTTACAAACGTGTTTATCAGGTGCTGGGCAAGCGCAGAATCTTATGGCTTTTTGCGTTGCGCCTGGCGGGCATGGTCTTTATTTTATTGCTGATGTTTCAGCCGGTGCTGGCGTGGATTACCGTGCCGCACAATACGCCGACGCTGGGCATTATGATTGATGCCTCCGGTTCCATGAGTGTCAATGACCGGCCCAATGAACCGAGTCGATATTTGCTTAGTGTGCAGGCGGCGCACATGCTGATCCATGATCTCAAGGGCCATTTTGCCATCAAGTGCTTTGCGTATGATGGAATTCATAATGCAGCGCTGGCCAGTGCCGCCCAATGGACGTCCATTGCCCCGGATGGCAAACAGACGGATCTGCCAAGCGCGATCAAAATGGCGGTGAATTCCGGTGTGCATGAGTTGGTGCTTTTCAGTGATGGTATTGAGAACGGCCCGACCAAGTTCAGCACCCTCGAGCACCTGCCGGTTCGGGTTTATCCCGTGCGCGTGGGTTCCACTTCCACGCATGCCCGGGGTGTGCCGCAAATTGAAATTGTCCGAGTCAATGGCCCGGAGGCGGCACCGGTGGACACGCAGGTATCTTTAACAGCGCTGGTTCGCTCGAGTGCCTTTAATGACCGCACCATTCATGTGTATCTTATGGAGGGAAAGAAAGAACTGGCCGAACATCGGCTGGTATTGCATTCCGGGCCGGTACCGCAAACGGTTGAATTTAAGTTCACCCCGCAAAAAGTTGGCCGCCTGGTGTTAACAGCGCGAATTCCCGTGGATCCCGCCGAGCGTACCACGGAGGGTAATAAACAACAGTTTCCGATGTTGATAACCAATCCTAAAATCGCGGTGTTGTATCTGGAGGGACGCATCCGACCGGAAGTTGGGCCGCTGGAGCAGGATTTATCGACGGATCCCAATGTGAATTTGGTCAGCCTGATTCAGACGCGACCCGGCTATTTTATGGTTCGCGGCGGCAACAGGCATCTTACCGCGCTGCCGGACACCTTGGCCCAATGGAAAGAATTTAAGGTCATCATCCTGGGGGATGTGCGTTCGAGTTTTTTAACCCGCGCGCAGCAAACGGAGCTTAAAGATGTTGTGCGCAACGGGGCGGGATTGATCATGATTGGCGGGCAGCAGAATTTTGCCAGTGGAGATTGGGGTTTATCCGATCTGGCCTCGGCATTTCCCATTGATCTTCAGCCGGTGCAACCGGCGCAGCTTAATACATCCTTTGTGCCGCAACTTACAGCCTTTGGGGCAAGCAGCCCGATTTTTCAAGGCATTACAACATGGTTTAATGCTCCAAACGGCACCACGGCAAAAAATCAACTCCCCAAGCTCGCAGGTTGTGTCGCTTTTGCCGGGGCAAAGGCCGGAGCAACCGTGCTGCTGACCGACCCGGAAGCACAAGTCAACGGCAGCGCCGCCATTGTTCTGGCGGTACAGCATTATGGTAAAGGGCGCGTTGCGGCATTTGCGGCGGATACCACTTACCGCTGGCAACTGGCGCTAAGAACCATGGGGCTGCGGTCGCCCTACCATCGTTTCTGGGGGCAGTTAATCCGCTGGCTGGCCGGTGAAAGCAAAATCAAAACATTGAAAGGTTCTTCCGTAACCGCCATGATCCGCCGCGAGCGCTATGACACCGGGCGCACCGTGCATCTGCGTGTGGAAGTAACCGACGCCCGAGGGCAATTGACGCGCTACGCGCATGTATCCGCCGTGCTGACCGGGCCGGACGGAAAAGCCCGCACGCTTCCCCTGCACGCAAGGTACAGCAATATCGGCATGTATACACGCAACTATATGCCTCCGGTGGCGGGGCATTATCATCTTGTTTTTACCGCCCGGCGCCACGGCAAAACCCTGGGCACGGACAGCACCGATTTTTATGTCATTGCGCCGGTTGGTGAAATGAACAAACTCGCAGCCGAACCGCAGATGCTCCAGCGCATTGCGTCAATAACGCGCGGTTCATATAGTGAATTAAGCGGTATTAACGCATTGGCCCGGCGATTAAAGGCATCGATAACGGCCGAGAATCAGGTGCGGAGAACAGCGTTTCCACTGTATAACAACAATCTGTTTTTCCTGCTGTTTGTGGCGGCGCTTACCACCGAATGGTTTCTGCGCCGCAAGTGGCAGTTGCAGTAAATGACAATATGATCGTGGGTTCCACAGATAATATCGGCATGCGTCACATGCCGTGGTGGAAGCAGGGGCGGGATGACGCGCCGCCGCATGGGGGAGAAAAACACATCCAGATAAATAATTCGTCCCGCCAATTTAATAACAAAGCCGGATTGTCCCATCCACCACAGCGCGGCCGCTCCGGCGGGGGGCTGGAGGGCGCAAATTCGCCGGCACAACGCCAGAGAATATATGTCGCGGCGCGTGGCCGCGGTGGCTTTTGGCATACGCGCTATTCCTCTACCGGGGCCTGGTATTGGGCGGAGATTTTTGCCTGAACCATCGGCGGAACGGTTTCATAGTGGGAAAACTCAATGGAAAAGCTGCCCTGGCCGCTGGTTGCGCTGCGCAATTGATTATCGTATTGACCCAATTCTGAAAGCGGTGCCGTGGCATGAATGGCGGCCATTGCGCCGGGTAGCAGGTCGGTTGCATTCACGCGTCCGCGGCGGCCATTGAGATCACCGGTCACACTGCCCAAGTGCGACTCCGGCACGACGACTTCCAGTGAAACCATGGGTTCGAGCAGCATGGGCCGGGCTTTTTGCATGGCGGCTAAAAACGCATATTTTCCCGCAATACGAAACGCGATATCCTTGGAATCCACTGGATGGGTTTTACCATCGTAAAGCGTGACCCGAACATCCTGCACGGGATACCCCCCAATTGGTCCATGCTCCAGGGCGTCACGAATCCCTTTCTCCGCCGATGCAATAAATGGCCCGGAAATGGCACCGCCAAAGACTTCGTTGACGAATTCAAAGCCTTTGCCATGTTCCAGCGGTTCGATTCTCAAATAGACTTCACCAAATTGGCCTGCGCCACCGGACTGCTTTTTGTGCCGGTAATGTCCTTCCGCGCGGGTGGTAATGGTTTCGCGGTAGGCGATGCGCGGTGGGGCGGCGGTAACATCCAAATTGAAACGGTTTTTCATTTTTTCAAGCATCACGCGCAAATGCAGATCACCCAAGCCATGAATAATAAGTTCATGGGTTTGTGGATCATGTGAGGTGCGAAATGTCGGATCTTCTTCGGTAAGCTTGAATAGTGCGGAGGAAATCTTGACTTCATCGCCGCGGGATTTTGGCGCAACAGCCATGGAAAACATCGGCGCCGGATAGCGCGGCAATATGGCGCGGAGGTTGTTTAGCGCGGCTGGCGCATGGACAATATCATTGACGTGCAGATCATCAAGCTTGGCGACGGCGACGATATCTCCGGCGTACGCAACGGGAGATTCCGGGTGATCTCGCCCCTCAAGTTTTAACACATGTCCCGCCCGGTGCGTTTTCTTATCGTTGCCATAGACAAATGCGGTATTGGCATCGAGTTTGCCCTGTAATATCCGCATCATGCAGAGTTTCCCAACATAGGGGTCCGTGGTGACCTTAAAAACCTGTGCCAGCAGGGGTGCCGAGGGATCCGGCTGAATTTCCAACGTTTCGGTGAGCTCCGGATTTTCAGCATTTTGGCGTTCCAGGCGTTTCATCCGGCCGGACACGGGCGATGGAGCTTCTTCCACGAGGATATGCAGCAGGTTATCAATTCCAACTTCCTGTTTGGCGGAGGTAAAGAGAATCGGCACGACATGGCCGGCATTCATCGCCTTGATAAAGCAGGATCGCAGTTCCGCCGGCTCGACTTTTTTACCGGCCAGATATTCTTCAAGTCGGGTGTCGTCCA
>JAJZVR010000221.1 GCA_021847065.1 Planctomycetota bacterium | reverse complement strand
GTGCTATATAATAAGCGGTATGATTTATCTGGATAACAATGCGACGACAAAAATAGCGCCGGAAGTTCTGCGGGCGATGATGCCATATCTTGAAAATGTTTATGGCAATCCTTCAAGCGTTCATCAGGCCGGGCAGGAAGCGCGACATGCCGTTGAAGAAGCGCGTTATCAGGTTGCGGAATTTATCGGATGCCGGGCCGCAGAAGTGATTTTCACCAGCGGCGGAACAGAATCTGATAATGCCGCCCTGATGGGCGTGCTGGCGGGGCGTGCGGATAAAAAGACAATTGTTACATCCAAAGTGGAACACAGTGCCGTGCGCGAGCCGGTATCCTATATGGCGAAGCACGGTTATCGTGTGATAGAGCTTGGCGTTGACACGTTGGGCCGCTTGGATATGGCGGCCTTGCACACAGCACTGGCTGATCCGGGCGTGGCGTTGCTAAGTCTGATATGGGCGAACAATGAAACCGGCGTGATATTTGATATTGATGCAATCGGAACACTGGCCCGGGAGCGCCGGGTGGTATTTCATGTTGATGCGGTGCAGGCCGCGGGGAAAATTCCCTTGCGTTTTTCCAGCCGCGCTGTGGATTTGTTTTCCATCAGTGGGCATAAATTTCATGGACCCAAGGGGGTGGGGGCATTGGCGATTCGGCGGGGCGTGGCGTTTCATCCCTTCATTCGGGGAGGGCCGCAGGAACGGGACCGGCGGGGCGGTACGGAAAACGTCGCCGCGATTGTCGGCATGGGCGCGGCGGCGGCCAGAGCCTCGGTCAAGTTGTCTGAACCTGCAAATATTCAAAGCATTTCAGCGTTGCGGGACAGGTTGGAGGCCGGGATTCTGGATGTTGTGCCGGAGAGTTTTGTAAATGGCGATAAGGCCAATCGAACCGCCAATACGACCAACATCGGTTTTGCCTCACTGGAAGCCGAAGCGATTTTAATACTTCTGAATCAGCATGACATTTGCGCCAGTGCCGGTGCGGCGTGTTCGAGCGGTTCACTTGAGCCGTCGCATGTTCTAAAGGCCATGGGAATAGCGGAAAAAATTGCACATGGAGCGGTGCGATTTTCTCTCTCGGAATTTACAACGGAAGCGGAAATTGATCAGACATTGCATGTTATTCCGCAGGTTATTTCCCGCCTTCGGCAAGTGTTACCGGTAGGATAAAACATGGTGCCACCGTTAAACTGCTGGCGGAACGGATTTTGCATTACCCGGTCTGCAACATGGTATGCATAACGTCTTCCCATGCTGCCCGCGATGTATCATGCTGTTTTTAACTCTGGGCGCGAAGCTGGACAATCAACAATGACCACGCAATCTGAAATTCAGGACACGGCCTTTTGCACCATGCCCGCCAGCATGCCAGACAATGGGGTGTATGCTGGACGTATTACAGCTGTGGCTGCCGGGGCTATTGCGGTCATTGCCGTTGTGGGTGTTGCAGCGCGGCATAGTGTGGCAGAACTCTGCAGTCGGGCAAAGAATATTCCGGTTAAAGGTATTGCGCGGGCAACGCTGACGTTTCAAGGACAGGCAATTGATGATGCGTTAATCGTGTGCCGCGATGAACAGCACTTTGAAATTCATGCCCATGGCGGCACGGCGGTGGTGGAACAGATTTTAGCGGCGCTGCAATCAACCGGGACAACAGTGCGTGATCCGTTTGATATAATTCCGCCATATCAGGCTATTGGAAGACATCAGCACATCAGCCCGGCACCAGCCATATTAAACGAAGTGCTGGCGGCTTTACCCGGCGTGGATAACATCTACACCGTGCAACTTTTGGCGTGCCAGCATGAACAAGGCCTTGCGGCGTGGGCCGCGCGCGGCGTTAAATGCTTAAAAGCCGCATCTGATTCCGAGTCGCTCTGGCGCGTGCAGACGCAGGCCCAATGGATTATGGAACGTTCATGCTTTTTTCGGCACTTCCTCAAGCCACCGCGGATAGCTTTGATTGGCCAACCCAATGCGGGAAAATCAACATTGCTTAATGCTCTGGCGGGGCGCCCTGCAAGTATCACCAGCGAGGTTGCTGGAACCACACGCGATTGGGTTGATGTTACCGTCCGTCTGACCGCTGAGGATATATCATTAAACGCCATCGTGGTGGATACGGCCGGGATGCGTGACACGGACGATCCACTGGAGATTGAGTCTATATTGCGCTCGCATCAACAGACATCAAACGCTGATATTGTCGTTGTTGTCATGGATGGTACGAGAGATTCTTGGCATGTTACAGATTCTGTGGGGCTGACCGCGGGCCATCGCATTGTTTATGCCGTTAATAAAACAGATTTGCCAATTAAATCAAGTAGTGCCTTGAAACATGCGGAAGAGTCAACGGTATACATAAGTGCTTTAACCGGTGACGGCATGGGGGCATTGCACTCGGCGATTTTAAAGGCTTTAGGAGTGTGGCATGCTTTCGCTGGCGCGCCGATAGTTTGGACTCGGCGTCAAGGCGCTATATTGGAAATGTTGGCCCGCGTGCATAGCAGTGCCGGGGCATCCATACTCTTGGAAGAACTATGTGGTGCAGAAATACCGCTTTGAGTGCAGGTTTTTCAGAAGGGCACAGCCCCGGGGCCTTTATACACTTTCCCGCGGTACCACCCGCTGCGAAATTCGCGGGCCGAGCAACAAGGCCCCAGCTACAAGTGCAATGACCAGAATCAGCCCCTCGCCCGGCTCCGGTGCGTCAACAAGGTTCAACGTGCTGACGCTGTACGCCGACATGGTGTACGTCACGCCGGTTTGGGCTTGTGCCGGGCGCACTGATAATGTTATTGAAGCAACCTTTGGGAGATGGTCCCATGGCATTGTGACTGATAGAAAGAGCTATAAGTAAAGCGTTGCTTTTACCGCCGCGACTTGGTTTGGTAGCCGCATATCAGAAAAAAACAGAAAAAGTCAAAGATGCGATTTTGCCGGTTCTGGAATCCGGCGGCATAGATGCCCAGTGATTTTTTGCCGACCAGAGGGATAAAATGAGTTGATTTGGCCGAATTTTATCACAAGTAGCGACTTTCTCGGGCGCAAGAGCAATCCCGCGCTGGCGTGGCCCATGGGAATTTAGACCGGGCTATCCGAGAATTTGGATATTTTTCACTTGACCCAATCGCTTTTAGCGGTGATAGTTTTAGCACAGCGCCGAAGCTGTCGTGACCCGGGGTTCGATTATTGGATGGTCGATGGCGTCACGAGGGTTCGGCATGCCGGTCAGGATGCTTGGCTACGGAGGCTTTCACCTATGGCAACAGTTCGCACACAGCGCAGCGCGCCACCCTATGCACTTATTGTTTTCATCGGTCTGTTCCTTGTGGCGACAATAGTCGCCATTCTGCTCTACCTCAAGTTGGGTAAGGCAGAACAAACAGCTTCGGCTGATCAGCAGAATCTTTCGCTGATTGCATCAACCGGGGATCAGAATCTGCCGATGATTGCGGATCTGAAGGCCAACGCGTCCGCCAGCAATACGGTGGTGCGGCAATTGGTTGCGCAGATAAATCAATTAGAAATGAAGATCAGCGGTAACAGCGGAGGCCAGGTATCGCAGCTTATTGGCCCGTCTGGCCCGGTGAATCGGGTTCTGGTTCAAGCCGGTATGAGCGGCAAATCACTGGTGCTGGCATTATCTGAAGTTGATTCAGCGCTGGTGAACGCCCACAAGGAAATTAAACAATACCACATTCACTTAGCCAATTATCAGCGGCGTTTTGCATCGACTCGATCGTCATTCAAGGATGATATCCATGCCATTAATGACAAGCTTACATCTGCTCAGAATCGTATCGATGCTTTGACCACCAAACTCAATGCGGCTAACAGCCAGGTTTCAACCGAGGCTGGTACCCTGCAACAGCAGATCACCGCTGAACAGTCGAAGTATATAACTGAACTGCGCGGGCAGGTGATTCAGATACAACAGCTCAAACAGGAACTCCAAGCGCGAATCGCGGTAGTTCAGGATTTGCGCAATCAGATTGCCGCATATCGTGCTCCAAACACGGGTGCCAACGCCATACTTAGCCAGGCTGATGGAAAAGTGATTCGTGTTTCACCGGTGACGCAGCATGTCTATATCAACCTCGGAAGCGCCGAACATATAACCGTTGGTCTATCCTTTGCGGTGTATAACCCGAATTTGGGTGTCAATACCGGGCAGAATGGCGGCGGGGCGGGTTCCATTGCGGTGATTCGCGTTGGAAAGTTCGCATCGGTGTGCCGCATTACGCATCTGCAACCCAATGCGCAGATTTTTGCCGGCGACCTCATCGCCAATCCGGTTTTCCATAAAGATCAGAACCGTCAGTTCCATTTTGTTATCTATGGCAATTTCGATGTCAATGGGAACGGCCTTCCAACTGCGGCGGGTCGCCGACAAATTGTACGGCTCGTTGAATCATGGGGTGGCGTGGTTGATAAGCACATTTCCACCCAGACCGATTTCCTGGTGTTGGGTTCGCGGCCAAGCAACTCGCTGTTGAATTTCAACGGCGTGCAGACGGCTCAAACCGCCGCCCTGAAGTCCGAACGTGTTGCGCAGCAACAGCGCTATGAGCACCTGCAGCAAAAAGCACAGAACTTGTCCGTGCCGATTCTCAATGCCAATCGCTTCCTCGCGATGATTGGTTATTACGCTCATCCGTTGGTGCGGCAGTAATATGACCGACAGGCTCTCAGCCGCGTTTGCCGCACCGGGGCAGAATCACCGGGCAATATTATGCCCATTTGTCACCGCCGGTTATCCGAGTGTTGATTTGCTGGGTCCCATGCTGGAATCCCTCCAACACGCGGGCGCTGGCTGCATTGAATTGGGTATCCCGTTTTCTGATCCAATTGCAGATGGGCCGACCATTCAGGAAAGCTATCGTCTGGCATTGGAAAATGGTGCCACCGTCGAGCGTATCTTGCAGACGGTTGAAAAAATCCGCGGCCATGGTTTTGCGTTGCCGATCATGGCGATGGCGAGTTTCAGCATTATCTTCAAACATGGTGCCGATACGTTTGGCTCCGCTTGTGCACAGGCGGGCATTGATGGACTGATTCTACCGGATGTACCGCTGGAGGAAGCGCCGGCTGTGGTCGCCACGTTAAGTAAATACAACCTCAAAAGCAGCCTTTTAATAGCGCCCACCACCCCTCCGGATCGACGGGCCAAAATCGCCGCGCTATGCAATGGATTTATTTATTATTTGTCCGTGACGGGTATAACCGGCGAACGGCAATCCTTGCCGGCGGATGTGCCGCTGAATCTTAAATCGCTCCGGGCGCTCACGCCACATCCCATTTGCGTTGGATTTGGAATATCGCGCCCGGAACAGGTTGCGGAACTTGCGCCGCTGGCCGATGGCGTGATTGTCGGTTCGGCTATCATCAAGACCATCACGCGTGAGCTTGCCACGGCATCACCCGATGTTCCATCTGCGGTGGGCCGTTTTGCTGCACAGCTTACCGCCGGACTGAAATAGGAAATGTCGATCATTGATTCATTGGTTTATAAACGCAGCGAATAATTGATCGCAGTCCACCGCGCGGCGTCCATTCGCTGATGATGGTCATGTGCCGGGGCTTAAGCCGCTGCACCAAATCATCTAGTATGACATTGGTAACATCTTCATAAAATATCCCGCGGTTGCGAAAGCTCTGCAGATACATTTTATAGCTTTTAAGCTCCACGCATAATTGATCAGGAATATACAGTAAACGAATTGTTCCAAAATCCGGTTGTCCAGTCTGTGGACATACGGAGGTAAATTCTGGAGCTATGTGTTCGATTTCATAATCTCTTTTGGGATGAGGATTGACAAACGTTTCCAGAAGTTGGATCTGACTTTTCTTGCGATTCATCGTGTTTTCCTTTTATTTTAAACCGGCGTTCAAATCATTTTTCAGTTTATTGCCGAGATTCGCGTGTTACGTACCGCGTGTGTTTCCGTAAAGTAGAATATGCAAACGCATTCCAAAGCGAAAGCCTCTCTGCCGACATATTTCCGCCAGCCACCCGCCACGCGTTTGTATGGCTTCAGATGTGATGCCCTCCGGCATCAGGATGACATCGGCTGCTTGGATGGGGGCCACATCGGAAATTCGGGCGAGGATGGCATCTACCTCCTGCATATCTTCCGGCTTGCAAATTACAAATTTCCATTGCCGTTCGGCCACCAATTGTGATCGGGCGAATGTTGCCAAAACGTCCCAGTTCAATCGCCGCTGCTGATGGGTTTGCGACCATGTGACATCGTCCGATGGCGTGGAATTTGATAATTTCGGGCTGATACTGGCAAGATCCATCGGCACATCCTGCCACAGCGTTCCAGCGGTTTCCACCGTTATGTGTCGTCCCATCGTTCGCAGGCCGGCAATGAGTTCCGGCAGTTGAGGTTGCATCATCGGTTCACCTCCGGTGACTACCACATGTTGAGTATCTTGCGTTTTGGCCTTGTTTAATATTTCCGCAACCGTCATTGTTTCACCGATGGGCTGCCAGGAACTGTACGGTGTGTCGCACCACACGCAGCGTAAATTGCATCCGCTGGTGCGTATAAAAAGCGATGGAACGCCCGTAAGCTTTCCTTCGCCCTGAATGCTGTAGAATATTTCCGATATTTTCATTTCTGGCCGCCGGTGGTCTGTTCGTACGCAGTTGGATCGGTTATGCCCAGTTGTCCAAACGCCGCAAGACGCATTTGGCAGGCATCACAATGGCCGCATGCACGGCCAGAAACACCGGGATCGTAACATGTCCAGGTGTGGCCATAATTAACTCCCAGTGAAAGCCCCAGTTTGATGATATCGGTCTTTTGCAGGCGCATCAGTGGCGAATGAATGAGAAACTTTCCCCGTCCCTCAATTCCCGCCCGGGTGGCCAG
>JAJZVR010000220.1 GCA_021847065.1 Planctomycetota bacterium | reverse complement strand
CGAATCCGTAGCGGCCAGAAGTGCGTGGGAAATATCGTGCGGAAATTGCGTCAGTGGCGCCCAGCGCGCCAGCCACGCCTGGGCATAATAATCATCGGGGGTGTCCATGATATTCATCAGCGATGCGGTAATTGTTTTTTTGAGCTTATTTAAGGCCTTGGTTTGATCCGCCGCTGAAGCACTTGGCGCACTGGAGCTTTCAATTCCCGATAACATCGTAAGGCTTCTGGCCAGCACACCAGCCGCCAGCATCTGCCGCCGCGCGGGAATGGAAGTCAGACTGTTGGCGAGGTCCCTAAGTGATTGGGGATCACCGGCACAAAATCCATCGACGTTAAAGTATCCCGCATTAAGTTCCAAGCCCCCCAAACCAGGGACAATTGCCGATGACAGCGCCAGCGGATTGGTAATTACTTCCACCTGTCCGCCGAGAATTGAAATCGGATTGGTTAAAATCAGCTTTCGAAGTTCACCTTGATCCACGCGATAGCGCACGGTAATGCCGCCCTGCGGTTCCAGTCGCAGTACCGGCGGGTTGTTGTCCACCGCATAAGCTCCCAGCGCGGAATTATTAACCCCCTGGATGCTCCCCGCAATGGCAACGGCTGTGGTAATGGCTGTATCCGGCCCGACGGCCAGCGTGTATGGTGAGGTGTTGTAATAGTGCACGCGGATATACATAGGATCGCCCGCGGTGATAAACCGGTTGGACCAGTCCGTGGTGACCAGTACGATTTTTCCCGGATGATCCACCGCATCAAGCATTAACTTGGGATAACCGGCAACCGTGGCACTGATGGCCGCATCATCCTTTGGCTGCGTAAGCGTAACGCCCAGATTGGAGGCCGCCTGCACCACATCAAGGGTGGGTAACGGCGGCAGGGAAGAATCCCAGAGTTTCTGAAGAATTTTTCCCGCCTGCGCGGCTTGATGGTTATCAGCTAAAATCCGCGCAATGCCCAGCATCGCATACGGATCCGGGCCGGCTTTATTCAGATGCGTCAAAGCTGCGGCGTTATATCCTTGCCGCAGCAACTGCCAGCCGCGCAGACGATAATATTCCGGCGAGCCAGTTGGCAGCTTTTTACCCAGTTGAGCGACACGATGGGCGAGATCCGCGGGAAGTGTTGGATTGTAAAAGAGATCCAGCCACAGATCATCGGCCTGCAGCGATGTGTTTTTGGGATCGGCTTTCAGCGCGGCAGCAAGGCGTTTGTGTATGCGTGCCAACAATGCTCGGGCGGTCGGACCAGAAACAAACTTCCCGCCCGTCCGATGGGTCAGCGCGATCATCAGCACCGGTGTGGATGGGTGCTTCAAGGCCAGCAATTCACCCATATAGGCCTGATATTGGTCATTTTTCCCCGCAATGGCCCAATAGGCGGCAAGATTGGCCGCCAGAACGGGGGATATGCTCATCCGGCCCTGCTGATATTGCCGAATCGCGGCGTTGGCCCAGGTGGCAGCCTGTTTATAATCATGGGCATCAGCAAGAATATCCGCTATTGCCGCGAGCGCATCAGGCTGATATGGATCAGCCCGCAAAGCGTGCATCAATGCATACAGCCGTTGTGATACCGGTGCATCTTCCGCGGCCAAGGTTCGAGCAAGAGCCTGCCAGGCGGTTAAATTCGCCGGGTTGAGTTTAACGGCACGAATGTACATATTTGCAGCGGAATCTTTACGTCCCTGCGCTTCAAGCAGTCCGCCAATACGCTGCGCCATGGCGCTGCGTACCTGATCGTTAAATGTTTTTTGTGCCATTACCGTGCGGTATACGGCAATGCGCGCCGCGACGGTTTGCCGCCGTGCGGCAATGGCATCAAAGAGCTGAACCTGCGCGGTGATATCATCAGGCTTGAGATTAACCAATTTCTGCAATGCCTGCGCCCGGAGCTGATGATTTCCATTGGCTTGGGCGGCTTCAGCCAAAAGCCGCAGGGCCGTTGCGGACTGCCCGTCAACGCTCTGCGCTTCTTCCAGCAGGATCAGCGCCTGTTTTGCGGCAATATTTGCCGGCAAATGAAGATTGCGGCTGACTGTCCGCGCGTCGTCAATAAGTTGCCCGGCCATCAGATGTTGTGCTGATCCAGGACCTTGCGCATGAGCTAAGCCCCAGGTGGTGGTTACTGCACAGGCCGCCAGCATGACGGTTATTACTCTTCTCCGCATTTGATACATCATCATTGCAAGCCCTTTTTACCCGTTTCATTTTACTTCATGGTACCCGGACGCATCGCGTGCGCCGAGTCTGGCGCAGAACGCCGTCCATTTCGGCTCTTCAGCGGGTACAACCCGTGACGAAAGTACCTGCGTTATATCGGTCAGATTCAATCCGGTCAATGCCGTAATCCGTTATTTTGGCGAAATTCTGGCACGCTGCAAGCCAGCCATCCCCGTACAAAACGGCCAATGACAAGTCCAATAACACGATTGCAACGCCTAAATCGCCCGGTTCAACCTTGGGCAACGGTCGAAAATCGCCCCGAATTAGTCCACGGCGGTTTACACGCGATGGCGCGGTGAGCCATTGTGCGCGTCATGCGACTGCCAAAGGGCGGCAACCTGCTGCCGGGAGGCGGACCCGGCGGAGGGCCTGGTGGACCACCGGGATTTGGTGGACCACCTCCGGGCGGACCAAACGGGCCTGAATCGCATGGCCATATCAAGGTTACGCCCGGCCAGTCGGTTTGGATTAAACATACGCTGGTCATGGGAGTTACGAAGACACCAGCCGACGGCACCTTTGTGCACCAACGCGCCCGCGGGCCGCTACGGTGTCATGGCGATGAAACGCCGCAAAGGCTTTGGCCGCGTCAATAAACCAGTTGTGGTTAAATCTGGCGAAATGGCGGGTGCCGGTACGATTACATTGAAAAAGTCGCGGCGCGGCCCGGGCGGACCTGGTGGGCATCGAGGCCCCGGTGGGCCACCGCCAGGTCAATAATGTGGCAGCGTAACAATCGGCCTCGCTGATCTTTCATCAGCGAGGCTTTTTTTCACCTTCCTGATAATTCTTCGTGTAAGCTCCCGCTATCCACAATCGTTTTTGAAGCCGTCGCAACTGCATCGTCAGGACGTTACCGCGGCGCTGCGGCTAGAACCAGCGGCTTAACCGGGCGGTACTTGTCGATCAGGTGCTCCGCAATGAGATTCCGTTGATTCAAAAGTTCCTGCGCGGCCAGCGGGTCGGTAGCAATGCCCGTAAGCCGCACTGGAACTTTTATCATTTTCCCATTACGCAGCAGCAGCAGTGTTATCACGCTGCCGGGTTGATGCTGCTGAATTTCCGCGCGGAAGGCGGTTGCGGTATTGTAGGCCGAAATTGTATGACCATTAATACCCAATATCAGATCATTTTCGCGCAGGTATAAACCGCCGGGAAAACCGGCTACCGTACGCACCACCGCCACGGCTGGAATCCATTTCGGGATTCCACGCCTTCGTAATTCCAGGGGCTTGGCGATAAACTCCACGCCAATAAAGGCACTGCCATGATGCAGCCAGTTAAATTGCCGCAGATATAGCTGCATGCAAATTCGCAGCAGTCGGTCGCGTTGCTCCGGATTTTTCGCTTTTACCATCGCCGCGGCAAGCTGCGGCAAAACAAATCCCTTTGTGGACAACAAGCTCCGCTCCGCCCGCTGCCGATTTTTCCACCTATCCGATGCCAGAGATCCCACGTTAACCGCCACGCGCCGCTGCAGGGCTGTGGAAGCATGGGCCTGCGGGTCGCTGGCAGTGGCGGCACATGCGACGCGGCTGGTGATTGCCAGCGTACCATACGTGATTGCAATCACGCACAGTGGCAGACAAAAACGATAAACCGCAGCAAGTGGGGAAGGGCCGGTATTGCCGCGGCAATCGGCGGTAGGTAGGAAGTTTATTTCCCGCAACATCCGCTTCACAATGCCACATGCACGCTTGGCTTGAGCATGGGCGGATTTAAAATGTGCTAATGCTTGACCCATGGTCGGGCCGGATCCCAAAATGTTGCAGTCGTTTCGCGCTTGCATCGCAGGCTCCTGATCTCGCGGCGATTAGCCGTGAACCAGTTTTAACATCCAATAAGCCAATGGAGCGGCAAAAACGGCCGAGTCCAGCATATCCAGCACGCCGCCAAAACCCGGCACAAGGCCTGAATCTTTCACGCCGGCATCACGTTTCAACAGGCTTTCCAGCAAATCTCCCATTTGTCCCGCCGCTCCCAGCACTACGCCGGCAAGCAGGCCTTCCCACCAAGCAAATTCAGGCGAAAAATGCGACAGCAACATGCCAATAAGAGCCGCCGCAGCCAATCCGCCAACAAAACCCTCCCAGGTTTTCCCCGGGGAAAGCCACGCGATTAATTTATGCTTTCCCAACCACCGTCCCACACCATAGGCTCCCATATCCGCCCCTTTGACCATCAACAGAATGGACACCACCATACCGGCGGAATGTGTGAGCCTGATTGGCAGGAAGAACCCGGGCATTACCCCAAGATATACAATCGCTAATAACGACCCGCCTGCCGAAGCCATGGCTCCGTCAATTTTCTGATTCCGACTGTACATTACCACCGCACCTACCAGCCCTAACGCTAATACGGTTGGCACGAGATAATGCGGTTTTACGGTGTGAAACCACCATGCTACACGCACCGCAATCGGGCTGGCACCTTTAGGATGGTTCAAAAGCATCTGCGACAACTGCTCCAGCCAAGGCCAGATCATGCACAAAATGGATGCTGTCACGCATACGCGCATGGAAATGGCCACGCCCTCCGCCTTCAGCAATCGTCGCATTTCCGCCGTCGCCAGCGGAATAATACCAATTAAACTCACGGCCATCAGCGTGCCCGGCGGGAAAGACATGCACCGCGCCGGCCAGCCCGCCGACAGCGTCTGATCAAAATAAAACATCGTCAAAAGCAAGGCCCCGAACAGCAGGCCATAAATCAGACGCAATTTGAACATAAGCGCGGCACCCGTAAAACGGAATTATAGTACGGATACCACGCCTTGGCGTAAAATGGCTGCGGGAAAATTTTGCCGGCACCTTTGACTTTGCCGGGCTGTGAGCCCTCCGCAGGTGGCCATCGCGACTGCTGTTCTATTATCGGCCAAGTCGGGATATAGTTAAAGGCAAGTACTTTACCACGGAGTTGCCACCATGAAACACCCCACTTATATGATACTTGCAATGTTAGCAGCTATGGCCACAGCTATGTTCGGCGCACTGATTTGTCTGACTCCGGCTCTTGCCGCTAAGGCCGCGGCACCAGCCCGGCCAGTTATGACTTTGACTTCACCAGCCTTTCATAATCATTCGGTATTGCCCACGCGATTCACTGCGGACGGTCAGGATGTTTCGCCGCCTTTAGCCTGGCGCCATGTTCCCAGGAAAACCGTTTCTCTGGTTATAGTGATGATAGACCCGGACGCACCGGGACCGCTGGCGTTTCGGCACTGGATGATTATTAACATTCCACCGACGGCTAAAGGATTGCCGGAACACCTCCCGGCCGCCAAGCGGATTGCTGGCCTGCCATCGGCCCGACAGGGAACCAACTCGTTTGGCAAACTCGGTTATGGCGGCCCCTCTCCGCCGCCGGGTCCCGCCCATCATTACCGAATTATTCTCTACGCATTAAGCCGCAAGCTGCTTTTTGCGCCGGATTGCCTGCCATGCCTGCATCATGCCATGGCCGACTATGTTTTGGCCCGGTCAACGCTGCATGTGCATTATGGGCGGTAATTCAACCGAAAAGTCCCAACTGCGCACCGGGCCGGCGAAACGCCGCTGATGACATCGCAGGATAATGCGATTGCAAGCCGACCCGTCGCGCGGAAAGTTCGAAAAGATTTTCGATCTGATCGGCAAAAATACCTTCACCCTTCATACGCGTGGCAAAATTGGAATCATTAAGTTTGCCGCCCCGCATGGATCTGATGCGATTGAGAATTTTCTCCGCCCGATCCGGCTTATGTTCCCGTAACCACGTTTGGAATAAATCCTTTACCGCATAGGGCAGCCGCAATGGCGTATAGCCTGCAAATGTCGCCCCGGCTGCCGCCGCAGCCTTGAGAATATCCGGCATCTGTTGATCCGTTAAACCCGGTATCACCGGTGCCACCAGCACGCCCGTTGGAATACCGGCTTGTGACAACGCGGTTATCGCGGCCAGACGGCGCTGGGGCGAACTGGTGCGCGGCTCCATGATTGCGACCAATTCCGATTGCAGCGTTGTAACAGAAATAAACACCGCCACCGCGTGATGGCGTGCCAATTCGCCCAGCAGATCAATATCGCGGGTAGCGAGATGATTTTTAGTGATGATGGAAACCGGATTTCTAAATTCCGCCAGCACTTCCAGACAACCGCGTGTAATGCGCAAAGTACGTTCAACGTGTTGATAACAATCCGTAACGCTGGCCATGGAAATAAGTTCCCCCTCCCAGTGTTTATGCATCAACTTTTGCCGCAATAATTCCGGGGCGTTGTATTTGACCATGATTTTACTTTCAAAATCCAGTCCCGCGGAATAGCCCAGCGTTTCATGCGTGGGCCGGGCGTAGCAGTATATACACCCATGCTCGCAACCCCGATAAGGATTGAGGCTGAATCGGAAACCGATATCCGGGCTGTCATTTTCTGAGAGAATGGATTTGCTGTTATCAGCAATCAGTTCTGTGCGGGCGGCGACGGAGGGCGGTTCATCGGCATCGGGGGCAATTTCATAATGTGCCGCCTCAAATCGGTTGGCGGGGTTGCCGCCGGCACCACGCCCATGAATAGGTAAAGAAACATCCCGCATGGCCGCATTATACCAATAAAAAGACCTCCACCATGATGCCGTGAGAGCGGGAGAGTTTCGAACCCTTGTTACAAGGGCGGACCAGCACAACGCACCGGCTCAAGACTTCCACAACTGTCTCGATAAATCGAG
>JAJZVR010000219.1 GCA_021847065.1 Planctomycetota bacterium | reverse complement strand
GGCAGGAAACGCGCGGCGTACACTTCCGCACGGATTTTCCAGATCGCGACGATCGCAACTGGAAATGCCATCTGGATTGGCGAGCGATGTCAAAAATTCCCATGAAAACCGCGGTTAATAATGAATCCGCAGATGCCAAGGCCGGTGCGGCGTAGGCTTTTAAAGCGCGCTAAAATGCTCGTAGGCCATTTTCCATGCCTGCGCCGCAGCGGCAGGGCGGTAGGACTCCCGGCGGTCGCTGGCGAAGGCGTGCGGTCCATCAAACAGCGCGAGTGTATAGCGTTTCTTGTGTCTTCCCAGTGCTTCGACAATGCGTGCATGTTCTTCCGGAGGAATATGAGTGTCTTGACTGCCATACGCGAGAAATAACGGTGCCGAGAGGTTGCTTAGATTTTCTTCTGTCAGCAGGCTTGTGCGTCCCATGCGATCCGGAACTGTCGGCGCGATGGAACCGCCATAAAATGATACTGCGGCTTTAATTCGCGATCCGAGTTTACATGCGGCCATAAAGCTGATCCGCCCGCCCATACAGAATCCGATCAAGCCGCAGCGCCGAGTGTCCACTTCGGGTTGATCATTGAGCCGGTCAATGCTCTGGGTGATGTGCTCCATGATCGTGTCGGATTTCAGGTCTTTGGCGATGTTCATCGCTGCTTGAATATCGCTGTAGCTGAAAACTTTGCCGTCAAATAAATCCGGAACAACGGCACAATATCCGTTTTCCGCAATTTGCGAGGCGACATGCTGAAAATGTTCATTGAGGCCGAAAACCTCAAAAAAAACCACAATAAGTGGATGTTTTCCCGACTTTGTCGGACGGGCATAAAACGCGCGACGGCCGGGAGCCGTTTCATGCCAACTGGTACTAATATCCCTAGTCATTGATGAACTCTCCAAATAGCGGTTCTCAAAAGCGCAGCGGAGTACGCCACAGCGGTCGAAGCGTTCACGCGACACACCAGGCGATTCTTGCTACGTCGAAACGCCGGAAAGAGATCGAAAAAATTCGGCGGCTATGATTTATTTTGCCGCGCCAATGGCGCCGGCGTAATCCGGCTCCTGCGCTATTTCGGGAACAAGTTGCACATATTTAATCGTACCCGTGCCATCGGCTACCACCACAGCACGCGCCAGCAGGCCCGCCAAAGGGCCGTCCGCGATGGTCAATCCGGTGAGATTGCCAAATTCCGGATGGCGAAAGGTGGAAAGCGTCTGAACATTTTTAATACCTTCCGCGCCACAGAAACGGCTTTGGGCGAAGGGTAGATCTGCGGAAATGCACAGCACCACGGTATTGGTTAGAGCCGCGGCATCGACATTGAACTGCCGCACGGATCGGGCGCATACCGATGTATCAACACTGGGGAAGATATTGAGAATAATTTTCTGGCCAGTGAGTTGTGTTGATTTCAATTCACTTAAATCCGATTTCGTCAGGGTAAATGCCACGAGTTTGTCACCCACTTTTGGAGCATCACCCACGGTGTGAATCGGGTTGCCCTTGAAGGTAATGTCAGCCATACAAGACTCCTTAACAAATGTCTTAGTCCCGGTACCGGCGCGTGCCGGTATTTCCGAAAGTAATTCTCAACGCAATTGAGCTTTTCGGCAACCTGTGAGCCTGGTTTTTTTTACCGCCGTCGCGCTCGGCGTGTTGATCGTCAACCGCATCGCTTGCAGCGCCCGGTTTCATTGCAGTTACTCAACCGGGCGGATTGGGCGGTCGTCGACGGTGACCACAGTGCCGGAATAAATTGCCTGCGGTTCGCGTTGCGAAGGCACCGCCAGGAGCAGCGCCCCATCATCGGCGATGCCGGCACCGGTTCCGGAAAGGCATTGATCATTGACGGCCACGGTTATCGCGCGACCACGGAGAAAATCAAGATGATAAATTTCCTGATGCAATTTGGACCAATGTCGACTGGTTAACGCGCCGATACAGTCTTCCAGGTTGTGCAGCATTGCATTGGTAACTTTGACTTTATCAACCGAGCCTCCAATTTCATGCGCCAGCGACGTGGCCGTTTGGCTAAGCACCGAATCCGATGCCGCTGGATCGGCGTTGACATTCATGCCTACGCCGATAACGGCCACGGCCCGATGGCCCATGGTAACGCTTTCAGATAACACGCCGGCGATTTTGCGGCCATTGAAGAGCACATCATTGGGCCAGCGCAAATGCACATTGGTAAAGGCGATATCCGTTTTGGGAGGTCCCGGCAGCCACGGGGATGGAAACCAGGGCCGCATGAGCATTCGAGCGATGGCCAGGCCGGAAATCAAAGGCAGATAGCGGTGCATATATTGCGGGACATCAGGGATCACCGCGCTTAAATAAATGCCACCCTCGGGACTGATCCACCGCCGGCCATGCTGGCCGCGCCCGCGCGTCTGGCTTTCAGCCACATAGAATTGGCGGGGAAAGCCCAGTGGCTGCTCTGACAGCACCAGTTGCTTGGCATGGGCCTTGGCAATGTCCTGTGTGGATTCAACCGCGCCAAAATATGTCACTTCACTGATGATGCGCTGCGTCATGCAAAAATCCATTGTTGAAGCTGGTTGCGGGAATGTTCGGCGGCTTGAACCGGGTGCGGCAAATCGCGGACATCGACAACTATGGGCCCGGTGTAATCCTGATTTTTTAATATGCGCACGACCTCCTGACCGGCGGCGCGGCCCGAACCAAGCGGCGTTATCTGAACCGTTGAACCGGTGCGTATCGCATCAGCGCATGTCCATAACGCCATGCGACCGGCGAGTAATTCCGCGGCTTGCGGCGGAGAGCCGCCGGCGGCTACAACACGCGCAGAGTCCAGATTGGCCGCCAGGCAAGGCGCATCAATGCTGGATATAAGTTTCAGCAGCCATTGGCTTTGGCCGCAGGAAAGTGCCACGACAACGCCGGTCCGATCGGCCCGCACCGCCAGCAGGCGAACTATTTCCGCGACATCACCGGAAATATTCTGATCGTCCGCCGGTTCACCGATATATACCGACACCAGCGGTGTTTGCAGTTGATGCGCCAGATCACAGGCGGTCAAGGCATCATCGAGTAGTTTCTGGGAAGTCGCCGGGTCAAAGGCACCGGATTTCCCAACGCCAACACGCAATGCCCCCAGCACCAGGCCGTGTGCCCCCAGAATCTGTTTGAAGTGGCGCCGGGCGGTATGCCCAAAGCTTTTGGCATTTATCTCCGGATGACCAATTCCAACAGCCAGGCCACCGTAGCCTAATTTCTGTGCTGTTTGCGCCACGTCGCGCAAATTCAAGCCCAGCGGTTCAACGGCCAAAAGCGGTATCAGGGCAGCGAGGTTCTGATGTTTCATGACGATCCTTCCATTGATCCCACCGGTAAGGCCTGCGGCGAGGCGGTAATATATTTTATGTGGTTAATCTGTGGCGGCTTTTTCTTTCTCATTTTCATGGGCGGCCCACGCCAACTGCGCTAAAATTCCCAGGCAGCATATACCGATGATTATCGCCAGCAGATTCATTGGCTGCTTGGCCACGTTAGCCACGAATTGGTTGCGTAAATTCGCGGTGCCATAGCGCATAATTAACCCGGTGGCGCCGATGACGATCATAACGGCACCTTCAAGCGTGCAGATAATTACTGCACACGCTTCAAATATATACAGTCCCGCTACGCCTAATACAATCACACCAAGAATCGCCGGCACCCAGCGATAATCCGGCGGTTGCTTAAATACGTGCCAAAGCGCCACGCCCGCAGCCCCGCCGGCAATGGCCCCGAGAATAAATAAGGCGATGCGCATCATCGGTACCAGCAGAACACCTAATACCGTACCGATCAGAGCCGCCGTCGCCCCGGCAATCCAGGACCAATGGGCCAGAAACATGGCCAGGTACCAGCCCAACGCGGCACAGTTTGCCATGATTAATGCACGGTAGCTGCGCCGGGCGGAACAAAGGAATACCAGAGCGATGAAAATCAGGGCGATATCCCATATCCAATACAGCTTCGACCATGATTGCAGCATTGCCGCATAGCGGGCCGCAAAATGCTGGATCGTGATGGTCAGAAGCACCCTGTTTACTCCCGAATAGTCACCGTGGCCGTGGCGGGGGTGTCACGACTGGAAGAACCTGCGGCAAGCTGATATTTGCCTGCGGGAACTTTCCAAGCATTTCGCCCGGAATCAAAATAGGCAAAGTCCTTCCAGTGCAGTTGCAGATGCGCGGTTGCGGTCTGGCCGGGGTTGATACTCAGTCGGGCGAAGGCGCGTAGCGTCTGCACGCATCGGTTCGGGCGGTCTTCCATGGGGCGAACATAAAGCTGGACCACTTCGGCTCCGGCCATTTTTCCGGTATTGGTGACAGGAACGGAAACATTGATAATCCGATCTCTGCCAGAACCCTTGGAAGTCACAGCTAAAGCGCCGAAGGAAAACGTGGTATAAGACAATCCGTCGCCAAAGCAGAACCGCGGTTGGATGTGGCGTTTGTCAAACCAGCGGTAGCCAACATAAATGCCTTCATTAAACAGCACCTGCCCATCATGGCCCGGGAAGTGGCCATAGGCCGCATCATCCCGCCAATGCTTGGCAAAGCTGTCCGGCAGCCGACCGCTTGGATCAATTTTTCCAAAAAGAATATCAGCCACAGCGGTGTTGCCATTTTCTCCGGGGTACCAGGCATCCACGAGGCCCGCAACACGGTGAATCCATGGGGCCATGCCGATGCCGGCACCGGCGTTAAGCACAACAATGGTATGGGAATTTAAGCCTGCGGCCTCGCGCAGGTATTGATCCTGCGGTGCCCAGAGGTGGTAGGTATGGTCTGCGCCTTCATGCTCCTGATTCGGGCCGTAACCCATGCAGGCAATGACCACATCCGCGTGCTTGATGATCTTCTTTTGCGCTGCGGTCAGCAAGTTATCGCCTTCCGGTAGATAACCAAACTCCATTTCCGCATTCCAGTGGGAGCCAAAGTATTCCACCCGCAGGTGATACGTCTTTCCGGCCGTTAGCGATACGCCTTTAAGCTTCTTGGTAAGAGCATTTTGCCAGCGGCCAATTTTAATGATGCGACGGCCATTGAGATAGACGCGACAGGGATCCGCCGCTGCCGCCTCAAAAAGATACGTGCCGGTGGTCTTGGGCGTTATTGTGCCTCTCCAGCGAACCGAGAAATGGCGGTCAGGCGTTTCCACAGGGTAAAACTGTCCCCAGTTAAAAGCGATGCGTTGATCCGTGCGCGTCATCACCGGCGTTCCGGCAAGACGGTCATTGTCAAAATATTCGGCCTGCAGGCCGGGCTTGCCTTGCGGCGTTTGATATTTACCCAAGCCCCAGAATCGGGCGAGTTTTTTGTTAAATGGAATACGGATCACTTTTACCGCTGATCCGGCGGTTGCCGCTCGGATTGCTGATAACATGCTTACCGGATTGATAATCGATGGGGCATATCCGCTGCCGCCACCGGTCCAAATCGCCGGTGTGGCCATCGGACCAATTACCGCAATGGTGTGAATAGCCGCCCGGTGCAGGGGAAGAATCCCGCCCTTGTTCTTCAGCAGAACGGTTCCTTCCGCCGCCTCCTGAAAAGCGGTCGCTGCGCTTTTGGGATTATTCAACGGAATGCTTTGATCCTCAACGCGCTTTTTTGTAAAGCCCATGGCGATCATCATCCGCAGCAATCTGCGGACATGCGTATTAATTTCATGTACGGTGATCTGTTTGGTTTTTACCAGCGGTTTGATGGTCAGATAGTTGTAATATTGGTTGTCCGGCATTTCCAGGTCCAACCCGGCGGCCATGGGGCCAAGCGTATCATGCGTGGCACCCCAGTCCGACATTAACAGGCCCTTAAATCCCCATTTATGCCGCAGTATATCGGTCAGCAGATAGCGACTGGCCGTGCAATGATAACCGTTAAGCTTGTTGTAGGCGGCCATGATGGTCCAGACATGTCCCTGTCGGACGGCGGCGCGGAAGGGGGGCAGATAAATTTCCTCCAAGGCCCGCCGGCTGACAATGCAGTCGATGGACATACGGTTGGTTTCCTGCTCATTGGCGGCAAAATGTTTGGCACATGCCGCCACACCGATTGATTGCATACCCCGAATCCATGGAACAATTATTTGTGAGGCTAAATAAGGGTCTTCACCCACAAATTCAAAATTACGCCCATCCTGTGGCTCGCGCATCAGATTAATGCCGGGTCCCAGGATAATATTAACCCCGCGAGCTAAAGCGTCGGAGCCTAATGCCCGGCCCACGCGCCGCGCCAGCATGGGGTCCCACGTTGCCGCTAAGCAAACGGATGCGGGATATGCCGTGGACGGGCCATACACCCGTACTCCCTGGGAAGCGTCGCTCATATTCAAGCGGGGTATGCCCAATTTCGGAACCTGCCGCGTGCACATGCTGCCATTGCCAGCCAGCAGATGAATTTTTTCCTTCAGCGTCAGCTTGGCCAGCAGGGCATCAGCCTGCGACTCCACCTGTGCTGGAGTAAGGCCGGTGCGAATATATTCGCCGGCATCGGCAGCCCGGGAAATTCCCGTGCCGCCAAGAGTCAACGCCGCCAGTGCGGTGATAGCCATTACGGTCCGCTTGAAAACTAAACGCATCATCCGTTTCTCCTGTGATTGCTGGTAGAAAGGCGTTGTTATTGCCGAGGTGGCGACCTGAATGAATTAGGCGGTACTCAGGCATCGGCAGTATCACAACGCTTCACCATAATCGTGGAAGTATAATACAAGCTTCCGTGGATTGTATCCAGTGGTCGGCGGCGGCGGCGGCTGTGGCCAAGGTTTTAGTACTACAGCGCGACTTTATCCAGACTCGTAGCGGCGTAGGAACCTGAGCGTGATGCCGATGCGGTGAAGTTTTCGGATGGTTCGCTTGCGGTGACTGCGGCGTGAGCGTGCATTGCGGGTCTGGTAATGGTGAATGTTGCGGACGGTTTTATCAAG
>JAJZVR010000218.1 GCA_021847065.1 Planctomycetota bacterium | reverse complement strand
TCAAATGTGGTTTCACCGACCGTCACGCGATGCTCCTGCATGGCTTCCAAGAGTGCGGCTTGGGTTTTCGGCGGTGTGCGGTTGATTTCATCGGCCAGGACGATATTGGCGAAAATAGGTCCTCGAACGAATCGAAAGGCCCGCTTTCCCGTGCTTTTGTCTTCTTCCAGTACGTCCGTTCCGGTAATATCTGATGGCATTAAATCAGGTGTAAATTGCACACGCTTGAAATCCAGTTGCAGTACATCGCTGATGGTTTTCACCAGCATGGTCTTGGCCAGTCCAGGAACGCCCACAAGCAGAACGTGCCCTTGACAGAACATGGCCGTAAGTACCTGCTCGATAACTTCCGTTTGCCCCACAATATATTTACTTAATTGTTCGGTAATGGCCAGATACGCTCGAGAGAGTTGTTCAACTGTTTGCACATCTGACGCGATAACGCGATTAGCCGCCGGTGCAGCCCCGGCTTGCGGTTGAGACTGCTGAAGCGGCATCGAAGCTGCGGGCGTTGGTTGTTCGGACGCCAACGGAATACCGCTGTCAGAATTATCTGAAAAGCTACCCATGAATTGTGACATGTTTGCATCTCCAAGCCGGTGACTGTTTTGCGGACCTTAATCCATCGCCGGATATATTACCAGATGCCTGCCCAGACTGCGTCGGTTATCGGTTGTCAAAAAATCTGGACATTTAGCAATTGAAATATCCTGACCGCGTTGGCACAATAGAGCGGGTGGAAATTAGCAGGCCCGTAATCAATCCCGGTGGGAGAGTTACGAGGTTGTGGGTATAGCGTCTTGACTCTTATCAGGCGCGTAATGAGTCGGAAGGTCAACAGCATGATGCCAACGATTGCTTCTCTCCGACGTATGGGCCGCGCGATCCCGAAAACCGGAACAATTGTTTTTGGATTGCTGCTGATCTTGGCGGTCATTGCCTTGGGATTGCTTGCCATCTGGCAGGGTGGACGGGCGTTGGCGGCACAGCGGCGCGTCAGCAGAGCTTCGTCAATTGTGCAAGCTGCCGATTCAGTACTTATCGGGTTGGAGAATATTGAAACCGGTCAGCGCGGGTATCTCATTACGGGCGATTTGAGTTATCTGGAACCTTATCATCGTGGCAGCGTTTCCATTGACCAGCGAATCCAGCGGTTGGGTAAATTGCTGCCGGCAACGGCGAAAAATGCAAATTTGATTGCGGATATTCGGACGCTTGCAGCAGAAAAGATCGCTGAAATTGATCAGACTATTCGCGTGCGCAGCAAACAGGGGTTCAATGCCGCAGCCAATGTCGTGCGTACCAATGTCGGCAAACAATTTATGGACCTGTTACGGGCGGAACTTTCGAGTATCAGTACCCGATACAATCGCGTGGCCATTTATGAGCATGTGCTGGCCCAGCGTCGAATGCGTATGATGAAAATAATGATAAGCGGTTTTGGCCTGGTGCTGCTGCTGACGTTAGCGGGTATGTATTGGCGGTTTGTCCATGATGTTCGCCGCAATACGGAAACGACGGATCGTCTTACCCATAATGCCAATAACGACCCGTTGACGGATTTGCCCAATCGCGCGCTATTTATGAACTGGCTTACCTATGGTCTGGCGCAGGCTGAGCGGATTAACGGAAAATCGGCCGTGCTCTTCCTTGATCTCGATGGATTCAAACCAGTTAATGATCGCCTGGGGCATTCGGCCGGTGATCGCGTGCTGTGCGAAGTGGCACAACGATTCAAGCAAATCGCGCGCACCGGAGACATGATCGCCCGTATTGGCGGCGATGAATTCGCGGTTTTCATTCCTGCGGCTTCCAATGAAAGCGATCCCGCGGAACTGGCTCATCGGCTGATTGAATCCATGCGCCAGCCGATTGTCGCCGATGGATCAGTGGTATATGTGGGTGTAAGCATCGGCGCAGCGATGTATCCGCGCAATGGAAAAACGCCTGAATTATTACTCGCCGCCGCCGATCAAGCCATGTATCGCGCCAAGCGAGAAGGGGGGCGTAAGCTGGCTTTCCATAATTCCGCGCTGACGGATCAGATTACGCGCGAAACCCGGCTGCGCGGCGGACTGCAAAAGGCCATGCAAGCCAGAGAATTCGTGTTCCATTATCAGCCGCTGCTGGACGCACAAACCCTTAAACCCGTTGCGGTGGAGGCACTGCTGCGCTGGCGACATCCGGACTTGGGTTTGCTGGTACCCGCCGAGTTTCTTCCAGTTGCGGAACGTACCGGATTTATGCGCAAGCTTGGACCGGTTCTTATGCAAAATGCCGGCGAACAAATGGCCGCCTGGCGCCGACAAGGCATAAAGCTGCGATTAGCGGTCAACCTTTCCCCATTCCAATGTTCGGATCAGAATTTGATTTCAGTAGTTGAAAGTGTACTGATTTCCAGCGGCTTGGAACCGCAAAGCCTGGATCTGGAAATAACTGAATCCGGGCTGCTGCAAAACGACGCCCAGCAGATTCTGCGAAACATTCGACAGATGGGTGTCGGAGTGACACTCGACGATTTTGGGGGCGGCAGCGGAGGGCTGGCTTGCTTGCGCAGACTGATGATTAATCGCGTTAAGATTGACCGCCAATTCATTGCTGGATTGCCGCAGTCCCAGCCAGATATTGATCTTCTGGCCGGGCTTACGGATCTTACCCACCGCCTGGGTATACAAGTTACCGCCGGCGGGGTGGAAACCCGGGATCAGGATATTGTGGTACGTCGCCTAGGCTGTGATCTGGTACAGGGAAATCTATATGCCAGTCCCGGCAGTGCCGACGACTGCATCAATTTGCTGCATCGGTGGAAGGCCGCATAATTAAATCACGTTTGGATAACTTCAATTAGCTGGGCATCTTTTGCTGCTGGCGTTAATATAACCCCGGCAATGCTTGCGCGGAAGCCGATAACCGCGGGGCTGGCGGATTATTTGGACAACCGCCGACTTCGGGAATCTTGGGAACCTATGGCTTTGGAAATAGTGAAAAAACAATCAGATCGCATCAGTGAAGCAACTCGCCCCATTGGCGTATTTGATTCTGGACTCGGTGGCTTAACGGTGGCACAGGCGCTGCATCGGCATTTACCCGCCGAATCGCTGATTTATTTTGGTGATACGGCCCGGCTGCCTTATGGTACAAAATCGCCGCGTACGGTCTTGCAATTTGCACGCCAGTGCTTGCGATTTCTCATGCAGATGAATCCCAAATTGTTGGTCGTGGCATGTAATACCGTCAGTGCTACCGCCTTGCAGGACCTGCTGACCGAATTTTCCGTGCCCGTTATTGGCGTGTTGGAACCCGGTGCAGAAGCCGCCGTGCGGCTAGCGCGGCGGCAGCGGCCCACCGGTGATTGCGCTATTGGGCTGCTGGCCACGGAAGCGACGATCGCCAGCCGGGCGTATGTGCAGGCGGTAAATCGGCGGGATGCGGCGGTGCATCTGGTCGGGCGGGCCTGTCCATTGCTGGTGCCGATGATTGAAGAAGGGCGCGCGGAAGATAGCTCTGTTGTGCAGGCGGTACTGGCGGAATATCTGGCACCGCTGAAATCATTGAATCCACCGGCCTTGATACTCGGCTGCACGCATTACCCCATTTATGCAAAAACAATCAGCCGGTTAATGGGCCCTTTGACCACCTTGGTGGATTCAGCGGATCAGACGGCCTTGGTGGTTCGGGAAAAGCTTACTACAATGGCGGCACTGCATCCCGGTGAGCCGGAAGACGGCACACTGACGTGTTATGTCACGGATCAGGGCCAGCGATTTGAAAGTCTGGCGAATCGGTTTCTTGGCAGGTCTATTTCCCAACCGGTATGGGTGGATCCTGAAGTACTTGAAACGACGTCAACGGAATAACTATGAATCAATATCCAAAACTTCTTAAAGGTGAGCTTCGCTTATGGCGTGCGGGCTTTATCTTCTTGGCTTGCATGGCGTCGCTGCTGATGCTCTCCGGATGTTCCTCCGGCAATAGTGACGGACAAAATTTTAATTCGCTGGTGCAAAACTGGATGAAGCATCTGCACGGGGGACATTCCGTTGTAACGCAGGCCCGTAATCTTTTTGCCACCGACAATCCGGACACTCAGCGTGAGGCCATCGCCTGGATGTCCAAGCAAAAATGGGGGCATGAAAAGCCATATATGGATGCCTATCGCCTGGCGGAAAATTCCCCGTCGCCATTGGTTCGCGGTCAGGCGATGCTGGCTTTGGGCACTTCCGGTCAGCCGTCCGTGGCACCTGATCTGCAACGGGGATTAACTGATTCGTCGCAGTTTGTGCGTTTGTGTGCCACCATGGCCGCAACCTATGTGAATAATCCAATTCTAATTCCGGATTTAATTACGCGCCTGCAAAATGATTCTCAGGCGCAAGTCCGCATTTATGCCGCCGAAGCTTTAAAGCCATACAAAACAAGGCTGGTTATCGAAACGCTCATCAACGCGCTTGATGATCGCAATGTTGCCATTGTTCAGGCCGCATGGAATGATTTAACGATTCAAACAGGCCAGAAATTTCCGCAGCATTCCGGCCCGTGGCAGCAATGGCTGCAAGCCCATCGCAAACAATTCAGGGCAACCGGATAATCCGCCGAGCCAGCGGCTCAACGATCTGTCATCTCCTGATCAGCGGATGTTTTGCGTTCCAAATCATCCATCGGAAATAGCGCATCGGTGGTGGTTGCAACGGGCAGCTTGCGCCACCAGAAACGATACATTCCCGCAACGCCCAGCAAAAACAGCGGCAGCGTGAGCCAAAACGAGCCGTACGCTTTCATCACCAACTGCATCGGCAGTAGAAACAGCGTCACCTGCCAGAGCAGAGCAAATGGTACTGTGAGTAAATCATTGCGGTGCTCGTTGGCCAGGGCCTTGCGTTGATCGGGGGAAAATATTTTCCGCACGGGCCCCCATAGCCCGAATGGCCGGGTAACGCGATAAAAATGCTCTGTAACTGCCGTCGCAGTGGGGCGGGTCAGCAGTGACACCACAATGGTAACGAGGAAAGAAATCCCCGTCATGACAACAAATTGTTTCCATTCCAGTAAGTTAGGATCAGCAAACCGCTGAAGAATTGCCGCCATGCCACCACCAAAGGTTCCCGCCGCCACTCCCCAGGCGTTACAGCGCCACCAGTAGAGCCGCAGTACCATCGGCCCCAATGTACCTGCGGTGAGTCCCATGATAATCCACCCCCACAGGTTATTAATGCTTTCAGCCTCAATTCCCATAATAAAACCGATAGTTACGATGATCAGTGTTCCCAAGTAGGATGTTACAATGAGTTCCCGGTTTTTCGCGGATCGTCGAAGAAAATTTTTATAAATGTCATTTACCAGCAGCGCCGTTGCGGTATTGACCTGCCCGGTCAGCGATGTCATCATGGTCGCGAGCATGGAAATAAGCAGTAAATCCCGTATCGCCGGATTCATGATGGATTTAAGCACCGCCGGGAGAATGAGTTCTGGATCAACGCTGCCGGCATAGCCAACTAACGGCAATCGGGACCGCCAATTGTTTCCCAGAATATGCTGCAATCCGCCGGTTAGTCCAGAGGCATAACGCTGTGGATCATGGCTGATGCGCGCCAGTAAGTCCTGCCAAAACGCCGGTGCGGTTCCGGGAAAATAGCGACGGATCAGTATCGCTGCGTTGTGCACGGATGTCGCATTCGGATACAGATGCTGCACCAGCAAAATACCTAAAATGGCGTAGCCGATCATCATTGGCCAGCGGAACATCAGGGTTATGGCCTGCAATAATGACAGCATTCCGCAATCGCGATCACTCTTGGCGGCAAAGTAGCGTTGTTCGGCACCGCTGCCGAGTCCACCGATAACGTTACGCAGGAGATAAAACGCCACAATAAAAATCAGATAATGGTAGGGGCCATAACCCGGTGGCGTATGGACCTGCCACGAAGGCGCGGAATTGGTCCATTGCGCATTACCGGTTACCAAATCTGCCGTGTGTGCCAGTGTTCCAACATTGGCGATACTGTGCCACGCGATCAATGACACCACAATGCACGCCATTATCAGCACGGTTCCATGAATCACGTTGGTGACCACCACGCCGTAATATCCCGCAAACATAGTGTAAAGCGTCGCAATCGCAATGACCAAGGCGGTGGTGAGAATGGGTGAAAATGGGGAAAACATGCCAAGAAAAAGACTCGCTCCGCGCACCAGATATGCCAGCATCCCGATAGCCAGAATAATGCCCATCAGTGCGGTCAGAAAACGCACCAGTTCCGCCGCCCGCCCTTCGCCGAAGCGGAACGTATACCATTGTGCCGCCGTCAGACATTGAGACCTGCGGTGCCATTTGCCGGTAAATGCCAGCATAAACGCCAGCACCAGCACGGCACCTCCGCGAAATTCAATAAACAGCCCGCGCGGCCCAAGCATGTACAAAAAGGATGTAATGAGCATGGTGCCGGTTAAATCAAACCACAGCGCCATTCCGGAAATTCCCAACAGGACCCACGACAGCGAGCGGCCGGCAAGAAAATAACTATCCATCCCCTGCGCCGCCCGACGGCTCATCATCAGCCCGGTTGTTACGATCAGCGCAAAATACGCTCCGATGATCAACAGATCAATGGGTCTTAAGCTCGCCATTTTGCTCCAAAGTGACCGGTACACCAAACCGCATTTCAGCACTGATTGACTGCAATTTGAGCAAATTGTGCTGCTATAGCGATGCCAAGCCGCCCCATTTTAATCGGTTGTCTGAAATACGGTAGCACTGCGAGAACGCAGCGGTTGCCCGGAGGGGTGCGTGACACTTTATGCGGTCCTTCGGGTGCCCAGTGAGGGACGGTTTGCCCAGTAGCGTTCCCACCGTTGGTCTTGGCTCATCCACATGGCACGCAAGGCCAATATACATTCCACGCCCGGGATGTTCCAGAACTGGTCGGTTCCCTTGACGCGCTTATTGAACCCTTTGACGCCGGATTCCGTGTTACCCGAATCCCGGCGCGCCGG
>JAJZVR010000217.1 GCA_021847065.1 Planctomycetota bacterium | reverse complement strand
CGGACTTTTTGATGGAATTCCGCCACGCGATTTTCAATACGATCCTGAAATAATCCCGGCTGAATGGCTGACCCTTTTTTGGTGGGTTGGATGCGTTTAAGAGCTATTTCCAGAGGTACATCCAGGATGATGGTGAGATCGGGCCAGAGATTTTCCGTGGCCGCCCGGGCGACATCTAAAATATTGCCTTCGGGAATTCCACCGGCGGTCCCCTGATAAGCCAAGGTACTGCTGGTGTAACGATCAGCCAACACCGTTATGCCTTTGCACAGGGCGGGTTTAATTTCCTCATACACCAACTGGGCGCGGCTGGCCATGTACAGCAGCATTTCCGCACGGATATGGAGTCCTTCGCCACGGCTGGTCAAGAGCAGTTCGCGGATGTGCTCCCCCACCGGCGTGCTGCCAGGCTCGCGCACGCGCAGAGCGGGAACATCGATATCGGAGAGCTTTTTTTTAATTCGGTCCATCTGCGTGGTTTTGCCGCAGCCATCGAGACCGTCAAATACGATGAATTTTCCCGCTAATGATTTCAGACCCTCAGGCATGGTGTCTCCATAGGGATTACTTTCCGCGGCGGCGTTTTTCACGGGCGCGGCGTTTCTGTTCCGGTGATAAGCGCGATGGAAGTTGCCGCACCACACTGCCCATATTTCCCGATGCCAGGGCACCGGGACTGATATTTTGCAGTTCCTGCATGGCTTTATAGCGGCCTTTTAAGGACATGTTGTTCATCTTTTTGAACATGTCCCGCGCCTGAGAAAAGCTTTTGATAAGCCGGGATACCTCATCGGGCAGCGTACCGGAGCCTCGGGCAATGCGGCGACGCCGGGAGGCATCGACATTGTCGGGTATTTGACGCTCTTTGGCGGTCATACTCTGGATAATGGCTTCCACGCGGTTAAGTTCATCTTCAGGTAATTGAACATCCTTCAGGGCCGAGCCAACACCCGGCAACATGCCCAGAAGTTGCTTCAGCGGTCCCATTTTGCGAATGGACCGCATCTGATCAAGGAAATCATCGAGCGTGAAGGTATCTTTGGCCAGCTTGTCCTGCATTTCGGCGGCTTTGGCCTCATCGACATGCTGCTGGGCCTTTTCCACCAGGGTAAGAATGTCACCCATGCCCAGGATGCGCTGGGCGATGCGGTCGGGATGAAATTCTTCCAATGCCTGGAGTTTTTCACCCACCCCGAGGAATTTAATCGGCTTGCCGGTAATGGCCTTTACGGAAATGGCCGCGCCACCGCGGGTGTCGGAATCAAACTTGGTGAGAATAATGCCGTCGAGTTCCAGCTTTTCATTGAATGCCTTGGCGGAATTGACGGCATCCTGCCCGACCATCGCATCCACCACCAGAAACACCTGATGCGGTTTGACGACCTGTCCGATCTGCTGCAATTCCTGCATGAGTTGATCGTCGATGTGCAGGCGGCCCGCGGTATCAAGAATAACGACATCGCGGCCATTTTGGCGGGCAAAATCAATGGAGCGGCGGCATATGGCCACGGGATTGGCACTGGCATCTTCACGGTATACCGGAATATCGGTCTGCTGGCCGAGGGTGGCCAACTGCTCCATGGCGGCGGGACGCTGGGTATCAGCGGCAACCAGAAGCGGATTTTTACCTTTGGCTTTCAGATACAGGCCCAGCTTGCCGCAGGTGGTGGTTTTTCCGGAACCTTGCAAGCCACACATCATGATGATGGTGGGTGGTGGATCAACAAAAAGTATACGCGTATCAACCGGCCCCATTAAGCCGACGAGTTCATCGAAGACAATTTTGACCATCTGCTGACCAGGTTCCACCGAACTAAGCACTTCGGTACCCACGGCCTTGGCCATCACGCGATTGGTGAAATCCTCAACGACATCAAAGTGAACATCGGCTTCCAGCAGCGCGTTGCGCACCTGCTGCATGGATTCGCGGACATTGCTTTCGCTGATGCGTCCGCGCCCGGAGAGGTTCCGGAACATGTTGGAAAATTTTTCTGACAGTTGATCAAACATTTACTTCATCCACACGTTGCGGTTGGGGCACAAGCGGCGCCGCCGCGGTTGTTGATCGGCTTATTTCAACGGAATGCCTGATTCCGCGCCATAAGTTATTGATTTAACACCGGCAGCGCGGTGCCGCCATCAGCCTTGGCTGCCGCAATTTTGGCGTAGCCGGAACCCAGTTCGCCGATGGGATCCGGCGGCAGAATATCGACGACTTTTTCGCCGAGCCTGGCTTCGCCGCGCAACACCTTGGCCTGGAATTTTTTGCACTCTTCCAGCAGCGCATCGAGAATATTTTCTTCCGGAACGTTGGCGACTTTTTCACCCTGAACATAAATAATGCCGCGTTTATCACCGGCAAAAATGGCCACATCGGCACCTTCACATTCGCCGGGACCGTTGACCACACAGCCCATGACCGCCACTTTAATCGGTAAGGTAATTTCTTCCTTGAGCTTGCGGTTGACGTGCTGCACGAGGGTAAAGAGATCAACCTGGATTCGACCGCAGGTGGGACAGGCGATGAGTTCCGCCCCCTTGCGTTGCCGCAGGCCCAGGACATACAACAGCTCCAGACCATCCTGAACTTCATATATTGGATCATTGGCATAGCTGATACGGATCGTATCGCCGATGCCGTTGGCCAGAAGCGTTCCCAGCGGAACCACACTGCGGATGGTGCCGGTTTCCTTGGGGCCGGCATGGGTGACGCCCAGATGCAGCGGGTGATCAAAGCGTTTGGAAATTTCGGTATAGGCATCGATAACCAAAATGGGATCGATGGATTTGGCGGAAATGACAATATCATAAAAATTCCGCTCGTAGAATATATCGAGATATTCTTCGAGCTTGGTAATCATGATTGCCAGAATATGGCCGTGGCGATTATCACTGAAAACGCCACCAAGCTCGCGCATGCGTTTTTGTTTGTCTTTGCGTTCAACAATCGAGCCTTCATTCACGCCAATGCGAATGGGAAGTTTCCGCTCTTTACAGGCATCAATGACCGTTTCCACCTGCTTGCGGTCGTTGATGTTACCGGGATTGAGGCGAATTTTGCTCACGCCGGCTTCAATGGCTTCCAAGGCACGCTGGAAATGAAAATGCACATCCGCCACGATCGGCACATGCACCTGCTTCATTATTTCTTTCAGCGCTTCAGTATCTTTACGTTCGGGTACGGCCACGCGGACAATATCCGCACCGCCCGCGGCGAGTTTGTTGATCTCACGCACGCAATTGTCAATATCATGGGTATAGCCACTGGTCATGGACTGCACCACCACCGGGGCATCGCCACCGATGGGCACGTTTCCTACCATCACCTGCCGGGTTTTCCGCCGGGAAATCATCAATATTCTCCTTGGGGCATATACAGCCCTGAATCACGGCAAATCAACGCTGCCGTATAAACCCCTCATTATAATGCTTAAAGCTGCATCGTGAAAGAATGGATTATCCGGAATATTGAAATTGCGAAAAATTTATATTGCTCGATGGGTATGGCGGTGATATGCTCACAAACTGGAAATGTCATTTCATGGGGTCGCGCGATGATGAAAACATGGACAACCCGCATTGCAGCGGTCTTCGCTCCGGCGCTTGTATCAGCGGCACGGGCACAAAATATCCCAACGCCCAGTTCACAGCCGCAATTGACGGCGGATGATCTGGTTTTTGCCCGACTGCACACGCTGGTACTGGTGAAATTCCGTCCATGGCCTGCTGATTATTACCGCCGACGAGGATATGCAGAGGCGGATTGAAAAACTGTTGCAGCGGATGGCCGAAGCCTTGGCCTCGAGCGAGGCAGCGGATCAGCAATAATTTTCAGGGCGAAGCGATCTTAATTGATTTGATCGCGTGGCTTGTCTGAGGAGACTTTATGAATCGCGGCGTTAAACTATCAGGACTTGTGCTGTTAACCGGAATGTGTGCATCGTGCACATCACAATTAGCCATGCGGTCCGGTACGATGAATTCGACGCCCAATATCGCGGCGAGCCAAGGAGTCAGGCTGGCGCGGGTGGATCTCTTTAGCCGGGGCGTAGGCGTGTTTCAGTATCAGGGAACGGTACATGGTACGCAGAGAGAAACGTTATCGTTTCGATCAGGGCAAATAAATGATGTGTTGGCCTCACTGGTATTTCAGGATACCGGAGGAGGTAATGCCGGGGAAGTGACATTTCCCGCCGCGACGCCGTTAAGCGTAACGTTGCGGGGTTTTCTGTTGGATATTAATAACAATCCATCAAGAAGAGAACTGCTGCAACAATTGCGGGGTGTGTCGGTAACGCTGGCGTTGAAAAAGCCGCATGATTGTAAAGTCACGGGCCGGATTATCGATCTGCTGCATCGCGGATTTTATATGCCCCCTTTACAGCCGGGATCACCGGTGGTTCGGTACAACAACGGCCCGGCGATCATGGCCGGCAGCGGCTGGTATATCAATGTGCTTTCCCATGCCAAACTTAAGCAGATTGCGCTGGACAATGTACAATCCATCGGCATTAATAATCGGCGCCTGCGGGAAAGTCTTGATAAGGCCCTGGATGCTCTGGCCAATCAGCCCAACAAGCACAAACGGCCCATGACGCTCTGGTTTCAGGGGCACGGAACACGGCTGGTGCGCTTTGCGTATCTGCTGGAAACACCATTGTGGCGCATGACCTACCGCCTGATTTTACCCGTGCCGACTAAAGCCGTTGCCCGGGCAACGCATTCGCCAATTCAGGCCAAAGCCATGTTGCAGGGTATGGCGATTGTAGCCAATCAGACGGATATGAATTGGAACCACGTGCAATTGGATATTCGCGGCGGAGAGCCGCTGTCATTTATTGAAGACCTGTATCAACCGCTGTATATGTGGCGGCCAGTGGCGCCCGGGCCAGTCGGAACCAACGTAACCCCGCAAACTTATGGCCAAGGGATTATGCCGACACCATATGCCCACAAGGCGATGGCGGGGCAGGCGCAAGTTTTCTCAGGATCTGGGGGCGGCCTTGCTATCCGGGCGCAGCCATTCAATGCTATACAGGCTCGCATGGCCGCAACAATGGTGCCGGCCCGGCAGAACCAGGCCAACATGCCGTTTAATCCGCTGCAAGGCGTCAACGCGATGGCGTCCGCCGGGGTGGTGCATCCGGCGTTTGATTATCATGTTAATAATGTAACCGTGCCGCGCGAACAATCCGCCATGGTGCCGGTGCTGGTAACGGCGATTAAAACACAACAACTTGATTTCTATACCATCGGGCAGGCATCCGCGCATCCGTTCTTTGCCGCACGGATCACCAATGATACGCACAAATTTCTTCCTCCCGGCACGCTGACGGTTTATACCGGATCCATTTATGACGGTGAATTCAAACTCAGCGATTCACCACCGGGCGGCCACCATGTATATACGTTTGCGGTGGATCAGTCCACGACCGTGCGGTTCAAAAAATCCTCACAGCATACGGATCTGGAAACCGCCGCGCTGCATGATGCCGCGCTGAATCTGAAAAATCTCATTACCATTGATAATTCTTACGATGTCCACAATACAGCATCGCTCCCACGCACGGTTCTGGTGCGAAGTTCCATCGGCAAAGATTGGAAAATTCTTTCACCCGCCAGTGGCGTAAAGCTCCATAACGGCTTTTATCAATGTACGTTAGCGGTAAAACCGGCAACCAAGACGGTACTGCATATCCGGCAGCGGCAGAGCCAGACGCAGCGGATTTATTTAGCCGGCCAAAACATTGCGGCATTGCGCGCAACGTTGAAAATCAAGGACCTTCCGGCCATTATTTCCACGGCGATCCAAAGAGCGATCGCCTTGCTGAAAATAGTCCAACTGCGGCAGCAGGCCTTGAACACAACGAATATGCAAATCCAACAGGCGCAGAATGATGAAACCCGGTTGCGACAGAATTTGCAGGCGATGAAGAAAGTTTCGCCCGTGTATGACAAAATTGCCACACAGTTGGCAGCCATCGATGCGCAACTGATGGCCTTGCAGCACCAGTTGCGCACGCAACAGCAGCGCGTCAACGCGGCAGAATCCGCGGTTAATGCGTATTGGTCGAATACCAAGATTCCATCCACGCGGGCCAAGTAGATCAAGGTCCATTACCGTAGAGGCCCGAGAACGGCAGATTTCAGGAGACAAACCCATGTCCAAACATTCAGATCTGATTATTCATCAAGCCGGATCAAACATTGATCTGGCAAAGATTAAAACCCGTTCGACCTGTGGCCTGCCGGGAAAGCAAAAGACCGAAGTGTTAACCGAAAAATATACCCGTCGCATCGGAGCGCTGCAGGATATGCTGTACACCGATGCGCGGCGCGGGCTGCTGGTAATCATGCAGGGGATGGATACGGCCGGTAAGGATGGCACGATCCGCCACGTCTTTGACCATGTTAATCCCGCAGGCGTGCGGGTGACGAGTTTTGGCAAGCCAAGTTCCGTTGAACAATCGCATGATTTTTTATGGCGCATCTATCAGGCGGTTCCGGCGCGCGGACAGATTGGGGTATTTAACCGTTCGCATTATGAAGATGTGCTGATAGCTCGCGTTCACGGTGATAAACTTTTGCCGCAATACGTCAAAGAGGAAAAGCATCTGTGGGCCAAGCGCTACGCCTCCATCAATGCTTTTGAAAAACATCTTACTGAAGCCGGCATCAGCGTGTTGAAATTCTTTCTGCACATATCCAAAGCAGAACAGAAATCACGCCTGATGGAACGGCAGAAAACGCCGGATAAGCATTGGAAATTAAGCGCTGACGATTTCGCGGAGCGCAAGTTCTGGGATGACTATCAGAAAGCCTATCAGGAGATGCTGGAAAACACCGGGACACCCTATGCCCCCTGGCATATTATTCCGATGGATCACAAGTGGGTAGGGCGGGCGTTGATCGCCAAAACAATTGCACAGTCGCTGGAAGATCTGAAACTTAAAGTCCGCCCAGCCTCTGATCCATCGCTAATCACGCGGAAGTTTGA
>JAJZVR010000216.1 GCA_021847065.1 Planctomycetota bacterium | reverse complement strand
ATGGACTGCCAGTGGCTGGCGGGTCTGTTAGCACACGGCCTGGTGCGAGGCAGCTTCGTGCCCTCGGAATCGCAGCGTGATCTTCGTGATCTCACGCGGCAGCGGGCGCAACTGATTGGCCAACGGTCCCGTGTGGTCAATCGTGTGCAGAAGGTTCTGGAGGATGCGGGGATCAAGTTGGGGTCGGTGGCCAGCGACGTAATGGGTCAAAGCGGTCGTGCGATGATCGAAGCGTTGGTGGCGGATAACCAGACTCCTGAGCAGATGGCGGACTTGGCCAAGCGTGCCTTGCATCGGAAGATACCCCTGCATGGCGATCTCGATGGCTGGCACGGCGGCGTTGTTTTCCGGGGTGACGCCTTTCATCAGATATTGTTGCAGCGCCAGATTGTAGTCCGGCAGGCCGTCTTTATCCAAGGGGCTGGTGATGTATGTTGTGGCGCGGCTGATGATTAATTTCTGCGGGGCCGACGGGTGGTCATGGTTGGCCAGTGCCGCAGCGATTCCGGCGGCCACTAATGCGGTTTCCAGAACGGCAGGCGGTGCGACATTTTCCCGCTGCCACCTGTAACCTCGCTGCGCTGCGGCAAGATCAAGTTATTGCGCCACATAATGTCCGGAGCGGTGATCTGCGGTGCTTTTGTCAGATGCGCGCCGGCATAAGTTTTGCGCCAAGTTTATCGGCGGATTGCCGGATTGCGGTATCAAAGGTTGCCAGTGGCGAGCTTGAGCGGACCGCCAACTCCAGATATGCGGCGTCATACGCGGTAAGGCGATATGGAAAAGTCCGTGCAGGGGGCCTATAGTCATGCAGGGGCTAATTGTTGTTCTCTTTTTTCAAGGGGTGACGTATGTCGATCGATAATCTTGTTGTGGCAACCTATGAAAGTCATGAAGGTGCGGAGAATGCGGTCAAGGAACTCCAGAAGGGCGGCTTTGATATGAAAAAGCTTTCCATCCTTGGCAAAGGTATGGAAAATGAGCAGCATGTAGTGGGCTATTACAACGCTTCAGAACGGGCGGTGTTCTGGGGCAAATATGGCGCTATTTGGGGAGGGCTTATGGGGCTGCTGTTTGGTTCGGCGATGTTTATGGTGCCGGGTATCGGGCCATTGTTCGTACTTGGGCCATTGGCGGGATGGATATTTGGTGCCATTGAGGGAGCAGTCATTGTTGGTGGCCTGACCGCGTTGGGGGCCGCGCTTTATAGCCTTGGCATTCCAAAAAATAGTGTTCTGCAGTACGAGACCGATATCAAGATGAGCAAGTATCTGGTGATTTTGCATGGAACGGATAGTGAAGTTGAAAAGGCCCACCAGATCCTGGTGCGTACCGCTTCTCGAACCGAATCCCATGCGGTTACACCGGAACCAAGCTTCTTTAAGGCCTGAGCACCGCTGAACGGATTGCCGCTACGGGAATAATCGCGAGCACCGTCCGTCGGTTCGCGAGGCACCTGATTCAAGCCGGTGGTGCTGGTGATCAGTGCCGGGTATTGCGGTGAAATGGAGGTCCGTCTATGGCCGAGCCTGCTACCACATCGAATCTCGCCGCCGTTCCTACGGTCGGCGCCGCCAAAGGGCTTTCCACCCAGGAGGCCGCCGAGCGGCTCAAGAAGTTCGGCCCCAACGCCATTCCCAAACAAAAACCGCATCCCATTCGCGCGTTCCTGCTGAAGTTCTGGGCACCGGTTCCGTGGATGCTCGAAGTCACCTTCATACTGGAATTGGCCCTGCACAGATCGGTTGGAGCCATCATTATCGCCTTGCTGCTGGTCGGCAATGCGGTGTTGGGATTTGTTGAAGAAGGCCGCGCACAGGCCGCGCTGGAAATCCTCCGTCATCGCCTGGAGATTAACGCTCGGGTTATGCGCGACGGCAAATGGCTCCCGGTATCCGCCCGTGATCTGGTACCCGGTGATTGTATTTATCTACGTATGGGGGACATGGTTCCCGCGGATGCCCATCTGATTCAAGGCAATATAGAAGTTGATCAGTCGGCTTTAACCGGCGAATCCGCCCCGGTTGAGCTTGCACCGGGTGGCGATGCCCGTTCCGGCTCGGTGGTCAAACGTGGTGAGGCGGCTGCGGAAGTCACAGCTACCGGTGCCAAAAGCTTCTTTGGCAAAACTGCGGAACTGGTGCGTGGTGCCAAAACTGTCGGCCACATGGAACAGATTATTTTTTCCATCGTCAAATATCTTGTGATTATGGATGTCACGCTGGTGGTGATTATTTTGATCTATGCCTTTGCCATGGGCATCGCCTGGTTTGTTATTTTGCCTTTTGCCCTGATCTTGCTGGTGGCCTCCGTACCCGTCGCGCTTCCCGCCACTTTTACGCTGGCGCAGGCCACTGCTTCACTGGAAATGGCAGCCAACAATGTGCTGGTGACGCGCCTGTCGGCCATTCAGGAATTGGCCAGCATGCAGCAGTTGTGTTGCGATAAAACCGGCACGCTGACGCTCAACGAACTGGCGCTGGAAAAAGTTCAAGGCCTCAATGGTGCCACCGAACCGGACGTGCTGGCATTTGCCGCGCAGACGTGTGATGCCGGCACCCAAGATCCCATTGATATGGCCATTCTAAAAAAATATCAGGAGAATCCCGTTGCGGCATTCCATTGGAAGCGGCAAAAATTAATCCCCTTTGATCCCGCCACCAAACGGGCCGAAGCGGAACTGGAACAGGATGGGAAAAAGGCTCGCGCGATGAAAGGCGCACCGGCCACATTGGTCGCCTTGTGCAAAAACGCCGGGGATAGCCTGAAACAGGCGGACGCTCTGGCGGCGCAGGGCAACCGCGTAATGGGCGTTGCCGCCCAGACCGATGGCGAATTAAAAATGATCGGTCTTCTTTCTTTGCGCGATCCACCGCGGCCGGAATCGCACGAAACCATCGCCAGACTTCAAGCATTGGGTATCCGCGTGCGAATGGTTACGGGAGACGGCCAAACTACCGCTCAGGCCATCTCAACGCAATTGGGCATTGGGAACAAGTCTGCCGATCGTTCCGCCATTGAAAAAGGACTACTGGACGCCGATGTATTTGCGGGCGTTTTTCCGGAGGACAAAATTGCGCTGGTCCGCGAGCTTCAGAAGCAGAAAGTTATTACCGGAATGACCGGCGATGGCGTCAATGACGCCCCGGCGCTCAAACAGGCGGAAGTCGGAATCGCCGTATCCAATGCCACGGATGTCGCCCGCTCCGCCGCCAGCCTGGTGCTTACCAAACCGGGAATTTCCCACCTGACCGACGCGGTCAACATTGGCCGCAAGGTATACCGGCGCATGCTCACCTACACCACCAATAAGGTCACCAAGACCATTCAGGTAGCATTGTTTCTGAGTATGGGCTTGCTGATAACCGGTTCTCTTGTAACCACGCCCCGGCTGATTTTGCTGCTGCTGTTCGCCAATGATTTTGTCACCATGTCTCTGGCCAGTGATCGTGTCACGCCTTCACCACATCCGGATCGCTGGAATATTCGCATCGTGATGTGGTCATCAGCCGTGATTGCGGTCTCCTGGCTCTTATATTGCTTCGCGGTATTCTATGTCGGTCGACATTTCCTGAAGTTACCGGCCACGCAAACGCTGGTCTTTCTGGCCCTGGTATTCAGCGGATTGGCCACCGTCTATCTGGTGCGTGAAAGCCGCTGTTTCTGGAAATCTCGACCGGGAACATTCCTGCTTTGTGCCACCGCCGGAGATGTGGTGGTGGTATCCGCAATGGCGGTCTTTGGAATTTTGATGGGGCCCGTCCCCATCATGATGGTACTGGGGTTATTGGCCGCTACCATCGTCATGATGTTCGTGCTGGATATCGTCAAAAAGCCGCTAATGCGTCGCCTCGCAGGTACGTGAGCAATATCCATGAAAACAATGCCATTCATACAGCCCAACGACTCGTCCGGATATGTTGCGCTCAATTTTTCTCCCAGATTTTGGCTGCTGGTCGTGATCACCGGTATTGGTGCCGGGCTGGGGGCCTCTCTGCTGATGGCTCTGCTGGCGGTCGTACAGCATTGGTCCTATTCCTATAGTTCGGGCGATTTTCAGCATGCGGTTGAACTTGTATCTCCTTGGCGGCATGTATGGATCATGGCGGCTGCGGGCCCGCTGGCGACCGTTGTGATCTGGCTGCTGAAGCACTATTGGCCGGGAAAGGATAGTGACGCCCCCAAAGCCATCTGGTTTAGGTCTGGCCACTTGCCCTTCATTCGCACTATCATCGACGCCGCGCTATCTATGACCATCGTCGGCATGGGAGCGTCCCTGGGGCGGGAAGGGGCACCCAAGCAAGTGGGCGCTGCCGTTGCCAGCGTACTTTCCCGTTGGACTAAGTTAACCAGCGGAAAGACGATTTTTAGTCGCGTGTGGAGCCGGTGCGGGCATGGGAGCTGTCTATAATGTGCCCCTCGGGGGTGCCCTGTTTGCGCTTGAAGTATTGCTTGGAACTCTGGCTTTGCCGCTGATTCTCCCCGCGGTTACCGCCTCATTCGTGGCCACCGGAGTTTCCTGGTTGACGCTGCGTAACCATGCCACCTATCTGGTGCCCAATTACACTCTTACCGTCGGACAACTGGTCTAGGCGCTGGCCTTTGGCCCTCTTGCCGGTGTTGTCTCGGTATTATTTGTGCGTTTGATTATTTTGGCGGATGCCAAAAAACCGCAGCGCGGATGGACGCTGATGATGCCGGTGCTCATGTTCACTCTTCTGGATTGTTTTGCGATTCCATTTCCGCAGTTATTGGGCAACGGTAAGGATGTCACCCAATTGACTTTCACCAATCAACTAAGCCTGCCCCTGCTACTGGCCATGATTTTTCTCAAACCATTGGCAACATCCGGTTGCCTGGGTAGCGGAGCGCCGGGCGGTCTTTTTACACCCAGCATCACCATCGGTGCCGTACTGGGTGGATTTTTCGGCCATCTCTGGTCTTTTTTTTGGCCGGGTGCAACTCCGGGAAGTTATGCCGTCATCGGTGCCGGCGCGGTATTGGCCGCAACTACGCAAGCCCCTGTTTCCTCAATTGTTTTACTGCTTGAGCTTACGCATCATACGCTGGATATTTTCGTGCCCATTTTGGTCGCGGTGGCGGGTGCGGCGATAACGGCACGCTTGCTGGATCGGCGTTCGCTTTACTCCGGACCTGTAAATACCATTCGCCCGGCCATAATCATGCCGTTGAACAAGATACAGATATCCTACAAAGCTCGCATCCATCAGAACATTGAAGTCATTTCAATATCTACCAATTACCGGGCGATTATGGAGCGGTTTCTGGATTCCAATCATGCTCCGAAAATTCTGTATGTAATGGATGAAAAGGGCATTTTTGTCGGTCGTATTCTTCTGCCCGCCGTGATTGCTTGCCACCCATTGGCCCGTGTTTTGGATACCGGGGCGGCGGCTGATGTTGTAACACCCGTGAACTGCCTGCTTCCGCAAATGACCCAGGCCGATGTACAACGCCAATTGTATCGTGAGCCAACAGGAGAGGTCCCGGTTATCGACGCCCTTGGCGGCCACCTGCTTGGTGTGGTTCGGCGGAATCTATAGATCGGATGAAACAATTATTCCTTACCGCTGGAATTGAGGATGTTCACGCGTGACCGAGTGTCCAATGACGACTGCACTTCGGCTACGTTTCAGACGATTCTTTCGTTTCTTGTCCTGATTGTTGCATCCGCTGCACCATTTCCTGCGCACTTTCCAACCAGCGGATTTTCTGCTCTAGCGTCAGCTTCGCTAAACGCCGCATCCGCCACCGGCGCACGGAGGGTGTATCCAAGGTGGGCGAAAATAAGACGACCTGTTCGCGATTGAGAGAGGCTTGGTTCCAGCGGCTCATGATGTAACGTCTCCAGCAAACGACAGGGAGAAGTATACCATAATAATAATAGTAATGCAAATGACTACACTACTAAATTCAATAATTCCGCAACCATGAATTACGCCGGGCGGTGGCGGAAATGTAACCGTGGTGCCGGGCCGATGCCGGGACGCTGGGGATATCCGGGGGCATAGCAATGCCGTGCTGATTAAATCGACAGGCCCCGCGCCGGGACTGAAAGTAAACGTGATCATGCGCGCAGTCCCGATCGCTATCGGGATGGAAACCCACGGCCGTTACGTCCGGGCCCAAACCGCCGGTTTATGATGCCTTTTACAGATCCCGGCAAAAACGGGCACACCCTCGCGGTCGCCCTTCGGTCCACCTTCGGTCCGCCGACTTGACGACAACCATGGCGCGGTATAATACGTTTGCTTAATTAACTTAATGGGTGGTGGCTGGAGCGTACAGAATTGAAACGACGACACCTGGGGCAAGAGCAAACTGTCTATTCAAGGAGTACCGGTGGAGGTCAAGGATATTGTGAAAAAAAAAGTGGGTCCGACACCCGTCACCCGGCAAAAGATTGTGGCCGGTGAACCTCCACGCGTGGCCCTGCTGTTGGAAGTCAATTTTTCCTGGCACCAGTTCATTCTGCGCGGTATCGCCGACTATCTGGCGCTTCATCCGCGCTGGAAAGTATATGTGACCAGCCTCGGTGATGTTAACCCCGATCTGGCCGACTTGCGCAAGCTGCATTTGCATGGCCTGATCATCAGCGATCTCTATGGATACCCGTCGCTGGAATGGCAGCGGCAACTGCGTTTCGCCGGGGCCTTGCGCGTACCGGTGGTGCTGGCGTTGAGCGAACCGAAAAATTCCGGCCATCCGGAAGTTGCGTCCGATGACTATGCCGTCGGAAAATTGGCCGCTGAATACTTCCAGCATCAAGGCTTTCAGAATTTCGCCTATTATGGAGGTGATATGGCTTTTTCGCGCCTTCGCAAGCAGGGCTTCGTTGAAACGCTGGCCGGTTCAGATCAGGCATGTTCCGTACTGCTGCGTGGTGATATTCCATGGGGAAAACTCCACCAGGAATGGGAAACCAACCCACTGGCCGCCTGGCTCAAGACATTGCGCCGCCCTGCCGCCGTTATGGCTTGTTCG
>JAJZVR010000215.1 GCA_021847065.1 Planctomycetota bacterium | reverse complement strand
CATTATTGCCGTGATCCAGATTGCCCGCAATGTGCGGCGTCGTTCGGCAGAAATAATCCCATGCCAAAATGGGATGAGTGGCCAAGTGCAATGGGGAAATAGCCGTAAATGTCACAGCACCATACTGTGATTATTCGTCGGCCATTACCCGACCGAGCCTGGCGCCCTCCTCCACCGCCGTAAGAATATTCTGCGACTTAGCGCGTCATCGGCCTGATTTTATCGAGCAACGACAAATCCTCAGTAAGCAGATGAAAATAGGAAAAAACATTCAGTCGCGTGCGTATCAACTCTTTTTGTGCCCGCACCGCGGGCAGTCGCCTGTCATATTCCGCCTGCCAATTATTCCAATCAATGTTACCGACATCCGATGTCCGAATGTAAGCCTCGGGATAAGAATAAACGTCGATATTCCCGGCCCCGTCATAAATCGGCACAGCATCACATAAAATGGCGTCCGTGAATTTTTCGGTAATATAATCATCCGCCACGGCCCGCTCCAGCGATAAATAAAAGCAATGATTCTCGATGCCCTGATATTTGTCATTGCCGAACGTGCTGTCGCTGCTGCGGTGATAACCGCCGAGTGGTCGTCCCGAAAGCCTGCCGAAAATATCCACATCCCCGATCCGCCGGGCCAAATCGCCAATCATCTCAATGCGCCAGGCGTACTGTCCGTTATCCACCACGGAGCACTTGCGCGTTTTGGCGGTATCCCGCGGTGGCACCCAGCAGCAGAATGTCGGCGCATATCGGATGTAGGCCGCGTCGTCGCCGGGCTGCGGATTCTGAACAAAACTATGACAATCTGCTATTTTGGGATGCCGTGTCTCTTTTTCAACCGAAAGCAGAAATTTTTGCCCGGGCAGGTCGGAAAAACTCTCCGTTATTGTCGCGTCATTGAGATATACACCAATCACAAAATCCGTCGGAGCATCGCCGCTAAGCACCGCGCACCCCGGCAGCGCCCATGGCAATATCGCCTGAACCATAAACCGCTTAACCCCCGCGAACGGAAATATCCACCGGATCGTCTTGCTCCCGAAGCGAACCGTCACACTGTTTTCCATCAGTACCGCGCGTGACAACATCAGCGGGGCCGGGCGCTTATCCGCCCGGATGGCATAACGAATTTCGCGCACCAGAGCATTCAGCGGGCCGAAGGCCGTTCGCCAATCCGGTGACAGCCGGGCCTTCTCCGGTGGAGATGTGGTAAGGTCTGTTCCGGCAAAATGTTCACCGTCCGAGGTGATCAGTTCGACCGTCGGATGGCCATCACGGTGGCGCAGGACCAGTTTTCCATTCTCAATAGCCCAACTGTGCTCGTTAATCGACGGTGCCCCCTCGAGCCGATGGTCCGCCCGCAAAGTTAAGCGCATGGAACGCCGCCCCCCGGCGCGGTAAACAAACCGCTTGCCGGAAATATCGCTTTCTTTTATAGCAATACCTGCATGTTCTTGCCGTACCAAGAGGAAATCCTTATTACTGCCACTGCCCACTTCCGTGCCCACCTTTCAGTGTTTTTTTATCATGTGGAGCAGTTGCTTTCATTCCAGGTGGAGTTCACTGCGATCAAGTGCTAATTAAGGGCGCTTGCGCACCGCCATAGGATACCGCCGGACGCCCTTGCGTGCGAGCGCTACGCAACCGCAAGCACGGATAATAAATGCATGCAAGCCCATACGCGGGCCGACGAGCTTTCCCAGAAGGCTATTCAGGCGTTGATGCGGCCTTCCCACGGGCTGCTGGCGGTGGCGTAGAGTTTGCGCGGAATTCGCCCGGCCTGATAGGCCAAATGACCGGATTCAGTGGCCAGCATCATCGCGCGGGCCATCTTAACGGGATCCGTAGCGCCGGCAATAGCGGTATTCAGCAGCACGCCATCAACGCCCAATTCCATTGCCGCCGCCACATCGCTGGCCGTGCCGACGCCGGCGTCCACAATAACCGGATAGGCTGGATCATTTTCTTTAAGCTGCTCAAGGATGATGCGAATTGCGTTGGGATTCAGCACACCCTGCCCCGAGCCGATCGGAGAGCCTGCCGGCATAACCGCCGCCGCGCCGGATTCTTTGATGCGTTTGCACAGCATGACATCATCGGAGCAATATACCAGAACCTGAAAGCCGTCCTGGACGAGTATTTTCAATGCTTCCAGTGTGCCGACGGGTTCGGGGAGAAGTGTTTTGGTGTCTCCCAGACATTCCAGTTTTACCCAATCCGCACCACGATAGCCTGAACCGGTCAGCATTTCCCGGCCTAATTTTGCCACGCGCACAACTTCCTGCGCATTAAAGCAGCCGGCGGTGTTGGGCAGGAGAATATATTTTTTGGGATCTATAAAATCCAGAATATTGCGGCCAGAGTTCTTATCCACAAGTCGCTCGCGGCGCACCGCCACTGTGACGACCTCCGCACCGCTTTCCTGGTGGCATTGCTGCATGAGTTCAAGTGAGGAATATTTTCCCGTGCCGACAATAAGCCGGGATTGCAATTCGTAGGGCCCTATTTTCAAGTGCATGGATGTCATCGTTCTTCCTGTTTAACCCCCACCGACAAATGTAACAATTTCCAGAGTATCGCCTGATTTCAGGCTGGTATTGCTGTAGGATTTTTTGGGAACAATATCGCGATTCAATTCGACCGCCACCCGCACGGGCTGGAGTTTAAAGTGATCCAGCACGGCCTGAATGGTAGCCCCGTCGGGCAATAGAAGTTTTTCGCCGTTAACGCAAAGTTCCATGGCCATATTTTAACCGCTTTCGGCAGGAAAAGTAATGGACGTTTCCGCAGCGCTGTGGCAGAGCGGGATTATTCCGTCATCTTCAGCCAGCCGACGGCGGCCACGCCCCACAGCAGATTCAAGAAAACAACAAATAGTGGTGTGGTTAAGCCATGGTTTAATCCCATGATGCGCTGATTGAGAAAAATCGGAAACACCACAAACAGTTGGAAGGCCGCCGGGATCAAACCAAGGATTAATCCACGTTTCAATACCGAATTGGTCATGATCGGTAGAACCAGAAACAGTCCAAAAATTCCACCCCAGACCAGGCGTGAATAAATCCATTGCTTGGTGGCGTTGATGGAAATATCACAGCCCAGAAGATGAAACAATCCCATGCGCGCCATCATCCAGGCCGCGAGCATATTGACAATGGCTCCCACAGAACCGGCGGCAAAACTTAACGATAGTTGTCCCGGAACACTGGAAGAACCTGAACCAGCCATAAGCCACTCCTGAAAAATCGAACGTATGATACCGCAGCCGACAAGAAGATGGGAGAACGGTTGGCACTGCAGCGCGACATTGGCCGGGCGGCGACTGCGGCGGGCCGCCTTCGCCCTGAAGGGTTGGCCGGAATCCGGCGCGCCGGGACTGCCGCGTCCTCGGGCCTCAAAGACCTTCCAAGGTCGTTTCGGCCCTGCGTCCTTGCATCCGGGGCATTTCCGGCCAATCGCGATCCTAGCCAATGTCTCGCTTTAGCGCTGGATGCAGCGATGAACTGTGAAGCCGGATCAGAAAAAAGGCCCGGGGTGATCCTAAACCCCGAGCCAAGCCTGCGTTGTTTGGTAAGTGTCCAGTGCGTTACCGCCGTCCACGGTGTCCCCATCCGTCATGATCGAAATTCCCGTCACGAAACCCACCATAGGGACGGAAAAAGGGATGGTAGTAAGGATGATAGAACGCCCAAGGCCGGAAGCATCCGGCGGAAAAATATAGCGACGGCCCATAGTTATATTGCGGCGCATAATATGCGGGCGGGTAATATGTCGGCGGAGCGTAATAAACCGGTGGTGGGCTGTAAACCACCGGTGGTGGAACGTAATAGGAGGGCGGCGTGTAATACACGGGCGGTGCAGCATTCAGAACAGGGGCTTGCGCCCCAGCCATATTCGGCGCTTGGGCACCGGCCATGTTCGGGGCCTGCACATTGGCCATATTGGGAGCCTGCGCATATATCGTCTGTGGGCCGGAATACACAGTTGCCGGCGGCGTGTATACCACTGGTGGCGGCACATAAACGGCCGGTGGGGGACAATATACTGGTGGCGGGCAGAAAATTGGCTGCGGACAGAATACCGGCAAACCAATTCCGATACCGAAACTGATTCCGACCCGCGCCTGGGCGGGGCGCGCAAAACCCAACGTTAATGCAGCAGCGGCAACGATGGCCAAAACTTTGGCGGTCCTAATGATACGTGTCGAATTTTTTTGGGATCTATCGGTAAGCAGCATGTTGTACTCCTTGTTGGTAAGTACCAAGGACAACTGAAACAACGCAGATCACCGCAATCGATTGCGATAACCGCTTTGTTTCCCTTCTAAGAATAGTTTACGCATTGAAATTAATTAAGTCAACAAAAATCCCGATTATCTTCTATTTTCGTATTCTCGGTTCTAATAATTTATTATTGCATCACATGAATCCGTATATAGGAAAATTGTGGTCTTATAACCCGATATTTCCTCTATTTTTCTTTGCTTTCAGTATTTAATGGAATAAAATACTCATGTTGGCCAGAGAGACCGCACGCGACGGACAGACTTCTGGATTCTGTCTTAATGCTTACCGAGCCGCGTGTGGAAGCTGACAAGGCTGGAGCGTTTATCAGGCTTTTAAGCCTATACGCCTGTAAAAGCCGTGCCCGCTCAAACGGGGATGGCAATATGCAGGTTTGGATTTAGTGTTGCTGAAGAGTGTCGGCCCGATTGTTTCGAGGGAATGGCATTTTAGCTTCGGCGTTGTTTTGGAGATCGTCGCGTTTCGTCAGGATGGCGTGCGCACCTGAGAGTTTGACCCCACGCGGGTGGTTGAACAAGGGATAACTTCTTGAAGTGTTATTCCGCAAGGATGCAGTAAAGACCGCTTATTCTGGAGATATTGCATGCGTCATTCAAGACCATTGACCAAAGGCGAGAATTGGGAACTCGCAGTTCTATTAATGATTATGGTAGGGGTCCTGTTAGCTATTACCCTGGCATGGCGGCTTAGCCGGGTGCCGCATCTTTGGGCGCTGGTGCCCCCGAGGGCAGAAATGGCCATCGGTACTACACCTAACCCCGCCGTTGTCAAAACCAATGCGATCATTCATATCGCTCCAGAGGCGGCAAGCCGAACTGTTACGCCGTTTGTCTCGTCGCATCAGGCACAGCCACAGATCGAACGCAAGCCGCTGGTTCGTCAGCGAACGATTGCCCGGCCCCTGGTCCGACACGTTGATTCATACTGGTTCCATGGGCATCGTTATGTGTATTGGAAGACCTTGATTTTGCGGGTTACCAGTTACGCACCGGATCGAAAGTGCTGCTGGCCATACCCCGGCACCACTACAGCATCCGGAGCCAGTGTATGGACCAATGATGGTCATCTCGTGGCTGCCGATACGCGGTTAATACCTTTTCATTGCATGGTGCGCGTACCGGGTTATGACTACGACCACCCGGTTCCCGTACTGGATCGGGGTGAGGCGATTCACGGCTATCGACTGGACGTTCTGGCGCCTACGTTCTGGAGTGCCCAGCACTGGGGCGTAAAACTTTTGCGGGTAAGAATTTATCGGCCAGTTGCCAGATGGTGAGTTTCCCGGCATATTGGCGTCGTGATCAAACGACTGATTATCAATGCGGATGATTTCGGATTTTCCCGATCGGTAACGGACGGAATTCTGCATGCGCATCGGGCGGGTATTCTCACGAGTACCACGCTGATGGCGACCATGCCGGATTGTGACCGAGCATTGGAAATATCACAAAATAATCCCAGCCTGGGTGTTGGGATTCATTTGTGTCTCACGCAGGGAACGCCTCGATCCGGGAAACTGCGATATCTGGTCAGCGGCGATAACCAGTTTCCGCGCAAAATCTGGCAGTTGCTCAATCGCATTGAATTGAATCGTAAAGCACTGGACGAAGCCAAAGCGGAATGGGCCGCTCAAATTGAATATGCGTTAAAGCGAGCTGTGCGTCCCACGCATCTGGATTCGCATAAACATATTCATCATTGGCCGGCATTATCGCAAATCGCCACCGACCTGGCCCGGCAATATCATATTTCCCGCATCCGCTGCGCTGATGAAATTTCCATCAGCGGAACGCCGAAGTTATCAGCGGGATATCGGGCGCTGCGATTTCTGGCCCGAAAACTGAAACGACAATGTGCGGGATCAAACTTGCGTAGCACAGACTGGTTTTTTGGTCTGGCGGCCACGGGAAAATTCTCCGCAGCCGTTTGGAGGTGTCTGCTGGCACAATTGCCCGCAGGTACCGGAGAAGTAATGGTTCATCCGGGGTATTGTACTGATCTGGATACCGGCAGCACGCGATTAACAACGCAACGACAATCGGAATTAGATGGATTATGTGATTCCGCATTGATTACGGAGATTAACCAATACGCAGTTGACAATAAAATCCAAAGGGTACATTTTGGGCAACTGTGACGGGTAGCGGGACGCATTTCAGGATAACTTACATTTTGTGTGAATTTTATCGGACATTATTCTGAGCTCGCAGTTGGCCATTCAACCGGCGGGGCGAAGTAACGGCATAACATATCGCTATATCTGGACACATGAGATGGGGGCAATCGAGATTAAAAAGCTTCGCATCGTGGTTTCTCTTACGGTTGGGGTGACAGAAAGCCGATAACACAAGAGTTGTGATGCACCGAGTTGGCGCAAATTATCATGCCGTCGGTGTGCACCAAGCGTTGCAAACAGCGCTATTGGTATTGAACCAGGCATAAAAGGATGCGGTGAATCGATGAAAGTATCACGGACAATGTGGACCGATAAAACCGGCTGGAAAAATCAGGTAACATGCAATGGCTTCGCCGCACAGGCAAATCTGGTGCTGGTATTTGGTTCGCCGGCCCTGATGAAACAACCGGCCCGGTTCGCCGAACTCAAAAAACTTTACCCGCTGGCGTATATCTGCGGTTGTTCAACTGCCGGCGAGATAGCCGGCGATCAGGTGATGGATGACACGATGACCGCAACATCCGTAAC
>JAJZVR010000214.1 GCA_021847065.1 Planctomycetota bacterium | reverse complement strand
GGCTGATCTGGAACTCGACGCCCATGGGACGATAAAGTTCCTGATACAAGCCGGTGTCATGCAACTCCCGCTGGGAAATAAAATCACTGATGCGCAAAGCTTCGCCGTGGCCGGTCGCCTGATGGTGCATGATGACCGGGTGGTCATGCATAAAGCGTTCCAGCGAAGCCGCCAACATTGTGAGATTATATTCGGACGGATCAATAAAACCGACAACCTCGCGCGTTACCGGATTAACCTCATTGTAGGAAGTGATATCGGATCCCACGAGTTTGCCGAGCTGCGGAATTACGACACGGGCGAGGTCCTCGCGGTTCCGCGGTGCCCCCAAGGCGGCGACAATATCGAGAATTGAAAAGAGATCATCAGATGCAAGCATGCTCATATTGACACGTCTCTCATACTTGATACACAGACGGCGCTTATGCCGCGGTTGCCCTGATGGCACGCCGGATGTTCAGTGTTTTTCCGCGGCACAGTTTCACCGTGCCACCGCCGCGTTTTTGGGCCGCCGAAGCAGCCAGCATGTTCATTCTACCGCAACATGCGACTGATATATAACCAATTTATCCTCTATTTTTTAAATTTGGCAATACGTAATTTTACGTATATGCCGCGATATTCGTTGGCCTGCCCAGGTACCCGGCAGAACGCGTAAATATCCAGCATTCGACCTGATCCTCCGCTACCATCCTACAAAAATATCGCCATAATATTTATAATGGCATTTAGAATCTGGCTGGCAGCAACGCGGCGAGGCCGGGGAAGCTTGAGGGGAAGTTCCTTCCCCCGCCGGGACAAAGATTTTTCTCGAGTAGCCTGTCCAAGTAATCGCCGAGTTGCGATCCCGGCGCGAGGCCTGTCGATTTAATCGGCACGGCATTTGCTATGCCCCCGGATATCCCCGGCGTCCCGGCATCGGCCCGGCACCACCGTTACATTTCCGCCGCCGCCCGGTGTAATTCATGATTGCGGAATTATTGAATTTAGTAGTGTAATCATTTTCATTACTATTATTATGGTATACTTCTCCCTGTCGTTTGCTGGAGACGTTCCACCATGAATCGCTGGAAAGCAATTGCAACAACAGCACCAGTGCCACCCGCAGTTCACGATCCGCTGGAGCATATAACCCCGTAACGCAGACATCCTGCCTGCCCCCAATGCGGTCTGGACAGACCGTAACGCGGACATCTTGTCCGCAAAAGCAGGCGGGACGCCTGCGGTACGGGTTGGTAACGCAGACATCTTGTCTGCAACAAAAGCAGGCGAGACGCCTGCGGTACAGTTCCGTAACGCAGGTATCTTGCCTGCCTCCCACGCAACCCAGACGCCCGCAACCCGCAATTCCTCCTCCGCGACTCCGCCGGCGCGCCAAGATGAACCAGAGGGCCAATCCATGACCGAACGGTATTGATCCATGATCCGTGAAATAGTGAAACCTTAAATTCCCCATTAACTGAATCGCCGTTACGCTGCAGAAACTGTCACAGGCCCGGCCATCTGCTGGAAATTCCTGCCTTTTTGCTTCTGTTGGCTCCTGCGATTAAAATGCTTGATTCTGTATCAGTTATGAACAGGCGGTTCGGTTATGAGCAAAACGGTGTGGATGGATGGTCGGCTGGTTCCCATGGAACAGGCGGCGGTGAGTGTCTTTGACCATGGGCTGCTTTATGGGGATGGCGTATTTGAGGGCCTGCGACAATACAATGGACGCGTTTTCCGCATGGCCGATCATCTTAAGCGGCTCTACAACTCGGCCAAAGCCATTCGCCTGGAAATTCCGCTTTCACAGCATGATATGGGTGAAGCGGTGGCCGCCACGCTCCAGGCCAACAAACTTACCGATTCCTATATCCGCCTGCTGGTAACACGCGGAATCGGGGCACTGGGCATATCACCGGCCACATGCAGCAAACCTTCTATTTTTATCATTGCCGATTCCATCAAGATGTATTCCGAGGAGACCTACCGGAACGGCATGGCCATTATCACCGCCAGTACCCCGCGTATCGCCGCCGCCGCGTTATCACCTAAAATTAAAAGCCTGAATTATCTCAATAACATCATGGCCAAATGGGAAGCCATTGACGCCGGTGTGCCCGAGGCGGTCATGCTCAATCCGATGGGATTTATCTGCGAATGCACCGCGGATAATATTTTTATTGTCCGGGACGGCCACTTGCTGACACCCGCGGAAGAAAGCGGCATACTGCTGGGCATCACGCGGGAAGTGGTGCTCGAACTCGCCGTGGCCGCGGGAATTCCAACGCGGCAATCCAATCTGACCCGCTATGATTTATACACCGCCGATGAATGTTTCCTCACCGGTACCGGTGCGGAAGTCGTACCGGTTACCAGTGTGGATAAACGCATGATCGGCGATGGCAAAGTCGGACCGATCACCCGGCAACTTACCAGCACGTTTCATCATTACGCGCGCAATATTGGAAATACGGCAGCACATTCAGCCATTGCAGCGCGAGAAAAGCTGCCCACCGGCGGATGAACGTGCCGAGTTTTCACGTCCGGTTTTCATCCGGCATGAAGGTCATTACAATACGCATAGATGGATTTTGTTTAGTCCGCCATGTGGCCGTTTGATCGGACGAAAAGCTATGCCGATTTCGCTGGAAATTATGCCGTTGGATCCGGTGGTTCCCCCCCCGCCGCCACCAAAAACAATGGTTGTACGTTATGGCTACCTGAAACTGATCGGTGAATTTCAAAGTGAGGTCAAGGAGAAGGTGGGGTGCGGGTCACGCATGGTGGTACGCACGAACCGGGGCGTGGAGATGGCGGAGATGTTGACAACGGTATGCGGTAACGGCGGCTGCAACAAATCCATCACGCGCGACAGACTTCTGGATTACATTGATCAATCCGGTGGCAAAGATTTTCCATTTTCTGACAGTGGCCGGGTTCTGCGCGTGGCCACAGCGCAAGATATTGCCGAACAGCAGCGACTGGACAGTCAGCGCGGTGAATACCTGAAAATCTCCCGCAGCATGGTGGAAGTACACCGCGTGCCGATGAAAATAGTGGATGTGGAATTTCTGCTTGGCGGCGAAAAGGTTATTTTTTACTTTATCAGTGAGCATCGGGTGGATTTCCGGTCTCTGGTGCGGGATATGGCGCATCAGCTTCATGCGCGCATTGATCTGCGGCAGGTGGGCGCACGCGATGAGGCCCGACTCGTGGCGGATTATGAAAAGTGCGGCCAGCATTGTTGCTGCAAGCAATTTCTCAAAGTGCTTACACCCATTTCCATGCGCGCCGCTAAAGTGCAGAAAGCCACACTGGATCCCGCGAAAATCAGTGGCCGCTGCGGACGACTAATGTGTTGCCTGCGTTATGAAGATGAAACCTATGAGGATTTGCGCAAACGTTTGCCCCGGAAACATTCGCGCGTTCGCACCGCTGATGGGGAAGCATGGGTGCTGGACGGACAAATTCTTACCCAATTGGTGTTGCTGGAATATGACAACGGCAATCAGGCGGCGGTGCCGATGGAGAGTATTGAGGCCTTTGATCTCGCCAAGCCCCTGAATTCCAGTGGGCGGGCGATGCAGTTTCCCGGTGATGGACAGACTGCCGCCCCGGAATTGCCGCGCCGCAGCCCGGAAACCCGCAAGCCACCGGACCAAGGCCCCGGTCGCCCTGTTGCCAGGCCACAAAATAGCACACCGCAAAGTCAACCACGTCGAGACTCGCGGAACGCCGGAGGTCCGCCGCAACGCAACAATGCCAACAACACTGCCGGCGGCAACGGCAAAAATCGTGGCAATCGCGGCTCCCAGCAGCGCCAGGGACAAAATCGGCCGCCGCGCGATGGTCCATCCGCCAATACCAATCCGCAGGCACCCAAACCGCCGTCGATAGAGCCGTGAGCATTGCCTTTCATCGCGCGGGGGCACCGCCGGTGGCGTGGTAAATTTAATTGTAATTTATAAGTGCAAGGAGCAAATCCATGGCCAAGTGGCTTGTGAAAACCGAACCCGATGATTACAGCTTTGATGATCTTGTGCGCGACGGCAAAACCATCTGGAACGGCGTCAACAATAATCTGGCGCTGAAATATCTGCGACAGATAAAAAAGAACGATAGCCTGATGATTTATCATACCGGGGCGGAAAAAGCCATCGTGGGATTGGCTACAGCCGTGTCCGATGCATACGCCGACCCGGATGGAGGCAGCGACAAACAGGCGGTAGTGGATATCAGGGCCGGTGCAAAACTGAGCTCTGCGGTCACGCTGGCCACCGTGAAAGCGCAACCGCGACTGGCACAGTGGGAGCTGCCACGATTGGGGCGACTGTCGGTTATGCCGGTGCCGGAGGAATATTGGAAAATTGTTTTAGCAATGGCGGAATCTACCAAGTAACGGCATTGCTTATGTCGACGGAGTGACAATGCGTCGAATCGAGGAAGAAAAATCCTGGGTGTTATCCGCGGCGATGGTGATTATACCCATTGTGCTGGTGATACTGGCCCTTTGGCTGTGGCCCGTTATGCGCACGGTATACAGCCTGCCGGATTCCGCAGTTGCCACGTATCAAAAAGCGTTGAATCATGCGGTACCACCGGGTACCGGCCGGATAACGCGAACCGCCGTTATTGAGCAGGCGCTGGCCGGAGAATTGGGGCAACTAAGTGACTATGCGGCCTTGGACGGTCGCCAGAACCCGACACTGTTATGTGATGCGCTGCAGTACAATGCGCAACTCGGGCGATGGGCGGCGGCGGTGATGACATTTCCGCGCAATCAGCGCGTGGCCATGTTCAACTGGGGCCTGAGGGACACCCATTTATCTGTTGTCAACAAGGCATTTTCACGATGGTCTATCCATCGCGTTGCGGCCATACGCTCTCTGGCGACCTTGCCCGGACCATTTGCCGATGCAATCATGGAGCGATTGTTGAATGATCACATTTTTTGGGTGCGGTTTTCGGTCATGGCGGCACTGTTTCAACGGCAGCCGACGGCCGCGGACATGGTGATTCTCCGGCGCTGGGCAACAGAGAAACATCTGGGGGGGGGTGGAAATCACCGCCAATGGAAACTGTTTCTATTTGGTCGTGAGGCGGTCAATTCCGTGCCGGCACTATATCGAATGAACCGGCAAACCGATTTGACCGATAAGCGGAGATTTGCCGCGACGTTACTGGCGCATTGGAAGCCCACAGCAATCGCTCCAGCCAAGGCGGGAAATGCCGTGTCGATGGAAAAAACTGTCGCCCCTTCCACTGCGGCAGCACCGGTGCAGCATGAAAGCTCCAAAGCCGATATGGCGGCGCTACGCGCCGGAATGCGGGGTTTTTCCCGGGCCATGGCCAATCTGGAAAGCCATCACGCTTCAGCAAAACCGGTGAAAGCCGCACTGGCGGCAGAGTACCGCACGGTCATTAAGGTGGCGTCGGCGATGCCATGGCAGAAGCAATTGTTGCAGATCATGAATTTTAACGCGGCGATGTCGCGCTGGATTTACCTTATTGCACAACTTCCGCCGCAACAAAGTCGAGCCATGTTTAACTGGGCGCGATTCCGCAGACAGGATGTGGAACTCATGCGACTGACGATGTCACAAAGGCCGGCCCAGCGATTACGAGCCGTGGTTATTGCGCCAAAATTGCACGGCGCGGAACGCGTTTGGCTGGTACACCGACTGTTGATGGATCAGAGCGTAACAGTGGAACTCTCCATTCTGCACGAATTATGGAATATGCCACCCTCGCCCGGGTTGAAGAAAATGCTCCTTGACTGGATCAACATCGAACCGCTGCCCCAAGGTCGTCAGCCCCACCGCATAACAATTAACGGTAAACAGTATGTGGTGAATCGTACCGTCACATTGAAGCGCTTTCGCCAAGCCCGACAAATCGGAGCCAAGGTGCTGCAACGGTGGAACAAATAGGGGACCTGTCAGACGACATTGATCTTGCGGCCCCGGACGGTAAAACGCACAGCGGCGGTAAATACCAGCACCATTGTGACCAGCACGAGCACGGCAGTCCAGGCCTGATGCCGCCAGGACAGCTCAGCGGACTGGGAGTACTGCCATATTTTTAACGTCAGCGATGGATAGGGCTGACTGGGGTTATAGACCGCCTGATCATTTCCCAACGCGGTAAAAAGCAACGGTGCCGTTTCGCCCGCGACACGGGCAATCGCCAGCATGATGCCGGTTGTAATACCAGCTTTTGCGGCGGGCAGAATGACCATAAAAAGTGTTTGCGTTTTGGATGCCCCCAATCCCGCCGAGGCTTCGCGGTGCGGGTGCGGCACAAGGCGCAACATTTCTTCGGAAGCCCGAGCAACAATGGGAACCATGATAAACGCCAGAGCCAAAGCTCCCGACCATCCGGATTGCTCGTGCATGGGAACCACGACCAGTTGCCAGGCGATGACACCCAGTAGGATTGTCGGCGTGCCGGCCAGCAAATCCATGACCAGTTGGGCCAGATAGGTAAACCAGCCCTTGCCGGCATATTCCGCCATATAAATGCCGCACAACATGCCAAGCGGGACACCCAGCACGCTGGCAAGTCCTACGAGAATAATCGTGCCGATGATGCAGTTTCTCATACCTTCCGGCGATTGCAGCGGCAAATTGGTGAAAAAGGCCGGTGTCATATATTCAATGCCGCGTATACCGATATACGCCAGCACCACAAACAAAACCGCCAGTGCCACGCCTGTTGAAAGCGTGCAAAGCGCCATGACCCCCCGACTGATCCAGAGGCGTCCCGGGCGGCGCCCGACAAACGGGTTTTCCGGCGGAGCTGTTTGATTTGTGCTCATACATATCATCCTTCCAGTATTTGCGGATTATGCCGCACTGCGTTCCCTTTGAATTTTTGCCAGCAGCCCACGGGCGATGACGTTGGTCACCAGAGAACTCAACATCAGCACCAGGGCGACATAAAACATGGCGCTTAAATATATCGGATGATCCGCTTCCATGAATTCATTGGCCAGCACACCGGACATGGTTTGTCCACCGGCGAATAAACTCGCGCTGATATGGTCGGTATTTCCGATGACCATGATAACGGCCA